>JAICQL010000088.1 GCA_025937895.1 Polyangiaceae bacterium | reverse complement strand
TCCTGGTCGAGACGCGCAACAGCGATCTGCTGCTGGGCATGCAGTTCTTTCCGCTGCTGAAGCCCGGGGTGAGAAACTTCGTCTGCACCAGCCACGCCGACTGCGGGGATGACGGCGGGCCCTGCTTCCTCTCCACCTGCCGCAACGGCACCACCATCCAGCTGTGCCGCAGCAACGCGGACTGCCCCGGCGGCCCGAGCGTGAACCCGTGCGTGGATTTTGGTCTGTGCTCGCGCTCCGATCCCGCCGCGCCCCTGGCCTGCATCCTCGACGGCGCCGGCACGTGCGGGGCGGGTATGGGCACGTGTCAGAACTTCGAGCGCACCTGCACCAACGCCACCTCCTGCGATCCGGCGCGCTACGGCACGCCTGCAGTGCCCATCGCCACCGTCGGGGAGAACCTGGAGCTGATCGATCGCGTGTTGCAGGAGAAGCTGCCGGAGGGCCTCACGCCGACCGTGCCGGCGCTGCAGGGCTCGATCGACTACGCGCGGCAGTGGGCCATCGATCACCCCGATCAGACCGTCGCCACCCTGCTCGCCACCGACGGCTTGCCCACCGAGTGCGGGGTGCAGCAGCAGACCGGCGGCACCGAGACCATCAACCAGGTGCTCAGCATCGCGCGCGAGGGCGTGGACGCCGACGTGCCCATCCGCACCTTCGTGATCGGCGTGTTCCAGCCCGGCGAACAGGCCAGCATCAACAACACCAATGCCATCGCCCAGGCCGGCGGCACGCAGCAGGCGTCCTTCATCGACAGCACGGGCGAGGTGGAGCAGCAGTTCCTGGACGCGCTGCGCGCCATCCGTAGCGGGCAGCTGGCGTGCGAGTTCAAGATCCCGCAGACCGACGCGCAGCTCGACTACTTCCGCGTCAACCTCGAGTTCGACGACGGCGCCACCACCCGCCAGCTCGGCTTCGTGCGCGACGCCGCGGGCTGCGCCGGCAGCCCCGACGGCTGGCACTACGACGTCGATCCGCTGCAGCGCAAGCCCACCGCCATCCAGGTCTGCCCGAACATCTGCGAGCAGGTGAAGGCCGCCGCCAAGGGCACCATCAGCCTGCAGCTGGGCTGCCAGACGATCCTGCGCTGAGCCGCGCGAAAGCCGGCGCGGCGCAGCCCGCTGCTGGTCGGGATCGGGGGCCGGGCCTCAGGCACACGTCCCCCGCCGGCACCTCGGGGCGCTGCTCGCCAGCGCCGTGGCGAGCCCTGGCGCTCGCCAGCGGCGTGCGCCGCCGCCCGCGAGCGCCAGCGCAGGATCTCTGCCGCGGCGCCGCGCTGGCGCGCGCGCGCCGCGCCGGCATGTAGGTTGCTGAGGGGCTGGCGTCACGAAAGGACGTCACATGCCCAGACTCTCGTTCTCTGCCCTGCTCTGCTGCTGCGCCGCGCTCGCTTGCTCCGATCTGCCGGAGCTGCCCATCGGGCAGCTGCGCCTCGGGCTGACCAGCGGCATCGGTGAGGCGCGCTACCGGCTGGAGCGCGCCACCTTCGCGCTCGGCGGCGCCGCGCAGCTGGAGCTGAGCAGCGCCGACGCGCCCGACGGCGATAGCCTGCAGCGCGCGCTGCCGGCGGGCGAATACAGCGCGGAGCTCTTGCCCGGCTGGCAGCTGGTGCGCCGCGGCGCGGCCGGCGCGCAGCCGGTCGCGGCGGAGCTGGTGTCGAGCAATCCCATCGACTTCAGCATCCGCACCGGCGAGCTCACCACCGTCACGTATCAGTTCCGCACCGCGGACGGCGAGCAGCCCGGCGGCAACCTGGGCGGTGGCGAGGTGCGGGTCGCCATCGAGGTCGATGGTCAAGGTGCGCCGCGCCTGCTCTTCTCCGAGCTGATGAAGAATCCGCAGGTCCTGCCGGACGCGGACGGCGAGTGGCTGGAGCTGTACAACGGCGGCACCCAGGCGATGGACCTGGACGGCTGCGAGCTGCGGCGCGACGAGCAGAAGCTGCCGCTCGATGGCGGCTTCAGCATCGCTGCCGGCGGCTATCTCACCTTCGCCAACGGCGATACGCCCGGCTTCACCCCGGACGTGCTGTATTCGGGCATCACCCTGCCCAACAGCGGCGCGTTCACCCTGGCGGTGGCCTGCGCGGGCGAAGTGCTGGATCAGGTGCTGATCGAGTCCGCCGCCTTGCCCAACGCTGCCGGGCACAGCCTCAGCCTGTCGCGCAGCGCGCACGACCCGGCCGCCAACGATCGCCCCGGCAACTGGTGCGACGGAGTGACCTCCTACAACGGCGACTTCGGCACCCCGGGCGAGGCCAACCCGGACTGCCCCTGAGCGGGAGCGCTGGCCGCGCGCTGCGCCGTCAGCTCACGGCGCAGCGCCGCCCACTCCGCCGCGTCGTCGAACACCACCTCACCCCGGCGCAAGCCCACCCCGAGCCGCCGGAACAGCGCGTCCAGGTCAACCGCCACCGCGCTGGCGGCGTGCTCTCGGTACAGCTCCGTGAGCACGTGGCCGCCGATCGCGCGATCGCCGGCGGCCAGCGTCTCCAGCGCCGTCCAGCGCACTGAGGTGTCGCCGCCCGCGGCCAGGATGCCGCGGATGGCGTCGTCCAGGCTGTAGCGCCCGCCCGTCTCGTGGCGGATCTGCAAGTCGGCGAGCAGAAAGAACAGCGCCCCACCCCAGTACGTGCGGCCCCAGCTGCGCGTGCCGTCCAGCCCGCCGTCGTGTGCGAGTGGCAAGCCCTTGCGCATGCCGATGAGCAGCTCGCGCCACAGCGCGCGCTCGCTCACGTAGCCCAGGCGCGCGCGCGCCAGCGGCTCCTGGTACGTGGCCAGGCCCTCTGCCAGCCACAGGTGGCGGCGCACCAGGGTGGGCAGCGCCAGGTGAAACATCTCGTGCACCAGCACCCAGTCGTGGCGCGGCCCGATCTTCGTCGCCGAGCGGCCCAGAAACAGGAGGATGCTGGCGCCGCCATTGCCGAGCTGCATGCCGGACAGATCGTCACCCGCTGCCGGCACGACGATCAGCGCCAGCTCCGGCACCGGAAAGCGGCCGAAATAGCCCTGCAGCACGCCCGCGCACTCGCTCACCGCGGCCGCCAGCTGCTCTGCGGAGAGCGCCAGCTCGCCGCCGTCGAGGGCCACCCACAGGTCGATCACGCCGCCCGCCACCGGCAGCCGCTGCCGGCGGAAGCGCCCGAAGCCGGAGTACGGCGCCTGAAACAGCAGCTCCGCGGGCGCCTCCAGGCTGCCGTCGCGCCGGGGCGAGGTCCACACGCCGCTCGCAAACTCGAGGCCGGGCGCGTCCACGTACAAACGGTAGCGGTCACCGCCGCTGTACTGCCGCGAGTGCAACAGCCAGGTGGAGGGCGGCGCCAGCAGCACGCCGCCGCGCAGCGCCGCGTAGCCGTAGCGATCGATCTGGCGTGCCGCCTCGCCCAGCAGGTAGCGGTAGCGCAGCTGACAGCCGCGCTCGGCACACTCGCTGATGCGCCAGCTCGCCCCTTGCGCGGGCAGCGCGCGCCAGCCCGCTTCGGTGCGCAGCTCGAGCTCGCGCAGGAACGGGTGCGCAAAGCGATCCAGCCGCAGCTCGGCCGGCACCCCGCGCGGCAACGTGGCGAGCACCTCCAGCTCCTCGGCGCCCGCGCTGGCGCGCACCCGGTACTCCCAGATGCCGGGCTCCGCAGCCAGCCGAGCCGGCGGCTCCGGCGCGGCTGGCGCCCGCAAGGCGGGGAGCCGTGGCTGCTCGCGCGGCGCGCAGCCGGCAGCCGCCAGACAGAGCACGATGCAACACGCTGCTGCCAGCGCCCGAGCGGCGCCCGGCCTCACGCCTGCCCTCGCTCCGGCAGCGCCAGCCCCGCGCGCAGCCGCTGCCCCAGGCCGGTCGAGCGCCGCTCGCGCCGCAGCTCCCCCAGCGCGATGCGCAGCGCGCGCGGATCGGCCACCAGCACGCACAGGCGCTTGGCGCGGGTGACCGCCGTGTACAGCAGGTTGCGCGACAGCATGGGGAAATGGCTGGTCTGCAGCGGGATCACCACGGCCGGGTATTCACTGCCCTGGCTCTTGTGGATGCTGGTGGCGTACGCCAGCCGCAGCGCGTCCATCTCCTTGCCCACGTAGCGCACCACCCGTCCGTCAAATTCCACGCTGATGCGGCCCGCGTCGGGGTCGACCTCCGTCACCCGCCCCAGATCGCCGTTGAAGGCCTCCTTGTCGTAGTCATTGCGGATCTGCATCACCTTGTCGCCCGGGCACAGCAGCTCGCCGCGGCTTTCCATGCCGCGCTGGCCGGGGTTGAGCGACTGCTGCAGCACGCGGTTGAGCGCGATGGTGCCGGCGGCGCCGCGGTGCATGGGCGAAAGCACCTGGATGTCGCGCCGCGCATCCAGGCCAAAGCGCTGCGGGATGCGCCGGGTCAAGAGCTGGCGGATCACCTCGGCGGCCTCGTCCGAGTCGCGCTTCTGGATCACGAAGAACTCCGCGTGCTCGCCGTCCGCCTCATCGCTCAGCGGCTCGGCCCCCTGCAGGATGGCGTGCGCGTTGCGCACGATGCTGCTGGCCTCGCTCTGGCGGAAGATGCGCTCGAGCCGCAACGTGGGCACCACGCCGCTCTCGATCACGTCGTGCAGAAAGGCGCCCGGCCCCACCGAGGGCAGCTGATCCACATCCCCCACCAGCACCAGCCGCCCGGAGCTGGGCAGCGCGGAGAGCAGCGCGTGCGCCAGCTGCACGTCCACCATCGAGGCCTCGTCCACCACCACGGCCTGAGCCTCGAGCGGGCTGTCCTGGTCGCGCCGGAAGGAGTGCAGGTGGGGCTCATACTCCAGCAGGCGATGGATGGTGAGCGCCGGCTGGCGCGTGGACTCTGCCAGGCGCTTGGCGGCGCGCCCGGTGGGTGCGGCCAGCTTGACCTCCAGCCGCGCCTGCTCGAACAGCTTCAGCACGGCCAGCACGATCGTGGTCTTGCCCACCCCCGGTCCGCCGGTGATGACCAGCACCTTCTCGCGCGCCGCGCTCTCCACGCTGCTCTTCTGCTCGGGTGAGAGCGTGTAGCCCGAGGCCTGCTCGAACGCGCTCACCGCGCGCTGCCAGTGCGGCAGCTCGCGCCCCGGGGCGCCCAGCAGGCGCAGCAGGTGCCGCGCCACCTCCACCTCTGCGCGGTGCAGGTAGCTCAGATAGACGGCGTCGCCCTCCACCACCACGCGCTCGGCCGCCCACAGCGCATCGATGCCCGCGGCCACGTGCCCTTCGTCCACCTCCAGCAGCTGCGCACACTGCACCGCCAGCTCGGCGCGCGTCGCATACACGTGCCCGGACTCCGAGAGCACGCCCAGCACGTGCAACACCCCTGCCTGCACTCGCTCCGGATGATCGCGGCTCAGGCCCAGCGACTGCGCCAGGCGATCGGCCGTCTTGAAGCCGATGCCCTGCACCTCGATCGCCAGCCGGTACGGATGGCGCTCCACCATCAGCGCCGCGCGATCGTCGTACTTCTGCACGATGCGGTTGGCCAGGCTGAGCGAGGCGCCGTGCGTCTGCAACAGCAACATCACGTTGCTCAGCCGGCGCTGCTCGGCCCAGCCGCGCTGGATGCGCTCCAGCCGGCGGCCCTTGAGCCCCGGCACCTGGCGCAGCTTGCTGCTGTCGCCGTCCAGGATCTGCAAGGTGCTCAGCCCGAAGGTCTCCACGATGCGCCTGGCAAAGCCGGGGCCCAGCCCCGGGATCACGCCCGAGCCCAGGTAGCGCTCGATGCCGTCCAGCGTCTCCGGCGCCAGCACCACCAGCGAGTCGGCGCGAAACTGCCGCCCGTGGCGCGGATCCTCCACGTAGTCACCGGTGACACGCACCAGGCTGCCCGGCGCGACGGGCGCAAAGACCCCCACCACCGAGACGCTGCCCGGAGGCGCGGCTCTGCCGAAGCCAGCGGCACGACGGGCGTTGCCGAACAGCGGCTGCTCGCCGTCCGCAGGCGCGCTGCCATTGCCCGAGGCCAGCGGTGAAGACGGGGTAAGCTTGAGCACGCGGAAGCCCGTCTCTTCGTTCTCGAAGGTAACGCGCTGGACTTCGCCGCTGAGCGTCGCCATCTCTGGCACTTTAGTCGCGGCCGGCCTGCAGGAAAGGCTATATTGCTGCCATGCACGTGGGACCGCTCGAGATCCGCCGCCAGGAGGGCGCGCTCATCCTCACCATCCAGCGGGAGGAGCGGCGTAATGCGCTCGATCTGGCCACAATTCAGGCATTTGGCGACGTCTTCCGCCAGCACCTGAGCGCGGAGGATCGCGCGGTGGTGGTGACGGGCAGTGGCACGGCTGCCTTCTGCGCCGGTGCAGATTTGAAAGAGCGGCGCGAGATGAGCCTGGATCAGGTGCGCGCGCAGCTGCTGCGCTACCGCAGTGATCTGGGCTGGCTCTCCACGTGCCCGGTGCCCACCGTGGCTGCCATCAATGGCGCCGCGCTCGGCGGCGGGCTGGAGCTGGCATTGCTGTGTGATCTGCGCGTGGCCGCCGCACACGCCAGCTTTGCCCTGCCGGAGACCAGCCTGGGCATCATTCCCGCGGCCGGCGGCACGCAGTATCTGCCGCGGGTGGTGGGCGCGGCCAAGGCGCGCGAGCTGATCCTGCTCGGCACGCGCATCGACGCGAGCGAGGCGCTACGCATCGGGCTGGTGCATCGCGTGGCGGGCACCGCACCGGCGCCAGTGGCGGGCGAGCTGCTGGCAGACGCGCTGCGCTGGATCGAGCCCATCACTCGCGGAGCGCCGCTGGCGCAGCGCGCGGCCCTGCGTGCGCTGCGCGCCGCCGATCGCCTGGATCTGGACGCCGGCCTCGAGTTTGAGCTCGGCTGTTACGAGGCATGCCTGACGAGTGAAGATCGGCTGGAGGCGCTGGCGGCCTTCGCCGAGAAGCGCCGGCCCGTGTTCAACGGCCGCTGAGCAGCCAACCCCCGGGTGTTCAGGCTGCGCGGGACGGAAGGCAGCGTCCCACACCCTGACACGAAGCTATCGCGCGCGCCTGCCGCTCGTTTGCGAGCACCACTGTGAGCTGCTAGTCCCAGAGCGTGGTGAGAGCAGAGCGGGAGCGGGGGGATGTTGCACGGAATGACGGCGGAAACAGCGTCGGCGCGAGCCGCCGCTGGCTGCTCGGGCGGGGGCTTGGCGTGCTGCTACTGGCGGCCTGCGCACCGGGCGCAGGCCGGGGCGCGGCGGCGCTGCCCGACAGCGATCATCCGCTGCGCGGCGAGCCTGCTCCGGACTTCAACCTGGCTGCCCGCAAGGGCGGCTCGGCCAACCTGAGCGCCTACGCCGGCAAGGTCGTGCTGGTGGACTTCTGGGCCACCTGGTGTGAGCCCTGCCGCCTGTCGTTCCCGCAATATCAGGCGCTCGCCGATCGCCACGGCAATGACGTGGTCGTGGTCGCCATCTCCGAGGATGACGAGGATCACGGCATCGACCGTTTCATCCAGGAGACAGGGGCCAGCTTCCCCGTGGCGTGGGACGGCGACAAGAGCCTGGCCCAGCGCTACCGCATCGGCGGCATGCCGACGCTGTTCATCGTCGACAAGAACGGGCTCGTCCGCTACGTCCACGCCGGCTTCCGCCCCGGTGACGAGGCGAAAGTCGAGAACGCCATCGTGTCGTTGAAGTAGCCCGCGCCCAGCGCACGACAGATGGCCCAAAGCCGCAGCCGCAGTTCGGCTGCACTCAGGAGCCGCAATGAGCAAACACGTCCGTCGTCGCGTTTATCTCCTCGCCACCGCTCTGCTCACCGCGGGCGCCCTCGCCCAGGCAGCGCTGCAGAGAAATGGCCCTGTAACCCTCACGGTGGAGGCCAGTGACAACACGGTAGGCCCATTCGGTGGGACGAGCACACATTTGACGGTGTCGCACGCCAACGGCAACCTGACGCTGGTCAGCGACCTGCGACAACTCGACATGGGCCTGCGCGACAAGGCGTTTGAAGAGGAGTTCGAGGTTGCGCGCTTCCCCAATGCCCGTCTCGTGATCGCCGAGTCCGAGTTGGTCTTCCCGAGCTCGGGCTCGACCATCTCCGACACCGCGAGGGGCAGCTTCACCTTGCACGGTGTCACGCGGCAGGTCGTCGTGACGTACCGCGCCCGGCGCATCTCAGCCAGCGACTACGAGATCACCAATGCTACCTTCGCCTTCGATTACACGGACTTCAATCTCGACAGGATCTGCAAGCTCGGCGTATGTGTCGATGAAGATGTGACGATCCGGCTTCCCCTGCTGAAGCTGCGCGACAACTGAACGACCTCGGCCCCCACGCGCGCCGCGCTGTAGCTAGGACACTGCCACCGCGCGCTGCAGGCGGCAGGTGGCCGTTGCTTCAGCGTTGCTGCTGCACCCGGTGGCTCGAGCGGCTCGCCATGCGCACGATCTCGAGCGGATAGCGCTCGCGCACCCGCTCGATCTGCCCCTCCAGCAGCTCCACCCACGCCGTGGTATCCGCGTCGGGCTGAGCTCGCAGGCCGCGCTCGATGCGCCGGCAGGCGTCGGCCACGCCGGCCGCGCCGATGCTGAGGCTCGCACCGCGCAGGGTGTTGGCCACCCGCCGCCGCTGATCGGCGGGCAGCGGCGACTTGAGCTGCTCCAGCGCGGTGGCCGCGTTGGACAGGTACTTGTTGAACAGATCTTCCAGGAAGTTCGAGCCGTCGTCGATCAGATCCTGGACCTGCGCCAGCACGTTGCGATCGAACACCGGGTTCATCGTGGGCGGGCCCCCCGTCGCGGAGGAGGCGTGCTCGCTCACGGGCAGCTCCGGATCCGGCATCGCAAAGCTCAGCCGCCGCGGCCCGCCCTGCGAAGAAGTACCCGCCGAGCCGCGCAGCGAGACGGGCGGGCTGCTGCTCTGGGCCTTGGCCAGCTCGATGCGGTTGCGGCCGTTGGCCTTGGCCCGATACAGCGCGCTGTCGGCGGCGTCGACCAGCATCTCCAGCGAGGTGTGCGGCTGCGCCGAGCACACGATGCCGAAGCTGGCGGTCACGGTCAGCTTGTGGCTATCCACCACGAAGGGCGACTCCGCCAGGCACGTGCGCAGCCGCTCGGCCACCACCTGCCCTGCGCGCAGCTCACAGCCGGGCAAGAGCACCATGAACTCCTCGCCGCCGTAGCGCCCCAGCACGTCGTACGGGCGCAGCTCGATCTGCGCCCGGCGCACCGCCTCCTTCAGCACGATGTCACCGGCGCGGTGGCCATGGGTGTCGTTGATGCGCTTGAAGAAGTCGAGATCAAACAAGATCAGGCAGTAGTGTGAGCCCTGGCGCGCGGCGCGCGCTGCCTCACTCTCCACCTTGCTCAGCACCGCGCCGCGGTTGGCCGCGCCGGTGAGCGCGTCGTGGTTCGCGCGCCGCTCCAGCTCCTGGCGAGCCGCCAGGAGCTCGTGCTGCAGCTCCACGATGCGCTGCCCGGTGCGCACGCGCAGCTGCAGCTCCATCGGGTCGAACGGCTTGAGCACGTAGTCGTCGGCGCCCGATGCCAGCCCCGTCACCAGGTGCTCGCGAGCGGTGCGCGCGGTGAGCAGCACCAGATAGATGTACGGACTGGCCGTGCGCGCGCGCAGGATCCGGCACACCTGCGGCCCGCTCAGCCCCGGCATCTCCCAGTCGAGGATCGCCAGCCGTGGCCCATTGACCGCGCTCAGCTTGGCCAGCGCGCTGGCGCCATCGGTGACGGAGATGGTGGTGTAGCCCCAGCTGTGCACCGCCTGCTCGAGCAGGCGCCGTGAGACGGCGTCATCCTCGGCGATCAACACGGTGTGGATGTCGGACTGCGGCTGCGCCTGAGCCGGCTCTTCCTCCGCGCGTACCGCGCTGAGCACGGCCGAGTGGCGGCTGCGCGGGACCGGTCGCTCCGGAACGGCGGGCGCGGCGGGCGCAGCCGGAGCCGCGGGCACCTCATGCCCAGCGGAGCTTCCCGGCGGCGAGCTCCGCGATGCTCCCTGGCCAGTGACGGACGCAGCCACAACGGGAAGAACGGCGCCGGCACACCACTCCTGAAAGGTTTCTCCGGCGGCCGCCGTGGGGTCGGCGCGCGCACAAATAGTGCTGCATAACCCACCTGTAGGAGCTAAGAAACGCGACCATGAGTCACGCTTTTGTCCCAGACGGTGGCGTCACCACCCCGCTCGGCTTCGAGGCAGGCGGCACGTACGCCGGCATCAAGAAGTTCGGCGATCCCGGCGATCGGAAGGACGTGGGGTTGCTCGTGGCGCGGCGCAGCTGCGTGGCCACGGCGCTGTTCACCACCAACCGGGTCTGCGGGGCTCCGGTCACGGTCAGCCGTGATCACCTGGCGGATCGCCGTGCGCGCGCCATCGTCGTCAACTCCGGCTGCTCCAACGTGGCCATGGGCGCGCGCGGGATTGAAGACGCGCGCGCGATGGCGCGCGCAGCAGCCGAGCACCTCGGCCTCCAGGAGCGTGAGGTGCTGGTGGCCTCCACCGGCGTGATCGCGCGGCCGCTGCCGCTCGACCGGGTGCGTCAGGGCATCCAGGCCATCAAGCCCAGCGTGGAGGGTGGGCTGGCGTTCAGCCAGGCCATCCTCACCACCGATCGCGTCATCAAGCGGCGCGCCGTCCGCTTCGAGGTCGGCGGCCGCACCTACACCGTCGGCGGCACCGCCAAGGGCTCCGGAATGGCACACCCGAACATGGCCACGGTGCTCTGCTTCTTGACCACCGACGCGCCCGTCGGCGCGGACTGGGCCGCCTTCACCCTGAAGCACGTCGCCGATCGTTCGCTGAACATGCTCAACATCGATCTCGACACCTCCACGAGTGACTCGCTGTTCTGGCTGGCGAGCGGCGAAGCCGGCGGCGATCCGATCGTCGAGGGGCACCCCGCCGCGCGCCCGCTGCACGACGCCGTGCACGCGCTGTGTGAGGAGCTGACGCGCGAGCTGGCGCGCGACGGCGAAGGCGCTCGCACGTTGATTCAGGTCGAGGTGCTGGGCGCACGCTCCGACGCGGACGCCCGCAAGGCAGCCCACACCATCGTCTCCTCGCCCCTGGTCAAGACCATGGTCACCGGTCGCGATCCGAACATCGGACGCATCCTGATGGCCGCGGGGCGCTCCGGCGCCGAGCTCTCCACCGAGCGCATCAGCGTCAGCGTGAACGGCGTGCTCGGCTACGCTGACGGCAGCTTCGCCGCGCAGAACGAGGCGGCCTTGCGCAAGAGCATGGACGCGGCAGAGGTCCACATCTGCGTGGATCTGGGCATGCTCGGCACGAATCAAGCCGTAGCGTGGGGCTGCGATCTGACGACGGACTACGTGCATATCAACGCCGATTACACGACCTAGTTTTCCGGGGGAGCTGAGGCAGCTCCCCCTCCCCTCGGGAGTGAATCCCGAGGGGCCCCCTCCCCCGCCTCCGCTCGCGGACTCGCGCTGCGCGCGGGGCCCCAACCCCGCTTGCGTTCTTTGCTGGTGGCTTCGTTCTCGGTTGGGTTGAGGAAGCTGTCTGCACTCGCGCACTCGCGCGGGGGTGTCGGCGGGGCTCCGGTTCCCGTTGCCGCGTGGAGTCGGGCAAGGGCACGGGTACGCCTGAGGGGGAGCGTTTGGAGGGCACATTCTGGCGGGCGGCGGGGTCCGCTGGGTGCCGAGCCCCTTCTCTCAATTCGCTCTGGAGGGAGCGGCGAGTGGGGCGCACGTTGGGCTGTGGCGAGTTGGTTTCTAGCGGAGGGGCGGGAGCGCGGGGGCGCTCGGGTGGGGCTCAGTTGTCGCCGGAGGCGCGGGCGTCGCCCTGGCTATCGATCCAGGTCTTGATCTTGTCGCCGTCGAAGCGCCACTGACTGCCCACCTTGACCGCCGGAATCTGGCCCTGTTCCAGCATCTTGTACAGGGTCTGCGTCGAGACCCGCAGCAAGGCGGCGACCTCTTTGACGGTGAGCAGGTTCTTCAGGCTCATCAGTGGAAACTACGGGCGGCGCTTTCAGCTGCTTAAGTTCAGTAGTTTGAGGACCTTGCGGGTTAAAGCTCGACGAACGCAGGGCTAGGTCCTACCCTTCGGGGAATGTCCGTGCTGGCCCCTGGTCTGCTCATCGCCGCCCCGCCGCTGGAGGATCCGAACTTCGATCGCTCGGTGGTGTTGCTCGCGTCTCACGGAAAGAATGGGGCTTTTGGCTGGGTCATCAACGGGGAGCGGGTCATGTCCCTGTCGGAGCTGGCCACACATGCGGGCCTGGAGTGTGACCACGCGCCGAACGGCTACAGCGTCTATCTGGGCGGCCCGGTAGGGCGCGAGCAGGTGTGGCTGCTGTACCGCACTGAAGAGCGGCTGCACGCCATCCCGGATCAGTTCGACGTGGGCTTCGGCATCACGGCCTCGCCTTCGCAGAAGGTGCTGGAGGCGATCCTGCAGGGGCGAGCCCCCAAGTCTCTGCGCGGGGTGATGGGCTTCGCCGGCTGGGAGCCGTCGCAGCTGGAGCGAGAGATCGCGCGGGGCTCTTGGTTGCCGGTGAGCGCCGAGGCGTCGCTCGTCTTCGATGTCTCGCTCGAGGATATGTGGGCGCAGGCGTATCGCCGCGCGGGCACCTCCCCCATTGCGTTCACCACCCGCGTCGTCGGTCAGGCCTGAGCCAGCGCGGGGCTCGCGGAGCTCTCGGGGTGTGAGCTCGCAGGCGGTGAGCTGCTGGCGCTTGCCGCTGCCTCCGCCGCTGCTGTCGGCTGCGCGCCGTTGCCGACGCTGCGGCTTCGCTGGCGCTTGCCGCTGCCTCCGCCGCCGTGAGCTCGCGCGGAGCTTGCCAGCGTGAGCTTTGCGGCCACCTCACACGGGCGGGCGTGGAGCCTGTTGGACCACGCGCGGAAGGCGGCTTCAGTGCGGCGGAGGTTGGTTTGGTGAGTTGCTGTGTCGGAGGAGTGTCTTGTGGAGCCGAGGGGGATCGAACCCCTGACCTATGCATTGCGAACGCATCGCTCTCCCAGCTGAGCTACGGCCCCAGAGGAGGACGGCAGGGTAGCCAGGAGCCCCGACGTGTCAAGCGTAGCGGTTTCCCTCGCTGAAGAAATTGTGCCGCGAGAAATCCGACCGGGCGGGCCGGGAGCAGTTGACCCTGCTCAAGTGGTGGTTAATTTGCCCGCACGCTGAGGCCGATCGCGAGACAACTCGGCAGGCCGATCGCCCGTGAGGGGCACTTCATTTCTGATTCCTTCCCCGAACTGGGCGCCCGCGTCCCGAGGGGGGAATAGGCATTTACGTCTGCCGGGCAGCACCCCGCGACCGACGAGGAGACTCAAAGCAAATGGGTAAGATCATTGGAATAGACCTGGGAACGACCAACAGCGTCGTGGCCATCATGGACGGCAAGGAAGCCAAGGTCATCGTGAACGAAGAGGGTTCGCGTCTCACCCCCTCCGTCGTTGCGTGGGATGACAAGGGCGAGATCCTGGTCGGCACGATCGCGAAGCGCCAGGCGGTGACCAACCCCGAGAACACGGTGTACTCCGCCAAGCGGTTCATCGGCCGGCGCTTTGACGAACTGAGCGAGAGCGACAAGCGCGTTCCCTACGAGATCGTCAAAGGCAAGAACGGCGACGCCTGGCTGAAGGTCCGCGGCAAGGAGATGGCGCCGCCCGAGGTGAGCGCCAAGGTCCTGCAGAAGCTGAAGAAGGCCGCTGAAGACTACCTGGGTGAGCCGGTCACCGAAGCGGTGATCACCGTGCCCGCTTACTTCAACGACTCGCAGCGCCAGGCCACGAAAGACGCCGGCAAGATCGCCGGTCTCGACGTCAAGCGCATCATCAATGAGCCGACGGCCGCCGCGCTCGCCTACGGCCTGGACAAGGACAACAACCACGTCATCGCCGTGTACGACTTCGGCGGTGGTACGTTCGACATCTCGATCCTCGAGGTCGGCGACAACGTGGTGCAGGTGATCTCCACCAACGGTGACACGCACCTCGGCGGCGACGACATCGACAACGAGATCATGGCCTGGCTGATCACCGAGTTCCGGAAGACATCCGGCATCGACGTCAGCAAGGACAAGATGGTCATCCAGCGCCTGAAAGACGCCTCGGAGCAGGCCAAGATCGAGCTGTCGTCCAAGCTGGAGACGAACATCAACCTGCCCTTCCTCACGGCGGACGCGAGCGGCCCGAAGCACCTTCAGGTCACGCTCACCCGCGCCAAGCTGGAGCAGATGATCCAGCCGCTCATCGAGCGCACGATGGCTCCGGTGCGCAAGGCTCTGGCCGACGCCAAGAAGCAGCCGAGCGACATCCAGGAGGTGGTGCTCGTCGGTGGCTCGATCCGCATCCCGCTGGTGCAGCAGACCGTTTCGAAGTTCTTCGGGCGTGAGCCGCACAAGGGCGTGAACCCGGATGAGGTGGTGGCCATCGGCGCCGCGGTGCAGGGCGGCGTGCTCTCCGGTGACGTGAAGGACGTGGTGTTGCTCGACGTGACCCCGCTGTCCCTCGGCGAGGAGACGCTGGGTGTCGTGATGACGGTGATGATCCCCCGCAACACCACCATCCCCACGCAGAAGAAGGAGATCTACTCGACCGCTGCCGACAGCCAGCCCTCGGTGGAGATCCACGTGCTGCAGGGCGAGCGCGCGCAGGCCAACGCCAACCGCACGCTCGGCAAGTTCAAGCTCGACGGCTTGCCCCCCGCCCCGCGCGGCGTGCCCAAGATCGAGGTGACCTTCGACATCGACGCCAACGGTATCCTGTCCGTGGTGGCGAAGGACATGGCCACCGGCAAGGATCAGAAGATCACCATCACCGCCAGCAGCGGCCTGTCCGAGGCTGACGTGAAGAAGATGGTGGAAGAGGCCGCCAAGCACGAGGCCGAGGACAAGCAGCGGCGTGAAGAGGTCGACCGCCGCAACAAGCTCGACAACATGTGCTACACGCTCGAGAAGCAGATCAACGAGAACAAGGAGAAGCTTGGCGGCGTAGACCTGGCCAAGATCGAGAACCTGATCCGCGACGGCCGTGACGCCGTCGAGAAGCAGGATGACGTCCGCGTGCAGAAGGTGCTGGAGAACCTGGAGAAGGAAGCCCACGCCATGGCCAGCAAGCTGTACGAAGGCACAGGCGCACCCCCCGGCAGCGCCCCGCCCCCCGGCGGCGGCAACGGCGCCCCCGGCGCCAGCGGCGACGGCAAGGGCAAGAGCGGCGACGTGATCGACGCCGAGTTCGAAGAGACCAGCAACAGCTGACCCTTTCAAGACGGCAGTGGGCGGGCGTGTCCTCCCGCCCCTACCGAGGCCGACGCGATGGCGCGACGGCCAGACGGCTCCCGCCGCCCAAGCGGGGGCCGTCGCCATTTTGTGCGCCCGAGTCACGGCACCTGAGGAGCGGACCTGAGCGGGCGCAGTGGCGGCGCGGGGTTTTGGGGGAGGCGGACGCTGGGTTCCCGGAGGGGGCGCACCGGGCGGCGCGGGCGGGAGCGGACGATGCGGCGCGACGTCGAACTGCCGGGCGGCGCGGGCGGAAGTGGACGATTCTCCGCCTCGTGGTTGATTCTACTGCGCGCTCGGTCTATCTACCGCCTCACGCGCCCGTAGCTCAGCTGGATAGAGCGACGGCCTCCGGAGCCGTAGGTCAGAGGTTCGAATCCTCTCGGGCGCGCCGGAAGGACCTGGGGCTCACGTGCCGCGTCCAGTCGAACGGCGAAGCACTCCCTCGTTGAGTCTGCATTGCAGGCGCCGACAGTTCATCCGCGCAGCGCGGATCTCCGCGCGGCGGCCTTCCAGTTCAAGTAGGGGTCTCGATCGCGCTTCTCTCCGCGGTGCCTGCTGAGGCGAGCGCGGACTACCGCTAGGACGCGAGCTGCAGACTGGGGGGGCGTGCACGGGAAAGAGCAGCTCCCATGGCAGCTCTCCCTGCAGGATCAGCGCTGGCTCGCTGTCTGCCGATTCAACTCGCCCAGCACCCCTGGGGCGAAGGCGCCATCCCGTTTTGTCGCGCCGAGTTCCATGCTCCGCCGCAAAGTGCCCGCCTCTGCGGCCTTCTTTGGCTCAGATTGCGACGGGTCATACGCGGCTGCGTCAATCGATGGAGCGGTGGGGGTGGCGCTTGGGCTGGCCTCTGTTCGCCGAAGGAGCATGCGCATGAGGTCTTCGTATTCCAGTCGTTCGTGTCTCGTCGCCAGACGCGCGGGTGTTGTCCTGGTGTTCTCGATGGTCGGGGCGCTCACTGGCTGCGGTGGTGAGGCGGGCGATGAGCTGGGGCTCGATGTCGTCGATGAGGAAGCTCTGCTGGAAGGCGGCGAGCCGGGTACGGCGCCGCTCGAAGCGAGCGAGCCGGGTGCCAGCGAGGAGGCTGATTCACTGGGTCAAGCGCAGGAGGCTCTGCTGGGCAGCAATACCTGTCAGGACGTCTACATCGCGGTACGCAACCTTCTGAACGATCCGATCACCGTGCGCAGCATCGAGTACTACAACGGCACGGAGACCCGCTGGCAGACGGAAGATCTGCCCAACCGCACGCTGGCCGCCAACACCGGGCTGGAGATCTGGATCCAGGATCTCGAGCGAACGAAGAACGACGTGGTGTACTCCGCGAACCTTCTCTACGATCACCTGAGCCATACGCACGATGAACACTTCAACATTCCGGACACGACGTGCGTCGATGGCATCATCTTGTTTGATCTCTTCGTCGAGTAGCCACCACAGCTAGAACAGCGGCAGCACGATGCTCAGGTCGGGGCCGGCGTTGTCCAGGCCTCCGTTGAAGCCGCCGACGAGGATGCCGATCCACTCGCCGGCTGCGTTGAAGACGGGGCCGCCGCTGTTGCCGTGCCACGCGACTGCATCGGTAGACCAGCTCGATTGCCAGGCGGCGGCCATGGTGGACATGGCGGATGAGGCAGCCAGCGTGGACGCGAGGCTGGTGGCTGTGACTCGGCCTGTCGTGTACTGGTGCTCGAGCAGGGTGCCCTCGGGCAAGCCGGGGTGGCCAACGACGGCGACGAGGTCGCCGAGCTCAGGCACGACGTTGAGCTGGGGGGTCAGGCCTTGCACGGCCTGACCGGCGGCGGTCCAGGATACGCTGAGCTCGACCTGGTCGCGCGCGCCGCGCTGGGAGATCGTGGTGGCGGTGCCGAGCAGGGTCACGGGCGCCTCCGAGTAGATGTTGCAGGCGGTCATGGCGGTGGTCACGTGCTCGGCGGTGATCACGGTGCCGGTCGCGGTCTTGGTGCCGCTGCCTCCTGCAGCGACGACGCCGTCGTTGCACTCGACGATGACGATGGCGCCGGCGGCGCTGGCGATGGCGTCGAGCAGGGTGGCGGGGTCAGCAGCGCTGGCGCCGGGCGCGCCGGTCTGTCCGGTGGCGCCAGCGGGTCCGGGGGCTCCGTCGCGACCCGGGCTGCCGTCGGTACCATCTCTCCCGTCCGCGCCGTTGCAGATCGCGGGCTGCTCCTCCCCGTCGAGCGCGAGGACCACGCCGCCGTTCGGGCACTCGTCAGCGGTGGCGTCCCGCTGCGAGAGCTCGATGTTTGCCGGCTCACTGCCGCAAGCAACGAGCGCCAGAGACACGAGACCCACGGCGACCGAACGCATCATCGCATCGACCTTTCTGCGCCAGCTCTACGACTTGGTGGCGCCCCTCAGTTGTGAGCCTACATGGTGACAGAGCTTCGCCGGCGGGCAACTGCTCCGCGCTGACACGCGCGTCACCCAGCGGGGTACAGCGCTCGGCTCACTGTGGTGCAGGGTGCAGGCGCCCGCCACCTCGTGGAACATGCGCGGTTCACGGTGCAACAGTGGTCGAGCGCGACAGTGCCCGAGCTGGGCAGCGGCTCGGCTGGCAGCGACACCGCTCGGCTCCGCTCGGCGCTTCGGCGCCGAACGGCTCGAAGCGGATCACCCGCGCTGATGGGCGCTGGCTTGCCCCCTGCGCGCCACCGTCACAGCGAGAAAAAATGCGCCGCCCACGAGCAGCGCCGGCCACCAGCGAGAGCCACCGGCTACATGGGAGCGCACCTGGGTGGAGCGGCTCGCGCTGGCAGCGAAGCTGGCCGAGAGGAGCGCGATGGTGAGGCGCGCCGGACTCCAGGGGCTGTGCGGCCGCTGGCGTCGCTCTCGCCAGATCAGGCCGAAATCGAGCAGGTCGGACAGCGCCCTGCCCACCAGCCCGCGATGAGCATCACGCTGCAGCAGCCAGAGTCCGATGACCGTGTCGCGAGCGCCCAGAAGGCGGGCGAGGGGCGCGTGGCGCGGCAACCCGTACAGGGTGGTCAAGGTGTCTGGCGCGACTTGCAGCGCCAGACCCGAGGCGATGCTCAGCGCTCCCAGCAGTGGCTTCATGCGGTCATTCCGTGCAACCGCGGGGCCAGCCGCCGGCAGGCCTGGGGCTCCGGACGAGGCATCGATATTGCAGCTCGGACGAGCCTTCGAGACCAGGAGGACTACGCATGCGACGGAAAAGTGTGTCCGAACAGGTGATGGTGATCACGGGCGCGTCGAGCGGTATCGGGCGGGCCACTGCGCTGCTCGCTGCCCGGCGTGGAGCAGCGGTGGTGCTGACGGCACGCAGCGCACAGGAGCTGGAGGAGATAGTGGCAGAGATTCGCGCCGCACAGGGCCGCGCCGCGTTCCATCCGGCGGATGTCACGGAGCCGGCGCAGCTGCAGGAAGTGGCTGCGCTCGCGCAGCGCGAGTTCGGGCGCATCGACACCTGGGTCAACGTGGCTGGGATCAGCGCCTACGGGCGCATCGAGGAGCTGACCTTGGAGGACATGCGGCGGGTCATGGACGTCACGTTCTGGGGCGTGGTGCACGGCAGCCGAGCCGCCCTGCCCCATCTGCGCGAGTCGGGGGGCGGGCTGATCAACATCGGCAGCGAAGCCTCCAGCATGCCGGTGCCGCTGCAGGGGCCCTATGTTGCGGCGAAGCACGCAGTGGCGGGCTTCACCGACGTGCTGCGGCTGGAGCTGGAGAAGGAGGGCGCTCCGGTCTCGCTGACCTTGATCCGCCCTGGCTCGATCGACACGCCCTTCTTTCAGCACTCGAAGAGCGCCACCGGTCAGGAGCCGCTTCCGCCGCCGCCGGTCTACGCGCCCGAGCTGGTCGCCGAGGCCATCCTGTATTGTGCCCAGCACCCGCGGAGAGATCTGGTGGTGGGCGGTGGTGCGCGGGCCATGATCGGCCTGGCTCGCTGGGCACCGGGGCTCTCCGATCGACTGTTCGAGGCCACCCTCTTCCGCAGCCAGCAGGGCGGCAAGCTGGCGCGCAGCGCGGAAGGCGCGCTGTATCGCCCTGGCGGTGCCAGTGCGGTCAGAGGCGGCTATTCGGGGAGAAAGCTCAGCCTGTACACGCAGGCGCAGATGCACCCGTGGCTCGGGGTGTTTGCGCTCGCGGCGCTGGGTACCGGGGTCGCCCTGGCCGCGCGCAGATCGCTGTGAGCCCCGGTGGCGCGCGTGCCACCCCGAGGGGCTGCGCCGCGCGCCGCACTCGTCTGAAATTTCAGAATCGTTGCGCCATGAAACGCAGTCGAGCCGCGCCCTTGCGCAGCATTCAAGGTGGCGGGCCGCATGCCGTTCGCTGGCTCAACGGGGACTGAACTCGATCGTCTGCTGTAGACGAAGCGCGGTGTCCTCTGTTCAAAGGACATGCGAGACACCTCGGAGCCCAGACCCACCGCGACAGAGCTGCTCTCCCCTCGGGACACCCTGCCGCACACCACCCAGGACCGCCTTGGAACACCGCGGATCCTGTGCGTGGACGACGACCCCCACCTGCTTCAGGGGCTGAATAGAGTCTTGGGCTTTGATTTCGAGGTCGCCACCGAGGGCAGCGCCCTCGCAGCGCTGCGGCGCCTGGAGGAGGATCCTGACTTCCAGGTGGTGCTCAGCGATCTGAAGATGCCGGGCATCGATGGCACGCGGTTTCTCGCCGAGACCCGGCGCCTGCTGCCCTCGGCCACGCGCCTGTTGCTGACGGGTGTGCCGGATCTGGAGGCCGCCATCGCGGCCATCAACCACGGCGGGGTGTTTCGCTTTCTGACCAAGCCGTGCTGCAGCGACCAGCTGCTCGGGGCAGTGCATGCAGCGGTGCAACAGCATCGCCTCACGCTGGGGCAGGTCGAGCGCGAAGCTCATCCCGCCACGAGCACCTTCGTCGGGCGCGATCCCGTGTTCGAGCCACCGCCGGGGATGAGCCAGACACGCCGGGCCTGCACCCGCCCCGGCACGCACCTGGCGTTGCTGGCGCAGGTGGCCGAGGCCGCGCTGGACGAGGGCCGGGGGCAGGACGCAGAGCGGGTGCTCGAGGCACCGCTACGGGTGCTGCTGAAGAACGCCCAGGCAGGCAGGCCGATGGATGCCGATGACACGGAGATGGCCGCGGTGCTGGGGGCCCGCCTGGCCGCAGCCACCGGCGATGGCAGCTGGATCGACTACCCGTTCTTGCTCTTCTGCGCGATGCGGCGGCTGCTGCCCAGCCATGCCATCGACGAGGTGCAGAGGGCTTTCCACCACGTGCGGCGAGTCAACCCTGGCGCGCTCGAGCTCTACCTGAGCGTGCTGGAGCTGCACGGGCGAATCCGTACGCCGGTCGAGCGCTGCCTCTTGAGGCGCATCCAGCAGTGCCGCGCGCTGCTGCCCATCGCCGTATGACGAGCGCACTACGAAGCAACGTTTTCCCTTCTGACGCCCAGGCTACCTTCCGTCGCCAGTGGCATCGAGCCAGGGGCATCGAGCTAGGGGCATCGAGCTAGGGACAAGGCGGATCTTCGTCCCCATTGCAGGGCTGTGGTGTCCCTGGCGGTGGTGGCGCATCCTGCTCGCTCCAGCCTGACCAGGCCAGAAGCAGCAACTCGGGCTGGTTGGGCGGCAGGACCAGCCGCAGCTGGTCCAGAAGGCTGTCGCGCTCGTAGCGCGTGATGGGAAGCGAAGGCGGCAGCACACTGGGCAGGGGCACGTTGCTCGGCCAGGTCAACACCAGCACCTGTTCACCGTCCAGCGGCCCCAGGTGCGCGGACAGCTCTTGCTGCCAGCTCTGAAAGCGCGTGCGCTGATCGGCGGCTTGACTGCGATCGAAGGTCTCCAGCGTGACGTCCACGTACGCCTGCATCTCCGCCTCGCCGCCGTCGGGTAGCGGCATGTCCAGGACCAGATCCACCGTCGAGTTGCTTCGCTGCAGTGTTCCTTCGGCGTCGTACGACTCTTCCTGAGAGATGGATCGCCAGGATGTCGGCCCCAGACGCTGGTAAGCATGGTGCCCTAGCGACCGTTTCCCATCGCTCTGGGTACCCACCCCGATGTTGAATCGTCGCAGCGAACCGGGCGCCATCCACGTGAGCAGGTTCCCATCCAGCAGGTAGCTCGCCGGCGTGATGAAGGTGCCGCGCTGCGCGTAGTGACAGGCGTTCTGATCGAAGAGGACTCGCTCCCCGACCCCTCCAGGCAAGAAATGCATGTACTCGTCGAACCGCTGGCAGGCCCCGACCTGGCTCGCGGTGAGCCAGTACCCCAGCAGCTCACGCGCAAGATCGAAGGGGGGTGCAGCGCTGGCACCGGCATCCTCCGCGGGCACCGACTCCGCCGCCCCCGAGCCTCCGGTCGGCCCCGACCTACTCTCCTCGCCGCAGGCAAGCAGCCCCACGGCGACCCAAAGCCGTCGCACTCGCACCTGCGAACGATGTGCGAAGGGCCGCCGTTGTCAATCGTCAATCCATGTGGCGTTTCACGGTGGATCGGCAAGCGAAAGCCGAAGGCGCCTCGCTTCACATGGCAGGGACTTTTCCATCAGCGGCGCAGCTGGCGCTGGCAGCGCCAGCCGCGCCCGGTTGGGGTTTACAGTACCGCCAGGAACTCCATCAGGTCCGCCTTCTGCTGGGGGGTCAGCGACTCGGGGAAGAAGCTGTTCGGCTCCGGCGGCAAGACAGCCGGCAAGTTGAGCGGCGCGAAGAAGGGCAAGATGAAGCGGCTGTACAGGTCCACGGCGTCGCGCAGGGTCTCGGCGCTGTTGTCATGGAAGTAGGGCGCGGTGTTGGCCACACCGCGCAACTGCGGCACGTCAAAGGCCTCGAAGTCGGCGGGGTTGCCCGTGGTCGCGGCGCGCCCGGGGTCGGTCGAGAACAGCTGCGGCAAGAAGTTGGGGCCGACGATCGGCGCGCCATTTTCATCCAGCGCCGCCTGCAGGTCGAACGGGCTGCCGCTGGCAGTGACGGGCAGGGGCGGCAGGTCCACCTGTTGCACGGTGCGCGTGCCGTCCGTGTAGAAGCGATAGCGGTACTGGGGCAGCGCCACGGTGGCGTTGAAACGCGGCCCGAAGAAGTCGCCGAAGATCTGGCCCAGGTACGACAGATTGCCGAAGCCGACGTTCATGAACTCGTTGTTGGGCTGCGGCAACAGCACCGGGCGCGGCGGCTGCACGCTGGTGTCGAACAGCACGTTGCCGTCCGGCTTCAGCTGCACGAAGGCAAGATCGTGGATCGTGCGGTTGACGACCTCCTTGGTCGTGGCGCCGCCGTGGCAAGCCTCGCAGGCAAGATCGTAGACGTCGCGACCGCGCTTCTGAGCCGGCGTGAGCTTCATCTTCAGCTCGGGGCGCTGGATGTGCTCCACGGGCACATGCTCGAGCTTCTTGGCCACCTTCTGCGCACGATCGGACGTGAACAGCTCCTTCTGGAACTCGGCGATCTTGTTCAGATCACGCGCGCGCACCGGGCCGCCCTCGCTGTGATCGGTGATGGCGGCCTGGGCCTGCTCTTGCAAGGTGCCCTTGCGGCCATCGTACTGGTAGGGCGCGGTAATGGCGGTGTTCTCCACGCTGGGCACCGCACGCCACACCTGGATCTTGCGGTCTGGCGGGGTCACGACGTTGCCCTCGAAGTCGATGATGTCCATGTTGTCGGGCAGGCTCAGCATCACCCGCACCAGGCCCTTCTTCAGGTGCTCGAAGGTGGGCTCCGCCGCCAGCGGATCATCGGCGTCGATGCGATTGAACAGGGGATCATCGGGGTCTTCAGCGAGCAACTCGGCCACGTGCTGGGGCTTGAGCGAAGTGTGATCTTCTCGCACGTGGCAGCTGGCGCAGGACCGACCGTTGGTACCGGCGAACGCTGTCTCGAACAGGGCCTCGCCACTTTGCGGGTGATGACCGCCCTTCAGCTCCTCGGCTAAGCTCTCTGGGTGCACCTCGCTCTCGTCAGCCATACCGCCGCATGCGCTCGCGAGCAGGAGGAGCGCGACCGCGGGCAGCGCGCGCCGTAACGGTGGGTACGGCCGCCGCTTGTGGTGCTCTGAGCGCGGCAACACTACGAACGCAGATACTTTCGACGACATCAGGGGTGCCTCCTTTGGGCCACTGGTGAGCGGGTGGCCCCCTGTGCACGGCTCTCGAAACCGCAGCCGTAGCGCGCGAGGGCGGCGCGCGTGCGTTTTTTGCGTCGTCCGGCACCGGCGGCATGCCACGCCGTTCCACGATGGCGAGGCCGTGTCTTCGCTGACCCGCCTTTGCTCGAGCGAATGAGCACTGTTACAGTGGCAGCGTGTGTTCTGTCTGCAGGCGGGCGCGATGGAAGCGCGGTCACTGGCGCGCACAGGCGGCAATGTGGGCCGCCTCGAGCGCGTTCGCGCTCGCTGCAGCGGCGGCTGATGGCGCTGCCGGAGCAGGCGCACCTACCGCAGCAGAAGAGCTGACGTACAGCGCACCCGCGGGCTACCCCGATCCGATGCGCAGCGCCGAGCTGTAGAGCACGGCCCTACCAGCGGCCAGCAGCGCCACCGTCGCGCCCACCGACAGCATGACCGAGCGCGATGGGCGGCAAGGCCAGCACCACGGCTCGACTGGCGGCGCAGGCAGGTTTCAGCTCCGAAACGCCGCCTGCGCCAGGCGCTCACTCCACAGTGAGCTCGAGGTCGTAGAAGTTGCTGATCGTGGCGTCGACGTCCACGTACACGCGAGCGCTATACGTACGCGGCTCGAGCGGGCTGACCAATTCCAGGCGGCCGCTCCCTTCGGCGAAGGCCAGCGACTGCACCCAGGACGGATCCATCTCACCCGCGCCTTGCAGCACGCCCCAGCTGATCTTGCTCTCGGCGGGATAGGGCGCGCCGTCGGGGCCGCTCACGCTGAAGGTGGCGACGGCCGTGCCCTTGCCCGAGCCGCTCGCCACGGCTGCCGTCGTGGGCCCATCCACCACCGGCGCATTGCCGCGCAGATAGCCCTTGAGCCAGCGCAGCGCCGGCTTCTCCGCGCCGTTGGGGTACACGAGAGGCGCCTCCTGCTGGGTGCGCCAGTGCCCCTCGCGATAGCCCCACAGGGTGATGCCGTGGATGTTCGGGTGCTCCCAGAAAGCGGGAAACAGGCGCTGGAAGTTGATCAGCTGGTTCTCCGGCGGGCCATCCACGTCCATCTCGGTGAGGTACATGGGCAAGCCCGTGGCGGTCAGCTGATCGATGCGTGCGATCATCTCATCCACTGGTCCCGTGGTGGAGAAGGCGTGCGCCTGCTCGCCGATGGCGTCGATCAGGTTCTCCTCCTGCAGCCGCTCCACCACCTGCAGATACCGTTCCGTGCGCGCATCGGTGTTGATGACGCTGTATTCGTTGATCATCAGCTGCACGCTCGGCGGGAAGATCTCGCGCGCCATGCGGAAGGCGTTGATGATCCAGTCGAAGCCCGTCTCCCCTGCCCCGCCCAGCGCCTCGGTGTATTTGCCCTCGAACTGGGCCGTCGGTGGCTGATTGTCGAACTCGTTCGCCACCTCCAGGTACTGGATGCGCTGGCCGTAGCGCTCGTTGACCGCCTCAAACCACTCGCGGATCTCCTCCAGCTGCTCTTCCGGTGGCAGGGTCTCGATCCAGTCGGGCTGCTGACTACCCCACAGGAGCACGTGGTAGCGGAACGGAAAGCCGTTGGCCTCCGCCAGCGCCAGCGCCTCATCCGCGGCGTCCCAGTTGTACTCGTCCCGCACCGCCTCCACCGAGCCCCACTTGCCGCCGTTCTCGGGGGTGATCTGATTGAAGTAGTTCTCCAGGAATGGCCGCTGCTGGCCACAGCACACCATGCCCAGCCACTTTGCAGAGCCTGCTGCCACGAGCGGCGGCTGATCTGCCGGTGGCTCATACGGCTCGGGCTCGGGCAACAGCACCCCCGCCTCACCGCGGTCGAGCTGATCGGTTGTGAAGCCGACGGTGGCTGCCGGGGTGGCCAGGGCAAACGCGAAGCCGTCGATGTCCAGCCCATCTTCTCGCGTGGCGAAGCGGAAGGTCTGGCTGAGCTGCCCCTCGGCCACGGTGAGTCGAAGCGAGCCGAGCACCGACCACTTCCACACGCCCGGGGTATTGGTGCCCCCCACGTTGCGCACGAGCGCATCGGGGCGATGCATGGGGCTGCCAGCGACGTCATAGCCGGAGACGCCGTTCACGAGCTGCCAAGTACCGCCCGCATCGCTCGGGAGGAAGACGAAGAAGCTGTCATCGTTGGGACCGGCAGGGCCAATGCGCAAGCGCGCGTAGATCTGGTATTCGCCCGCCTGGGGGAACTGCACCGTCTGGCTGGAGATGCGAGGATCGCTGTCGTCGGCGGGTGCCTCGACCACGTTCTCGGCCGCGGTGACGTAGGTGATGGAGCTGTCCGTTGCGTCCGTGACGCGGGTGACGCTGGCGCCGAGAGTGCCATCCTCTGCCGCGATGCGGATGGGCAGGGTGGGCTGCCACGCCTCGGCGCGGAGCGCTGCCTCAGCCGGTGTTTCTCCATCACCGCAGGCCAGGGCCGCGAGCGCCGGCAGCAGCGGCGCGCACAGGCGATGAACGACCTGCTTCTTGCCAAGACGAAAGAGACGAGAACGAGCTCCGAACATGTGAGCCTCCCCAGGCGCCGCGGCAGCATGAATGTGCCCCGGAATGAAAAAGAGAGATGAGGGTGGTAACGTTCTCATAGCGAACCTCTGCCGCCTGCAGCAAGCGGACAGAAAGACCCAACCTGCTTGGCCCGCAGCGTCAAAAGGCCTCCGCGCGCTGCCGCGTTCGGCTGCATGCAACAGTTCCTGCGGGGGAGAAATGCCGAGCAGCGGCGCAGCGCGGCAACTCAGCGGCACAGCCGTCGGGCAACTCAGGGATCGGCGCCGCTCCACACGGGCTTGAGATCGATGATGGGGGTGCCGTCAATCGCCTCCAGCGGCTCTACCTCGAGCTCGGCAGGCGCGTGCTGCGGCGCCGTGAGAGCCAGCAGGCGGACCCGGTGCAAGCCGATGGGATTGGGCCGATCCGGCGCGCGGGTGCTGAACACGCCCGCGAGCGGCGCGCCCGGGTCATTGCGCGGATGCGTTTCCAGCACGTGGCGGCGCGCCAGGTGAAACCAGGTGAGCACGATCAGCTCATCTCCTGGCCGTAACCCGCTCAGCCCGGCGGCGACGTCGGCGTCCAGCACCAGCGTGGCGCGCGGAGCGCCTTCAGTACCCTGCCGCGGCGCCTCATCCAGGTGCTTCAGCGGCGAGCGGACATGACCGATGGTGCGCAGCCGGGGCTCTGGATCCAGCATTGGAGGATCAGGCCCGGAGCCGCAGGGGAAAGCAAGGGGCTCTGCCCCGGTTGCTGCAATTGTCGCGGCCCCGCTCCGCGGAGCGGCGGCGGACTTGCCGTCACTGCGCTCGTTTTGCCTGCTCCGCTTGCTCGGCCTGGCAGGACATGACGGCGTGCAGATCCTCCAGGCGGCGCAGCAGATACGCCGTGACGATCAGCGAGCCGTCGCTCACCTCGGGCGCTGGCGGCAGCACCGCCGGTTGCTGGTGCAACAGCGGCAGCGTGGTCTCGAGCAGGGTGCGTGGCGCTGCCGCTCCGCTCTTTTCCGCTTCATCGATGCGCAGCCCGAGCTGCACCGGCTCACTGACGGCCTCGGGCAAGCGCGCGGTGAGCGTGATCGAGAGCTGGGCGGAGGAGCACACCTCATCCACGCACTGCCCCCAGGGAACCGTGGTGGGCACATTTGGAAAGGCCACCAGGTTGGCGCTGGAGCGCACCTTGACCGCGTTCTGCTGCAGCCAGGCGGCGAGCGGCTGCGGCAGGTTGCGCGCCTGCACGTCGACCACCTCCACGAACAGACGCGCGTTCTTCAGGTTCAGCGGCTCCGACCCGAGCTCGAGCCCGGGGCAAGCCCGTGCCACGAAGGCCGTGCGCTCTGCCGGCGCCTGCGCTGGCGCGCTACTCCTGCAGCCCACAGCCACCGCCGCGAGGAGCGGCACGGTCAGCGCCGCCCGCGCTCTCGCCCTCTGCCTGACCAGCATGCCCCTCACTAGCTCGAACCGCTGAAACAGGCCCAGTTTGCAGCGGGTTGGTCGCCCGCGATGGCGCGCGCGTGGAGCGTACGGTACCCTGCCAGCCACATGCACGGGGGCCGGCGTGCGCAGCGAGCGGGGTCCGCCGCTTCATTGCCGGCGGAGGGACGTATGCGGCGATACTGGCTGGCTTTTACTGTGGTCGTTGGGGTCTCGTTCGCGGTGCTGGGATGGATCGGCATCCGCGTGTACCAGGAGGCGCCGCCCTTGCCCGACCGCGTGGTCACCAGCGACGGACGGCAGCTCATCGCCTCGGGCGAGATCTCGCGCGGCCAGAACGTCTGGCAAGCGATGGGCGGAATGCAGGTCGGCTCCGTCTGGGGGCACGGCAGCTACGTCGCGCCGGACTGGAGCGCCGACTGGCTACATCGCGAGGCCATGTTCATGCTCGACCAGTGGGCTCGTGAGCGGCATGGCCGCAGCTACGAGTCCCTGGCCACGCCCGAGCAGGCCTCCTTGCGCGCGGAGCTCGCGGCGGAGCTGCGCGCGAACACCTTCGACGCGGCCACCCGTACGCTGACCATCAGCCCCTCGCGAGCCCGCGCGTACGCGGCCAACGCCGAGCACTACTCCGATGTCTTCGCGCGCGGGCGTCCGGAGTACGCCATCCCTGCCGGCGCGCAGTCAGGCGAGCGTGAGCTGGCCGCGCTGAACGCCTTCTTCTTCTGGACGGCGTGGGCCTCCACCACGCTGCGCCCGGAGGACACGGTGACATACACGAACAACTGGCCTCACGAGCCGCTGGTGGGCAACACCGTGACCGGGGACGCGCTGGTCTGGACCGGGGTCAGCATCATCCTGCTGCTCGCAGGCATTGGAGCCATGGCCTGGTGGCACTCGTCGCAGGAGCCGGAGCCAGCGCCCAGGCCGCCGGGCAACGATCCATTGCTCTCGGCTCCCGCCACCCCTTCCCAGCGAGCCACGGTGAAGTACTTCTGGGTCGTCTCGGCGCTGATCCTGGTGCAGATCCTGCTCGGCGTGGTCACGGCCCACTACGGCGTGGAGGGCAGCGGCTTCTATGGCATGCCGCTCGACCAGGTGCTGCCCTATTCCCTGACGCGTACCTGGCACACGCAGCTGGGCGTGCTCTGGATCGCGACGGCCTGGCTCGCCGCGGGCCTGTATATCGGTCCTGCCATCAGCGGGCATGAGCCCAGGTACCAGCGCCTTGGGGTCAACGTGCTCTTCGGAGCTCTGCTCGCCATCGTCGTCGGGTCCATCGCAGGTCAGTGGCTGAGCGTCATGCACCGGCTCGGCCACGGCGACGCCTGGTTCTACTTCGGGCACAGCGGCTACGAGTACATCGACCTCGGGCGCGCCTTTCAGCTGGCCCTGCTCGCAGGGCTCTTCTTCTGGTTGTGGCTGGTGGTGCGAGCCATCTTGCCCGCGCTGCGCAAGCCCAGCGAGCAGCGGCCGATCCTGGTGCTGTTTTCGCTCTCGGCGCTGGCCATCGCTGGCTTCTACGGAGCCGCGCTCGGCTATGGCAAGCACACCAACCTGGCCATCGCCGAGTACTGGCGCTGGTGGGTGGTTCACCTGTGGGTGGAGGGCTTCTTCGAGGTGTTCGCGACGGTGGTCATCGCCTTCCTGTTTGCGCGCCTGGGCCTGGTGCGCCTGCCCACCGCCAGCCGCTCGGTCTTGCTGTCGGCCACCATTTTTCTCTCCGGTGGTATCATCGGCACCTTGCATCACCTGTATTTCAGCGGCACGCCGACGGCGGTGCTGGCGCTAGGCGCCGTCTTCAGCGCGCTCGAGGTGGTGCCGCTGATGTTCGTGGGCTTCGAGGCGTGGGAGAACCTGCGGCTATCTCGCGGGGCCTCGTGGATCCGCAACTATCGCTGGCCCATCTACTGCTTCGTCGCCGTGGCCTTCTGGAACATGGTCGGAGCGGGGCTGTTCGGCTTCATGATCAACCCGCCCGTCGCGCTCTATTTCATGCAGGGCCTCAACACCACGCCCGTGCACGGCCATACGGCCCTGTTCGGGGTGTACGGGATGCTCGGCATCGGGCTCATGCTGTTCTGCCTGCGCGCGCTCCGGCCGGGAGACGCCTGGCGAGAGGGCTGGGTGGCTGCCGCGTTCTGGATGATCAACGTGGGCCTGATGCTGATGGTACTGCTCAGCGTGCTGCCCGTGGGCTTGTTGCAGACGTATGCCTCGGTGGAGGTGGGCTACTGGTACGCGCGCAGCGCGGAGTTCCTGCAGACCGGGTTGATGGATACGCTGCGCTGGCTGCGTGTGGTCGGCGATACGATCTTTGCCATCGGCGCCGTGCTGCTGGTGCTGTTCGTGGGCGGCCTGGCCACGGGTAGCTCCTACCGGCCGCGGGCCATGGGTGACGCGCGCGGACAACACGCCACCTCACCCGCCGAGTAGCTGCGCTCGGCACCCAGGCGCGGCTCCAGCCCCACGACCTCCACCTCCGTCGCGGCATCGAGATACAGGATGCGCTTGCCGCTGTCCGGATGCGTGCGCGCCAGCGGATGCGGGAACACGGGGCTGATCAGCGGCTTCGGCTCCAGGCGGTACTTGCTGCGCGGCTCGCCTTGTCCTGCAGGAAGGGATTGTACGTGATGAGCTGCAGGCCCTCGATGCGCTGCTTGGTGGCGCTGTCCAGCGCCTCGTACGCCAGGTGCATGTTGTAGAAGGAGGTGTCGCCTCCT
>JAICQL010000306.1 GCA_025937895.1 Polyangiaceae bacterium | reverse complement strand
CGGCGGGATGCCGGTCCATCGCGCGGTGGCGCTCGAGCGCGCGGGCGACGACGCGACGGCGTCGCAGCTGTGGGCCCACATGCTGGCCAGCGATGTCCTGGTCGACCGCGACTACGAGCGGGCGCTGGAAGGGCCATTTCGCGAGCACCTGGAGCAGCACCGGGTCATCTCCCTGGAGACGGCGCGGGCGGGCGTGCTGCAGGAAGTCGTGCTATCCGTGGTGCTCAAGAAGTCATCGACGCCCACGGCGCTGCTCGAGGCCGTGCGCGGCTGCAATGATAACAACAAGGTGACCCTGATCATCGGACAACAGGCCGTGGACCTATGATGCTGCGCTCTTCTTCTTTGCTGTCCTCCGCCCTTGCCGCATGTGCGGCGGCGCTGCTTGCCTGCGGGCAAGAGCCTCCGCCAGATCCAGCAGACCTGGCGCCGTACCATCCGCTGGTCGATGGCGCGTGGTGGGAGTACCAGCACTCCGACTGGACGGAGCGGGTCACGGTGACGGCGGCCACCCTGAACGGCGCGCCCGCCTTCCTGATGACGGACTCCCCCAACCCGGACGACGACATCCGCTCCGACGCGATACTGGTGGTGGAAGACGGCCGGGTGCTGCGCAAGACGAAAGAGGAGTACCTGATCGGCGCCGACGGCTCGGAGACGCTGGAGTCAACTGTCGATTATGGCGTCGGCTTCACCCGCTTCGACGAGCGCTGGGCGGAGATGCCCGTGGGTTTCCGGGAGACGCCCGCGTACGAGCGCGTGGAGACGCCGCCCGGCGGCAGCCCGCGCGCCCCCGAGGCGCGCAGCCATACCTTCGAGATCTTGAGCCTGTCCGACCCCGTACAGACCAGCAAGGGCACCTTCGACTGCATCCAGATCCGCCGCACCAAGGACTGGCAGGCCGCCGAGGATGGGGTTGACGCCTCCGACGCGGAGCCCAAGCTGTTCTGGTTCGCCCGTGGTGTTGGCAAGGTGCGAGAGCTGAACCTGGACACCGGGCGGGGGGAGCTGCTCTCTGACTACTTCATCCCTGAGTGAGAAGTCCGCGTCACCCGCCCTGCGTTTCACGGCGGAGCAGGCCTCGGCGGAGCAGGCCTCGGCACCGAAGGCGCAGCACGCCGCCGCGGCGCGGGACGCCAGCGGCGCGGTGCTGACGTTCCGGCGCCTGTCGATCCTGGCGCCGCGCGACTATCGCAACTGGGTCCGCGCCGGCATCGTGGCCGTCTTCCTCGGCTACTCGCTGGCCTTCCTCAGCATCCAGCTGGAGCACCCGTGGCAAGCGCAGGGCCACCCGCGCGAGCTGTACGTGGTGGCCGCCACCTTGGTCGCCGCCTGGCTCGAGCACCGCGGGCGGCTGAGAGACGCGGCGTGCATGGTGGCGGCGGCCATCTGGATCGAGGTGCACCTGTCCTTGCTCACCGTGGGCTTGCGCGCGGCCATCGGCAGCGTGTTTCCCGCGTTCGTGACCGGGGTGACGCTGTTCTTCGGGGTGCGCGTGGGGCAACTGGCGGCGCTGTCTTCGGTGCTCAGTGTTGCCGGTGCAGTGCTGCTCGGTGAGTGGCTCGGCTGGGGCCCGGGGATGCGCGCCGGGGATTTGCTATACCTGGTGGAGATCGAGGCGAGCACGCTGGGCATCGCGCTGCTGCTCGGGCAGCTGATGAACACGCTCGATGGCGTGCTGCAGAATGCCGAGCGCGATGCGCGACGGGTGCGCGAGCTGATCGACGGCGCGCCCGACGCCATCCTCACCGTCAACCAGCAGGGGCTGATCGACGACTGCAACGCCCGTGCCGAAGCGCTGTTCCAGCGCTCGCGCTCGGCGCTGCTGGGTCAGCCGTTCGCCGGCTTGCCGCTGAGCGCCGCTCAGGACGCCCCCGCGGCGCTGGAGCTGAGCGCGCTGGAGCCGGAGCCCCGCGAGCTGTTTGCGGCGCGGCCGGGCCAAGCCGCGGAGCCGCCCGTGCCGCTGGAGGCCATCTCGCGCACCGTGCAGCGAGCAGATGGCTCGCGCGATGCGCTGGTAGTCTTGCGTGATCTGACCGCGCGCAAGCTGGCGGAGGAAAGGACACAGAGCCTGCAGCGACAGCTGCAGCACGCGCAGAAGCTGGAGGCGCTGGGCAGGCTGGCGGGCGGCGTGGCCCACGATTTCAACAACCTGCTGATGGCGGTGGGCGGCTACGGGGAGGCTCTGCTGCGCCACTCCGATGCGCGAGTGCGCGAGATCGCCGAGGGCCTGATCGGCTTGCGGCAGCGCGCAGCCGGCCTGACGGGGCACTTGCTGGCCTTTGCGCGCAAGGGCATGACGCAGCCGCGCAGCATGGAGCTGACCCGGGCCGTGACCGAGATGCCGCGCCTGCTGCGGCAGCTGATCGGCAGCCGGGTGTTGCTGGAGATCGACGCGCAGGGTCCGGTGTACATTCACGCCGACCCGGCGCAGATCGAGCAGGTGCTGTTGAATCTGGCGCTGAACGCGCGCGACGCCATGCCTGACGGCGGGCTCCTGCGGATCAGCTGCAGGCGCGCGGGTAACCGCGTGCTGCTGCAGGTGAAGGACACTGGCCATGGCATGGATGACGCCACGCGCCTGTCGGCATTCGAGCCGTTCTTCACCACCAAGCCGCGCAGCCAGGGCACGGGCCTCGGGCTGGCCCTGGTGCAGGGCATCATGGAGGCCTCGGGCGGCTCTATCTTGCTGGAGTCAGCGCCGGGCAAGGGCACCACCTTCACTCTCAGCTGGCAAGCGCTGGAGCTGGGGGTGGAGCCGAACGCACCGGCCGAGCTACAGCGCCAGGGAGAGAATTAGGCCCAACTTTTCCCCCTCGAGCCAGGGGTTGAGCTGGCTGGTGTCCCCCACGGAGCGCACCAGCTCGAGCTGCGGCATCACGCGGAAGCCGCCGGCCGCCAGCAGATTGACCCCGACCGCCAGCTTCAGGCTCTCCGTCTGCGAGAGCTCGGCGTCGGCATCGGCGAGCTCGACGAAGACGACGGGTTGCAGCGCCCAGTTACGGCTGAGCTCCAGCTCATAGTCGGCCATCAACAGCGCGCCGAAGCCGCTCGGCCGCCCCGTCTCGAGCGGCAGGCGCGCATAGCTGCCTTCCAGCAGCAGGTGCGCCCCGGCGATCTTCCAGCCGATGTCCCCGCCGATCGCGAGGTTATCCGTGCCCGTGCTGGAGCCGGCGAGGCGCAGGTGCTTGTAACCGCCATTGATGCCCAGGGTCAGCCCCTTGGCGGGCGAGAGCTGCACCCGGCCCAGCACGTCCAGCCCCTCGCTGCGCAATGACGGAGACCAGCTCGGGTTCGACAGGCTGAGATACCAGCGGAGCTTGGCCACCTCCAGCCGCCCCGACGCCATCGCCCCGACCGCGCGATCACCCCACTGGTTAGCCTCGACCAGCAAGTCATTGAGCAGCCCGCGGTCGAGCACCGGCAGATCGACCCGGCTCTCCAGGGCCAGCCGCGAGAAGGGCCGCTTGTAGCGACCGACGGTGAGGCGCAGCGCGCGGGAGAAGCGATACTCGAGCGCAGCAGTGCGCAGGTAGGGCGGTGAATCAGCGGCCGCGCCGGTGTTGCGCGAGAGCGCGTCGCCCAGCTCCAGGTTCAAGTTGACCCGCAGGCGATCGAGCTCACCGCTGATGCCGACGCGCGCCTGATCCAGCTCGAAGCCGTACTCTTTCCCCCCGGGGTCCGTCTGCGCTCCGCTCGGGCGCTCGCGCTCGTACTCAAAGCCGCTGATGACACGCGCCTCGAGCTCGAAGCGAGCGCGCGGAGGCTGCTCCTTGTCGCGGGTCAGCTCGGGCGCCAGCTCCGGCGGCGCTGGCGGCGCGGGCCGCGACAGCGGCGGCGCGAGTGGCACTGCAGGCGGCGGCGGCGCACCGGGCCCAGGTGGCGGCAGCGGCGGCGAGACAGCTACGGGAGCAGAGGGCGCCGGCAGCTCAGGTGGTTGGCGGGGCTCTGCGGGCTGCTCCGGCGGCTCGGCGGGCGCTGCAGGCGGCTCGCCAGAGGGCGGGCCTGCGGGCGACTCCGCAGCTGCCTCCGCGCCGCGCGCGACTGCGCTGCCACAGATCACCCAGAAAACGGCGGGGCCAACCAGCCAGCGGCAGCCTACGGCGAGCAGGGGGAAGCGAGCCACGCGCCCCAAAAGAGGGCAAGTGCCGGAAAACCGCAAGAGTTTTCGCTGTTGCATCGCGCGACGAAGCGCATGCGCGAAGGCTGCCCAAGCGGGCAGGACTGGACTACAAGGCCAGCCCGTGACTGCCGCGATCGGGCGCGATACCTGCTACCGCTGCTTTCGCCCGCTCGGCTCTTGCCTGTGCGCGGTGATTCCAGCCGTCGACAACCGCACGCCGCTGCTGATCTTGCAGCATCCGCGCGAGCGCACGCACCCCTTCAACACGGCGCGCATCGTAGACCTGGCCCTGAGCAATTGCCAGCTGGTGGTGGACCACGCTCACCGGGTGAGCAGAGCTCCGAGCCTGCTGGGCTCGCTGGCGGGCTGCGGCCTGCTCTACCCGCGGCCGCAGGCACGCGACATCACCACCCTGAGCGCGGCGGAGCGGCCGCGCAAGCTGCTGGTGATCGACGGCACCTGGCACCAGGCACGCGCGCTGTACCGGGAGCTGCCCTTGCTGCATGGGCTGCCGCACTTCACCTTGCCCGCCGGGCTGCGCAGCGCCTTCGAGATCCGCCGCCAGCCGGCGGAGTATTGCCTGTCTACCCTGGAGGCGATCGTGTTTGCGCTGCGCGCGCTGGAGCCGGACACGGCAGGGCTCGATCGCCTGCTGCATGCCTTCCGGGACATGCAGCGGCAGCAGCAGCGCCTGATGGCCACGTTTGCGGCGCTGGCCCCGCCCGGCACCAGGGCGCGCCAGCGCAAGCGCCAGCGTCCAGTGGAGAGCAGGGCCATCCCGCGCGCTTTCCTCGAGCACTATGACTCGCTGGTGGTGACGTATGCAGAGTCGTGGCTGGACCCACGAGCGCCCGGGCAACGCTCGCTGCTATGCTGCGCCGCCTTGCGCCCCGCCACGGGCGAGCGCTTCTTCCGCGTGCTGGAGCACGAGATCAGCGCCGCGCAGCGCACGCACCTCGGGCTCGATGGCGAGCTGGAGCGCATCTCGCTGGAGCGCTTCCGCGACGAGTGGGCCAGCTTCTTGCGCCCCGGCGACGTGCTCGCCAGCTGGAACGCCAGCACGCTCGAGCTGCTCGGCGCGGCCACGGGCACGGCCGGGCCGAGCCTCACCTTGAAGGGCGCCTACTACAACCTGCGGCGTTTCCGCGGCTCGCTGGAGGCGATCGCGGAGCTCGAGGGGCTGCGCCGTGCCGACGCAGAGGTGGGCTCCAGCCGCGCCGAGCAGCGCCTGGCCCGCGCGCACGAGCTCGCGGAGTTTCTGCACCATCAAGGCGGCAGCGAGCGCTTGCCGCCGCTCCACTAGGCGCGCGCCGCGAGCTGGCCCGGGCGCCACGCACAGTTCCCTACCCACCCGGCCGGCTCGATTTGCGGTACGCTCGAGCGCGGCGTAAGAAGTATCGTGCGCCCACTCCCGGCGAGCTCGCGCCAGCGCTTCGAAAGCTTTCGGCAGTCCACCCGCAAGCCACCGGTCAGCCTGGGAGCGAGGCTCAGCAAACCGCTGGCACAGCTGGAACGCCAGCTGCCCCGACGCTACGTGGCATGGGTTCGCCCCCATGCCTGGCCGCTGGCGCGAGTCGTGGCGCTGTCGCTCGTCGGCATCGGCATCGACATGGTCTGGCCGCTGGCCTCGGCCTACCTGATCGATCGAGTGATCCTGGGCGGCGAGCTCAGCGCCGATCAGAAGGTGACGCTCATCCTGCAGGTGGCGGGCGCCATGGTGCTGCTGTTTGGGCTGGGCACCGCGCTGGGCTGGGTGCGCAGCTCGGCGCTGCAGATCCTGAGCTCGCGCTTCTCCTTCCAGCTGCGGCAGCGGCTGTTTCACCGGGTGCAGCGGCTGCCGCTCTCGGAGCTGGACGAGATGACCACCGGCGGCATCCTGTCGCGCCTCTCCACCGACGTGGACGCCACCGCCGGGCTGCTGCAGCAGGCGCTGATCAGCCCGCTGCTGGCGCTGCTGCGCCTGCTGGTCACGGTCAGCATCGTGTTCACGTTGAACGCCACGATGGCCGCAGTGCTGCTCCTGGTGCTGCCGCCGGTGATGCTCGTGCAGCTGCGCTACTCGCGGCGCCTGCGCCCGATCTGGCGCTCGCTCTCGCAGGACCGCCAGGACATCGACGGCCGGGTCAGCGAGGGCCTGCTGGGCGTACGGGTGGTACGCGCATTTCGCCGCGAGCGGCTGGAAGAGCTGGCCTACACCCAGGGCCACCACACGGTGATGCGCAAGCAGCTGCTGGCCACCCAGATGCAGCGCGGCATCGCCAGCATCTGGGAGCTGCTGTTGCCGCTGGCGCAGCTGGTGATCGTGGGCTTCGGCGGCTATCTGGTCATCCAGGGCAAGACCAGCGTGGGCGTGCTGGTGGCCTTCCAGGCGTACCTGTGGCGCGTGTTCGACCCGATCCTGCAGATCGCCAACTCGATCAGCGGCACGCAGCGCGGGCTGGCCGCCCTCGATCGGGTGTGTGAGGTGCTGGACAAGCCAGCGGAGCTGCCGGACATGCCCGGGGCGCTGCCGGCGCCGCGGCACGTGGAGAGCCTGAGCTTCGAGCACGTGAGCTTTGCTTACGGCCAGGGTGGACCGGTGATCAACGACTTCACCCTGCACGTGAAGGGCGGCATGGTGGTGGCGCTGGTGGGCCCGAGCGGCGCCGGCAAGACCACCTTGACCGATCTGCTGGCGCGCTTTCGCGACCCCACCGAGGGCTGCCTGCGAGTGAACGGCATCGACCTGCGCCAGCTGCAGCTGCAGAGCTATCGAAGCTTGATCGGGGTGGTGGCGCAGGACGTGTTCCTGTTCGACGGCAGCGTGGCGGATAACATCGCGTATGGCGCGCGCCACGCCAGCCGCGAGCAGATCATGGCCGCGGCGCGCAAGGCCCACGCGCACGAGTTCATCGAGCGCCTGCCCGACGGCTACGACAGCGTGATCGGTGAGCGCGGGGTGAAGCTCTCCGGCGGCCAGCGCCAGCGGCTGTCGATCGCGCGCGCGCTGCTCGCGGACCCGCAGATCTTGATCCTGGACGAGGCCACCAGCAACCTGGACAGCGAGAGCGAGCAGCTGATCCAGGAGTCACTGCGCCAGCTGTTCGCGCGGCGCACCACCTTCGTCATCGCGCACCGCCTGAGCACGGTGGTCGACGCCGACATGATCGTGGTGCTGGAGCGTGGCCGCGCACTGGAGGTGGGGACGCACACCGAGCTGATGGAGCGGCGCGGCACGTATCATGCGATGGTGCAGCGCCAGTGGCGCTCGGGCGGTGAGGTGCCGGCTCCGCACAGCGAGCAGGCCGGCAGCGTGGCGGAGCGCGCCGAGCTGGCGAGCGGCTCCTGAGCGCTGGCCATGCTGGTAGCCAGCGCAGCGGCGGCTCAGCGCCTGCAGCTCACCTGCCCTCGCGCCGCAAGCTGCGCAGGAACAACGCGCTGTCCTTCGGGGTCCGGCGCTGCGTCTCGAAGTCGACGTGTACCACGCCATAGCGCAGCGTGTAACCCTCGGCCCACTCGAAGTTGTCCAGCAGCGACCACGCGAAATATCCCTCCACCGGGATGCCGCGCTCGCGTGCAATCAGGACCTGCTCCAGGTGATCGCGCAGGAACGCGACCCGCACCGGATCGTGCACCACCCCGTCGACCACCGCCTCATCGGCGCTGGAGGCGGCGCCGTTCTCGGTG
>JAICQL010000128.1 GCA_025937895.1 Polyangiaceae bacterium | reverse complement strand
GCGGCCGGCTGAAGACGTACAGCGCGGGGATGATCGCCGGGCTGGTGACCTCGAGGTACCCCTCGAAGCCCTGCGGCAGCGGCAGATGAAAGAGCCCGTCCGGAGCCAGCTCCAGCGGCCCCGCCACCGGCTGCGAGCACTCCAGATCGAAGCGGTTGCAAGCTCGTAGCGCAGCGTCGGGCGGAGAGCTGCCGGTGCTCGGATCATCGAGCCCCAGGCTGAACGTGACGCTGGGCCGCAGCGCCACCGCGCTGGGCGGCTCCGCGCCATCCAGGCAGGCCCACTTCGGATCCTCGGCGGGCGGCGGGCCATCGTTGCCCGACAACATGCCGATGCCCGGCTCCGGTTCGCGCACATCCGTACCCGGCTCGAGTTCGGTGCAGGCCGCGGCGGTGAGCCCCGCGAGCGCCGCCCAGCGGATGGCCCAGTGCTCAGAAAGAGCCAAAGCAGCTCACTCCTCCGGGCCCGAGCCCGCAGCCCGCGAGCGCCGCTTGCTCGGCGCCCGGCTCCTCCACGAAGACATACACGTTGAGCAGAGCCGCAGCCGCAAACACGCCCGTGGCGATGCCGGCGCCGAGCGCCCAGGCATCCCCGGTCTCCACCTTGTCGCGCTCGGAGCCGCACAGCTGCTCGCGCGAGCGCTCCGTGCCCACGCAGCGCGCGTCATCGTTCCAGCGCCGCGCGTGGGTCTCGCGGTAGATCAGCGCGCCCGCGATGGTGGCCGCAGCCGCCGCCCCGAGCCCCGCCAGGGTCCAGGTCAGCCAGGGCCGCCCGGTTGGGCGCTCCAGCGCCTGCTCCGGCGCGCCAGGGCCTGCCAGCGCGGGTGTACTGCGCTCCTCCAGCGGACGTGGCTGCAGCCGGATCGACTCGCGCACGTGCTCGCGCGCGGCGATGCTCAGCGGACGGCTGACGGTGTAATGGCCCGGCAGGCGCACCTCCAGGGTGTAAGAGCCCACGGTGACTGGCACGGGCTCGGACAGCGGCAGAGTGCCGATGCTCTTGCCGTTGAGCAGCACTTCGGCCCCGGCGGGCTCGCCCGCCACCTCCAGCTTGCCCAGGTGATCATCGATCACGCTGCGCGCCTCGGCCAGCGCCTGGCGATGGCGCTGCACGTAGGGATGGCCGGGCGAGGCCAGGGCCCGGCGCAGGTACTCATCCGCCAGCAGCCACTCGCCGAGCGCCTGGTACACGTTGGAAAGGTGCACCTGCACGCGCAACGAGCCTGGAGCGAGCTGCGCCGCCTGGCGCAGAGCTGCCAGCGCTTCGCGGTCCTTGCCGTCTGCGCGCAGGCGGATGGCCGTCGCCACCAGCTGCTTCACCTCGGGCGAATCACCGCTCACGTCGGCCTCGCTCTGCACTCCGGCTCTCTGCGCAGCCTCGCTTTGCTGCGCGTGTTCGCCCAGCGCCGCCTCACTCTGCTCGCCCCGCCCCGCGGGCTGCTGCTGCTGCTGCTGCTGCGCCGGGGCGAGCTGCGCGCGCAGCGGCGCCGATAGCGAGACACAGGCGAGCAATGCCAGCGACCCGAGCGCGGGGTGACGGCGATGTGCAGCAAAAGGTACGGAGGGCCGCGAGGGCTGGCGACAAGGAAGGCTCGAGGACGGCACGTCTCTCCTCTCTCAGTCCAGGATGGGAGCGCGATTGGGCCCGTGCGCGGGAGCACCGGGCGCGGGAACACTGGGCGCGGGAACACTGGGCGGGGGAACACTGGGCGCGGGAGCACTGGGCGCGGCAGGCTCCGCTCCTGGAGCACCGGCGGGCGCCGGCACGGCGCCAGCGGGCGGTGCGCCGGTGCCGGGTGCAGCCACACCGGCAGGCGCAGGGGCAACAGCGGGCGGAGCCGCGGGGCGCCCTCCGCGCGACGGCACCGTTCGCGGAGCTGCGCGAGCAGGCACGCCGCGCGACGGCACCGTTCGCGGAGCTGCGCGAGCAGGCACGGCACGCGACGGCACCGCACGCGCTGGGGCGGCCGTTGAGCGAGGCGGCGGCACTACGGCGATCTCCGGCGAGCCACCGCCAGCGCCGGCCGCAGCCCGCGCGGGCGGACGCGCGGCAAACAACGCCGACTCGGTGGCGCTGGTCAGCGCCCCACCGGCGCCGGCCGGCTCCGGCTGCGGCGAGCCCGGAGCCTGGGGCAGCGCCGCTCCCCCAGACGCTTCCTCCGCTCGGTGCAAGGGCAGCTCGCCAGGCTGCAGCGCGCCCACGGCTGCAGCGCGCTCGGGCACGCTCAGGGACGCAACCGTCAGCCGACCCCAGCCCCAGTACGTCAGCCCTGCCAGCGCCAGACCAGCGAGCGCCAGCCAGGAGCGGCGCGAGCTGCCCTTGCTGGCCGCGGGCGCGGGCAGGTTCAGGGGCGCCGCCGTCCGCAGCGGAGTGGAGCCCAGCACTGCGGTGGTACGCCCCTCCAGCGCCTCGGTGAAGCCGAAGCTGGGCATCCACAGCAGCCGGGTGCGGTGATCGGCACACTGACACAGCACGCGCCCCAGCTCGCGCACCGTCGGAAAGCGCAGGCGCGGCTCCGGGTTCATCGCCCGCAGGATCGCGTCTTCCATGATCTGTGACAGATCCGGGCGATAGCGGCGCGGCGGCTCCACCTCGCCCCGCGCCACCGCATCGAGCACGGCCAGCAGCGAGCCGGCCTCGAACGGCGCTCGGCCCGTCACGCACTCGTACAGCACCACCCCCAGCGAATACTGGTCCGACTGCGGGGTCAGATCGCGCGCGCCGCGCACCGCCTCGGGTGACATGTACATGGGGCTGCCCATCAGCTCGCCGTGCGGAGTGGACGTGGGATCGATGTCACCCCCGCCCGCCCACTTGGAGATGCCGAAGTCGAGCAGCTTGGGCACGATCTCCCCCTCGGGACCGCGCGCCAGGAACACGTTGCTCGGCTTCAGGTCACGATGCACGACCCCGCAGGCGTGTGCCAGCGCCAGCCCGGCGATGACCGGGATGAGCAGGCGCGCCGTCTCCGCCTCCGAGAGCGAATCGCCGCGGCTCAGGCGGTGCTCCAGATCCTCCCCCTCCAGCAGCTCCATCACCAGGTAGGGCCGCCCCTGCCACACGCCCACGTCGGTGATGTCCACCACGTTGGGGTGCTTGACGGCGGCAGCCGCCTGCCCTTCGCGCACGAAGCGCTGCCGCCACTCCGGGCGCTGCAGCAGCGGGCCCTCCATGATCTTGAGGGCGACGGGCTTGCGCAGGGCGCGGTGCTGCGCGCGGTACACGCGCGCCATGCCGCCCTGGCCAATGCAGCCCTGGATCACATAGGCCCCGAACTCAAAGCCTGCTGGTAGCGTCCCGCTGGCCTCGTTGACTTCGTCCACGGCTGCCCTCTTATCCGTCAAGGTCCGCTGGGTTGCAACCGACCGCGATCTTGTCGCGTCCCAGGGACGACCGGGCCGATAACGAGGGTAAGGCGCATCTTTCACCAGGCTCGAGGTGCAGCGGGCAGGAGTGAGCCGGCGGCTGCTGTGGGCGGCGATCATGAAGAAAGACGCGGCGCAGACGCGCCTGTCGCGAAAGCGCAGGGCCCGGGCGACGCGCAGTGCCGAGCGCCGAACCGGCACAGGACAAAAGGCCGGCCCTCGAGGGCGCGGCAAATCGGCGCGAGCGGGGCAGCCCGGCAGGAGGCGCGCGCTTGACGAGCGGGAAAGCCGACACAAGTTGCGGGTTAACGTCGATCCAGGACGCCGCGCACTTCCGCGCTGGCGGCTCGAGTTCGCTCACGCGCTTTCGCCGGCGCCGGCACCCTCAGGTCCGGCCGAGCCACGGCGGTGTGCGCAGGGCTGCGAACGGGTCGAATCCGTCACCCTGCGAGAGATCATGTCCGAACACATCAAATTGCCTGTCCTGCCGATGCGTGGCGCCGTGGTGTACCCCGGCCCTGCCGTGTCCGTTGCGGTGAGCCGTGCGGGCACCTCCAAGGCAGTGGAGGAAGCGCTGAATGGCGACCGCCGCATCTTCGTGGTGGCGCAGCGCGGAGACGACGAAGCGGTCAGCGCCGACTCGCTGCACACCCTGGGCGTGATCGCGCGCGTGGGGGCGGTGCAACGCGGCATCGGCGGCCTGCAGCTCTTGATCTCCGGCGAGACGCGCGCCGTGGCCAGCAACTACGAGAGCGACGGTGAGCTGCTGCGCGCGCGCGTGCGGCCGGTGGCCTCGCTGGGCCCCGTGCGCGCCGATGATCCCTCGTTCGTGGCCCTGAACCAGGAGCTGCGGCTGCGCGCGCTGGAGCTGGGCAAGCAGCGCGGCCTGAGCGAGGAGGTGCTGAACAAGCTGCTCGAGGCCGTGCAGGATCCGGGCGCCTTCGCCGACCTCGTCGCCAGCCAGCTGGAGCTGCCAGCGAGCGAGCACCAGATGATCCTGGAGACGATCAGCGTGGAGGAGCGCATGCGCAAGGTGCTGGTGCGGCTGCAGCACCAGATCGACGTGCATCACTCGCAGAAGCGCATCCAGCAGCAGGTCAATGAGGAGCTGCAAGGGCGCCAGAAGGAGATGTACCTGCGCGAGCAGCTAAAGGCCATCCAGCGCGAGCTCGGCGACGACGATCAGGACGGTGATCTGACCGAGCTGCGCGAGAAGATCGCTGCGCTGCAGCTGCCCAAGGAGGCGCGCGAGGAGGCCGAGCGCGAGCTCGGGCGGCTGGAGCGTGCGGGACCACAGTCCACCGAGGCGCAGGTCATCCGCACCTACCTGGAGTGGCTGGTAGAGCTGCCCTGGAACGAGCGCTCCGAGGAGAAGCTGAACCTGAAGGAGGCCGAGAACATCCTGGCCGAGGACCACTTTGGCCTGAGCGACGTCAAGGATCGGGTGCTCGAGTTCCTGAGCGTCCGACAGCTGCAGCAGCGCGCAGCGGCAGCAGCCAGCGCAGCGGCAGCAGCCAGCGCAGCGGCACAGCCAGACGCTGACGGCAGCCCCGAGGCGAGCGAACCAGCGGAGGTGGCAGAGGCGGCAAGGAATGCGGAAAAGGCCGACAAGGCCGCCGCGGCCAGCTCGCGCAAATCCCCCATCCTGCTGTTCACGGGTCCGCCCGGCGTGGGGAAGACCAGCATCGCCAAGAGCATCGCGCGCTCGCTCAACCGCGAATACGTGCGCATCGCGCTGGGCGGTGTGCGGGACGAGGCCGACATCCGCGGTCACCGCCGCACGTACGTGGGTGCCATGCCCGGCAGGATCATCCAGGGGCTGAAGCGCGCCGGCACGAAGAACCCGGTGGTGCTGCTGGACGAGATCGACAAGCTCGGCGCATCACACCACGGCGACCCGGCGAGCGCGCTGCTCGAGGTGCTGGATCCGGCACAGAACCACGATTTTACGGACCACTACCTGAACGTGCCGTTCGATCTGAGCGAGGTGCTGTTCATCGCCACCGCCAACATGCTGCACACCATCCCGGCGCCGCTCCTGGACCGCATGGAGGTCGTGGAGTTCTCCGGCTACACCGAGCGCGAGAAGCTGGAGATCGCCAAGCGCTACCTGGTGCCTCGCCAGCTGGCAGAGTCGGGGCTGGATCGCCAGAGCCCGCCGCCGAGCTTCGAGCCCGAGGCGCTGACCTTGCTGATCAGCGGCTACACGCGGGAGAGCGGCGTGCGCAAGCTCGAGAACCAGATCTCGGCCATCACGCGCAAGCTCGCCCGGGCCTTTGCCAGCGAGCAGACGCCCGAGCCCGTCGTCACGGCGGAGCGGGTACGCGAGCTGCTGGGGCGGCCGCGGGTGCATCCCGAGCAGATCGCCGCGCGGGATGAGGTCGGCGTCGCCACGGGTATGTACTACACGCCGGTCGGTGGTGACATCATGTTCGTGGAGGCGGCCCTGCGGCACCTGGGTGCTCCGGCGCGCCAGCGCGAGGGAGAGAGCACGCCGAGCCTGGGCAGCGTGTCCTTGATCCTCACCGGCCAGCTCGGTGACGTGATGCGGGAGAGCGCGCGTGCCGCGCTCACCTACGCCACCACCCACGCGCAGCAACTGGGCATCCCGCGCTCGCGCACGAGCGCCAGCGAGGTGCACGTGCACGTGCCGGCGGGTGCCATCCCCAAGGACGGGCCCAGCGCGGGCGTGACCATCGCCACCGCGTTGATCTCGGCGATGTCGGGCCGCCCAGTCCGGCGCGATCTGGCCATGACGGGTGAGATCACCCTGACCGGCCGCGTGCTGCCCATCGGTGGAGTGAAGGAGAAGGTGCTGGGTGCTCATCGCGCGGGCGTGCGCCACGTGATCTTGCCCGAGCGAAACTCCGCCGATCTGGTCGACGTGCCGGAGGAGGTGCTGAAGGAGCTGACGGTGCACTTCGCCCGCACGTTGGATGAAGTGCTGGAGCTGGCGCTGCTCTCCGGCGCGGCGCGCGACTCTGACGCGAACCGCGGCGGGCCCAAGTCCGAGCGCATCGGCACCGCCCTCGGCGTGATCGAAGGCTACGCCTGAAAAAAGTGGGCGGGGCAGCCACCTCGCTGCCCCGCCCGGCCGCCTCGACCGGGACCTGGCTCTCCGGTCTTGGCGGCTTACGAACGCTTCGTTCGCTCAGTGCCCGTGCACAGTCACCAGCTGACCACCGAGGGTGAGCCGGGCCGCACCCAGCCCGCCCACGTCTCTGCGCGGCGAGGGGATTGGTCGCGGGGAATCAGTCGGCGCGGAGTCAGGCGGCGAATCGGGCGAGTCGGGCGGCGGAACCGGCACGGCTCCGCTGCCTCCCGAGCCGGTGCCCGCGGCGCCGCCCGTGCTGCTTCCGCCACCTGCGCCGCCATTCCCGCCTCCACCGCTGCCACCGCACGCACCCGCCGACTCCAGCAAGCGGGCTTGCACCGCCAGGCGATGCGGGATGAACTCGTCGCGCAGCGCGCTCGACAGGCCACGGCAAGCGGTGCCGTCGCCGCAGTCCTCCAGCAAGAACTCGCTGACGTGGACGAAGTCGCTCTGGATCGGCGCGAACAGGCCAGCGCCCAGATCGCTGCCGCTCGCCTCCTGGTGGCAGCCCATGCACGAGCCGGCGAAGCGCGCGCGATTGGCGATGTCCAGCGCCGTCAGGCCCGTACCCGCGAGCGCCGCGTCCAGCTCGTTCAGGAAGGCGCCCGAGCCCTGCAGCAAGTGTGACTGGTAGTCCTGGCGAAAGAAGTCGTTCGGGCTCTCCGCGTCCTTGCATGCCTGCGCGACGGGGAAGGTCAGCGCAGAGAGGTTGTCGCCCGCGAGCGCACCGGCCTGCACGGCCTGCAAGAAGCTCTCGCGGCAAGCGGGGCCCTGCGCCAGCAGTGAGCGGTCGTTCCACAGCTCGCCGTTGGGCGACTCGGCTACGGGCTGTGGCAGCGGCAAGAGCGCGGGCGCCGGCTGGAAGTGGAACTCCCGCAGGGTCCAGATGAAGTCGTTGAAGTTGTTCGTGCGCACCTGCCCACCGTCGGGCCCGAGGTGCTGCGCGTTCATGAATGGAGCGAACGAGCCCACGCCCGAGGTCAGGAACGCCTCTGCGAGGCGCGCGCCGCGCTCACGCGGATCATCCACGTCGGTCAGCTCCGACCAGAACTCGGCCAGAGGACGGCAGGCGTCGATGCCGCACTCCGGGTTGGGGTTCGGCACCTGCGCTTCGAGAATGATGAACATGCGGCCATTGCCGATGAACGAGTTGTTGCCAAAGATCAGGCGCTGCTGGCCGCAGTTCGCACCGTCGGCAGGGGCCAGGTCCATGCGGTTCACCACCGCCAGCGGGGTCCAGGTGTCGAGGTTGGCAAACTGCTCGCTCTCTTGCCTGGGGCATTGCAGCGGGAAGCCGTTGAGGCTGGGCTGCCCGTTGGTCTGCTCGTCGTCGCAGTGCGCCGCACCGGGGTCGCGCCCGAGCGCGGCAGTGGAGTAGCTGTCGATGATGGCGTGGTAAACGTCGAGCGCGCCGACCCCGCTGCTGCTCGCGCCCGCGTTGCGCAGAGCGGCGTCCAGGGTATCACGCAGGCTGAAGCCGGTGAGCGCATCGAGGCTGGTCTCGATCACACCGCGCCGCGCATTTGGTGGTAGCGGCTCGCTCTCCTCCACCTCGATGCGCACGATCAGCCGCCCCTGGCCGAACTCGACGATCTCGCCGCTGGTCTCGAAGCGGTACACGACGCTCGTCTCCTCGTTGGCGGCGATACTGAAGTTCTGAAAGCTCGGACCCAGCAGGCGCGCCTGGACGGGCACCGCCTCTCCGTCGACGACCTTCTCCAGGAACCAGCCCTCGAACAGCGTGATCTGGTACTGACCGATGGGGATCGTCGCCTCCAGGGTGGTCGACAGCGGATCCGTCTCGCTGAACAGGGTCGTGGCGAAGAACTCACCGGGATCGGTCGGCACGGGAAACGGCGGCAGGATGACCCCACTACCCCCGGTGCCGCCGAAGGGCGGCTCCTCCAGCGGCGGCTCCGTCGGGCCACTGCCGGCAACGCCACTACCGCCTCCAGCGCCGACGATCACCACCCCGTCCTCATCCGTGAGCACGGGACCACGCGGCACCGAGGGCAACCCGGGCGAGACCACCGGCGGCGGAGGGAAACCAGGCGGGCTCACCCCACCCGCGCCCGTGCGAAATACGTCGAACGTCGCCTGTCGCAGCCGGTACAAGGTGCCCGCCGAGCTGCGCGCCGTGAGCGCCAGCGCCACGCTGCCCGTCTCACCGACGAGCTCCGCGCTGTCATCGGGCGCGACGAACCTGGACTTGTCGCTGGAGCAAGCACTGGCTACCGCCGTGATGGCGGCGAGGCCCAGAGCCAGACATTGAATCGACGAACATCGCTGAGATCGCATGTGGCTTGTCCCTTCCGGCGGCTCCGACCGCCGCGCGTTGCATCAGCGGCGCTCAAAGCAAGGGCCGGGCCACGGAGTTGCGTTTTGCAACGTGGCACTTTAGAGCCCGATTCTCAGCGGACGTCATCTCCTGAATCCCAGCAGTGCAGTGTTGCTGGCACAGCGTGGCACACGGTTAACGTACTCTTTGCACAACGCGCTGCGGCAGTGAAACACTGTTAACGCCTGACCGCGCTCTCGGCCGTACCCGCGCGTGTAGCGCGCAAACCTCACCCGTGTAGCTCGGCAGCTACAGCGCCTTCACCAGGACCAGCGCGGGATTGTCGGGTCCCCACAGACGATCGCTCTCGAACAACGGTGTGAAGCCGCGCGCCAGATAGAAGGCACGAGTGCGCTCGAAGTGTGCACCGGGCTGCCCAGCACCCGCCGTCTTCACGTGCAGGTAGCGCGCCTTGCAGTGTCGAGCCCAGCGCTCGGCCACCGCCAGCAGCAGCGAGCCCACCCCCTGCCGGTGCCGCTCCCGCGCGACCGCCAGCAAGTGCACCTCGAACGCCGCTGCTTGCGGTGCCGACACCGTGACGCAGCCCAGCGCAGGCGGCTCTCCGTGCACGCACGCAACCCAGCTCGGAAAGCGCGTCAGGTCCGCCGCGTAGCCCTCCACCGCAGACGGCGCAAACCACTCCGGCAAACCCGCCAGCACGTCTCTACACGCAGGCAGCCACTCCGCCCGGAATGGCACCACTCTCAGCTCCGGTGCCGCGTCTCTCGGCGTCTCCACTCGCGGGCGCCATAGCCGGGCGCTCGTCGCATCGTCAAGCAACCGGCGCACAAAATGGCCAATCCCCGGGGTTTTGCCGCATCAGCGTCAAAACTCCCGGGGTATCCAATCTCGTCAGTGAATCGAGCGCGGCGGACGGGACTTGAACCCGCGGCCTCCGGCGTGACAGGCCGGCGTTATAACCAACTTAACTACCGCCGCTCGGCGTGGAGCAGCGTGTAGCACTCCCTCTCGAGTTCTCAAACGGAAAAGTGACGGAGCTGCGTCGACCGGACGCAAAGCTGAAAACTTGAAGCGCTTAGTGGAGTTGGGCAGCGCCATCCTGCGGCCCAATCACGCTGCTGGGCTGCTCGCTGACGGTGCAGTAGCGGTTGCGCCCCTGCTGCTTGGCCAGCGCCAGGGCCGCCTCGGCCCGCTTCATCAGCTCGGTGTGCTGCTGCCCGTGGCCGGGGAACACGGCGCCGCCGATGCTGGCGGTCAGCACCACCTCGTTGCCCCGCCAGCGGAAGGGGGTAGCAAAGGAGTTGAGCACGCGCTGCGCGGGCACGTCCAGGCTGTCCCCCTCCCCCAGATCCTCGAGCACCAGCGCGAACTCGTCCTGGCTCAGCCGAAACACTGCGTCGCTCTCCCGGACGCTGCTGCGCAGCCGCTCTGCCACCAGCCCCAGCAGCTCGTCGCCGGCGTCGTAGCCGAGGGAGGCGTTGATGTCGCCGAAGCGGTCCACGTCGACCAGCAGCAGCGCAGCCTGATGAGAGAAGCGCCGCCCGCGCGAGATCGCCTGGCGGAAGCGATCTGCGAGCAGCTGCGGATTATGTTGCGCGCTGCACACCGGCAGCGGCCCGCTCGGAGCGCGGCTGCGCTCGCTGGCGATGGCAATGGCGCGCGAGAGCGCGCTGCCATTGAGGCCCTCGAGCGAGAGCCAGTCCTGAGCGCCGTTGCGGATGGCTCGCACCCCTGCGCTCTCGGCGTCGCCCTCGCTCAGCACGATCACGGGCACGGAGGCGTTCGCGCGCGAGAAGCGGCGCAAGCCGGGGCCGTCCGCCAGCGGCTCCGCCAGCAGACAACACGAGATGTTCGTCCGCTCCTGCAGCACGGCGGCGGCAGCGTCCAGATCGCCCAGATGGCGCGCCTGGCAGTGACCGCGCAGCGCGTCCGCCACCCGCGTCTTGGCCGCGCCCTGCAGGCCGATCACCAGCACCTCGCGCTCCTCGCTCACCACGGGGCGCTCCGACTCGGGCGCCATCTGGGTGGCGCGGCTGCGGTACTCGCGCAGCGCTGCGCGCAGCGCCTCCGCCAGCTGGTCACCGTTCCAGGGCTTCTGGATGACGTCGACCCCGGACTTCTCTGCCTCGCGATACCACTCCAGCTGCTTGACCCCCGTCACCAGCAAGCACACTGGATCGGGCTGCAGCTCGCGCAGCTGATCGATGAGCATCATGCCGTCCATGCCGGGCATGCGCAGATCCGTCGCGATCACCGCATAGGGGAAGTGAGTGGCGAGCTCCCAGGCCTCGTCGCCGTCCTTGGCCAGATCCACGATGAAGCCGCTCTGGCGCATCGCGCGCGCAAACGAGCGCCGGGAAACAGGATCATCATCGACGAAAAGTATGCGTTCTGACGGCATGCGCTCTGGAGGTCCCCCGCAGGGTCTGTGGTGTGTACCTCCGATGATCGGCACGCACGGCCGGGCCTTGAGAAGCCGCGGGGGCACGCGCCCCCGCTCCGGCGCGGTTTTTTGCGGTTGTCGCCTCGCCAGAGCCCCCGGAGACCGCTCTCGAGGCCCTGCGGCCAGGCTCGCCAGTGCCGCGGCCAGTGCACCGCAGCGCTCTGCCGGTGCCCTGAAATGATGCAGGGCCGCGCGCCGCGGCAGCGCTCACGCGGGTGCCGTATAGCGCCGCTCGATGGCGCCGCGGATCGCCTGACGGGTGCGCTGCGCCGCCAGATGGGCCTGTTGCTTGAAGGCGCGCGCGGGCTGCGCGGGCGCCGGCAGCTCTCGCTTCACCGCGGCCACCTCGTCCGCCAGCTCGTCGTCGTTGATACACTCCCTGAGCCAGCGCTCGTAGTCACCAGCGCGCAGGTGATGCAGCCACGTGGCGTCGTCCACGCCATCCGCCAGCTGCAGGAACATGGTCAGGTTCTGCGCCTTCAGGTTCAGCTCGTTGCGCGGGCCGCGGAAGTAGAAGCTCCTGTCCTGCAGATCCCCCGCCGCATACTTGCGAATGTGCCGCTTGCGCTCCGTCGCCGGCTCGATGGTGCGCACGCGCCGCGCCTCACTCTCCCGGCAGCGCCAGAGAAAGACCTGGCCCGTCTCCAGCGGGCCGCCATCCACCCTCGGCGCGGGCCGCTGGGTGCTGTCGGCGAACTCGCGCAAGGTCTCGTCCGGGGCCGCGCCGATCGCCAGAGCAACGTCCACGTGTTGCAGCAGCGCGCGCGACACGTGCTTGGGGTGCACGGTCACGAGCAGCACGTTGTGCCAGCTGCCCGCCTGCGCGGCGGCCGACGCGCTGTCCCTGGGCGCCAGGTGATGTGCCTCATCCACGATCACGAAGTGCGGCCTGCCCGTGCGCCGCTTGAACTCCTGCAACTGCGGCATCAGCTCCTCGAAGAACGCCGGCCGCTTCTCGATGCCGATCGCCACCAGATTCACCACCACGTTGGCCGCCGGCAGCTGCAGCAGCTCCAGCACCTCCGACGCCGTCGCCGGAACCTCACGATCGCCCACCACCGCGGCCCCCGGCAGCGAGGTGTAGTCCCCCTCGGGATCCAGGATGCAGAACTGATAGCCGCGCTCGACCAGCTGCTCCGTGAACGCGGTCACCAGGGTCGACTTGCCGCCGCCGGAAGTGCCGGCGAACAACAGCGTCGAGCCATGGGCGGGCAGCGAGACGGGCTCCCCGCTCGCACTGGTGCCGATCGTGATGTCATGGCGCGGCACGGCCAGCTCCACCAGATCGTCAGCGAGCAAGCGCTCGATCACCTCCTCTACCCCGGCGCCACGCGCCCCCGTGGTCACCCAGTCCGAGCGCTCCTTCAACGTGGGCAGCGCGTTGGCCACGGCCACCGCGCACTCGCACATGCTGAGGAATGCGTGATCGTTCTCCGCGTCCCCGATGCCCACCGCCTCGTGCGGCGAGTAGCCCAGCGCGGTCAGGGCGGCGCTGAGCCCGGAGGCCTTGTTCACGCCGGAGGGCAGCACCATCACGGCACCCTTGTTGAAGATGACCTGCAGCTCGCGCCCCTGCTCGCGGATGACCTGCAACACCTTGTCTTCATGCGGCTGCCAGGTGGCGACGATCACCTTGCCCACGGCGATGTCGGGTACGCCGAGCTCGTGCAAGCGCTCCACGAACGCAGGCGCGGGCGACTCCGCGAGCACCCGCTCCTCCTTGCTCGCCGGCCAGTAGAGCAAGCCGCCATTCTCTGCGACGATGACCTCGAACGGGCTCAGATCCGGACAGGACGTGAGCAGGTCGTCGATGCGGCGGCCCGTGACCAGCGCCAGCTTTCTGCCCGACGTGCGCAGGCGCTCCAGCGCCGCGCGCGTGGGCTCCAGGAGAACGCCGTCAGTGGCCAGTGTTCCATCATAGTCGGTTGCAAAGAAGTGGTAGCGCATGCCTCTCGACCAGGTGACATGGGGCCTCGACGTGAACGTTGCCAGCGGCGCGAGCGCCAATGCGGCAGGGCGCCACGAGGCTCGTGCAGGGCGGCGCCCCTCGCTGGCTCAGCTGCTGGCTCAGCTGCTGGCTCAGCTGCTGGCTCGGCTCAGCGTTTGGGCTCAGCTGTTGGCTGCTCTGCTGCCTCATCGGGCACGCCCTGCCGCAGCGTAGAAGTTTGCCACGTCGCTCCGCTCCGCTGCGGTGAGGCCCCGGACGGGATCCATCAGGTGTGCATGGTCCGAGCCGCCACGCGTCTTTGCCTCGAACAGCTCGAGCTGCAACACCAGGTACTCGGGCCATTGCCCCGCCAGCGAGGGATAGCGAGGGTCATTGTCGTCCGACCCCGGCTCGTGGCAGTCATTGCACGACGGCACCCGCCGGTCGGGCAGACCTGCCTCGGCCAGGCTGCGCCCGCGCGCGAGCGCCTCTGGCTGGGTGTCCTGCGCCACGGCGGACGGCGCGGCCTGCCGCGAATAGTACTCCGAGACCGCCTGCCGTCGCTCTGCATCCAGCGCCATGGCAATTGGCTGCATGATGCCGCTCGGGCGCATCCCCGCAGCGTAAGCGTCCAGCGCGGCCAGCAGATAATCGCTGGTCTGCCCCGCCAGCCGTGGAAACGCCGGACTGCCGCGGCTCGAGCCATCGCGGCCATGACAGCTCGAGCAGCTGGTCAGCACCGGGCCTGGTACTGCGCTGCCGCCGAGCTCGCCCAGCGCTGCCCCGGCGCCCGCGGGCTGCACCACCCCGCGCGAGAGGCGCACGTATCCCGGGGCGTCCAGCCCTGGCAGCACACGCAGGAACGCCACCACCGCCGCAACCTCATCCTGCCTCACCGCTGCCGGCCAGGCCGGCATGCCGGTGAACTTGATGCCATGTTGCACGATGAAAAACAGCTCCTGCGGCTGCCACTCCAGCACGCGCGCCGCAAGGTCTGGCGGCGCCGGCAGCATGCCCTGCGGAATGCGCGGCGGCCGCTGCTCGGGGCTGCCGTGGCAAGGGCGGCAGCCGCTCTCGAAGTGGCCTGCGCCCTTGACCACCAGCCACTCTGCGTCCAGCGGCGGCAGCACGCTGCGCGCGGCCTGGGTGGACACGGCCCGGCGCTTCACGAAATTCAGGAACCACGCCACCGCGGGCCAGTGCCCGGAGCTCGCGGCGATGGGCACCAGCCCGAGCAGCACCAGCAGCAAGCCCAGCGACACCGGCACGGCCAGCAGCGCGGCGATGGCCAGCAACCGCGCCTTCATGGCCGTGCTCCGCCCCAGGGCACGCCCCCGCGCCCGTGCAACAAGCCGCGCACGAGCCCCAGCCCGCCAGCAAGATACGAGACGCCGCCCACGATCAGCATGATGGCCCCCCCGAGCTGCTGATCCGCCAGTGCCGCGACGGAATCAGCTCCCGCGTGAAGATAGAGTGGACGCGGGGCGAGCGCCAGCAGCGCGCCGAGCAAGGTCATGTGCATGGACGTGAGCAACAGCGCGAGCACGCCAGCGCCGGTCCGGGTGCCCCCGCTGCGGCCGCCCAGCGCGGAGAGCCAGACCCACAGCGCGCTGCTCAGAAACGTGGCCTGCTCGGCGGCTAGCCCAAGAGCCGTGTGCCGGGCAAAATGATGCAACGCCGGCGCGTGCCAGGCCCACACCGCGCACAGCTCCACCAGCGAGGCTGGCACCGCGGCAAAAAGGCGGGGCGCGCGCGGCACCGGATCGAGCGTGCCCCCCGCCAGCGCCAGCGCCAGCAGCGGCGCGGCCACCGCGACCACGCCCATGTGCATGAGCATGTGCGCGGCGAAGGGCCCCGCCCCGAGCTGCCGCCACAGCCCGAGCCAGCTGGCGGCCAGCACCGCCACCCCGAGCCAGGCCGGCGCCCGCCTCACCGGCAGCTCCGCACGAAGACGACCACCAGCGCGCCGTACAGCACGGCCAGCGCCGACAGGCAGGTGAGCAGCAGCGTAGCGTTGCCCAGAAAGCGGCGCCGGGCGAGCGCGCTGCCGCCCTCAGCTGCCAGCTCAGCCGTCGGCTCACTGGGCGCACGCCGGCGCACGTGCCCGCGCCAGCCGAGCCAGCCCAGCAGCACGAGGGCCAGCGCGGTGTAGGCAACGATGGCCGCACGCGCGGCTCCGAGCGGACCGCCCGTGCTCGCGACCTTGGCGCAGTAGAGCGCGGCCGTCACGTACGACAGCAGGAAATGTGCCGCCCAGACCAGCGGCGGGGCGGCCAGCGAGAGCAGGCTCTCCTCGGCTTCAGGGGGCTCGCGCGTGACCATGCTCAGCGCACCAGTGGAAAGCCCGCCGTCACCAGCACGGTGAGGGCCACGGTCAGGGCGGTGAAGTGCCAGTACAGGGTGACGTTGCGCAGATCGATGTCATGGCGGGCCGTCATGCGTGCGGCCGCCCGCCGCAGCAAGCAATATACGAGCATGATCGCCCCCAGCGCCACGTGTAACACCGTCCACAGCACCAGCAGCCAGACGATCGCCGGATACACGTGCTCGGTCGGCTGCAAGCCGCTGTGCAGCGGCCCCAGCACGAGCGCCACGCTGCCCGCGCCGGACAGCAGTAGCCCCGCAAACAGCGCCAGGTAGAAGAGGCCGGCGCGGTCGCGGGCGTTCGCGCTGCGCGCCAGCACCACCAGCAGCCAGGCGCCCAGCAACAGCCCGGCTGCACACCACGACCACGCCACTCCGGCACCCGGCGCAGAGGGCGGCAAGAAATCGTCGTGCACCGTCCAGAAGAAGAAGTACGCAAACACCAGCGAGACATACGCGGTCAGGTCCGCCAGCATCGCGATGAACATCCCCATCCAGCCGATCGAGGACGAGCCAGAGACGTAGAGCGGCAGCGAGGTGCCGGGCGCAGCCAGCTTCTCTTCCTTCTCCGGGATGTGCGCCGTGCCCGTCCACAGCCAGGCCGCGATCACCAGCAGCGCGAGCGCGGCGCTGCCCAGCGCCAGCCACCACCAGTGGAACGTGCCGAACACGAAGAAGCCGCCCGCGGTGAGCGCGGCCAGCAGCGGGAAGAAGCTGGAGCCGGGCAGGCGCTGCACCTGCAGTGGCCGTGCGTCGATGGCCGAGACGATCAGCGTCTCGCGCCGCCCCTCCTCCGCGTCGGGCAGGTAGCCACGGCCCGCGTCGATGTCTGCCACGAGCTGGGGCTGATCCCAGAGCGGGTAGCGGCTGTCGATGGTCGGGATGGAGCGGATGCCCCAGGGCTTACCCGGCATCTCTTGTACCCACTCCAGGGTACCGGCTTGCCAGGGGTTGCGCTCGGCCAGCGGCTGCCGGCGCTTCGGGCGCAACACGTCCCACACGATCACCGCCACCCCCGCCGCGAGCACGAAGGCTCCGATCGAGGAAAGCAGGTTGGGTAGCTCCAGCCCTCTGCCTGCGGGATACGTGAAGACCCGCCGTGGCATGCCCCGCAGCCCGGACAGATGCATGGGCAAGAACGCCAGCTGGAAGCCACAGAACACCAGCCAGAAGGCCACCGTGCCCAGCCGGCGGGAGAGCTGCTTGCCGGAGATCAGCGGGTAGAAATAGTAGACGCCGGCGAAGATGGGAAAGATGGCACCGCCGATCAGCACGAAGTGCAGGTGTGCGACGACGAAGAAGGTGTCGTGCGCCTGGAAGTCGAACGGCGCCATGGCCACCATCACGCCGGTGAGGCCGCCGAGCACGAAGGAGATGATCCCGCCCAGCACCCAGAGCAGCGGCAACGAGCGCACCACGCGCCCCGCGAGCAAGGTGGCCACGAAGCACGCAAACTGAATGCCCGTGGGCACCGCCACGGCAGTGGATGCGGCGGAGAACAAGCCCAGAGACACACCCGGCAAGCCCGTGGTGTACATGTGGTGCACCCACAGCCCGAAGCTCAGGAAGCCGATGCCGATCGCGGCCAGCACCACCCAGCCGTAGCCCACCATCGGCCGCCGCGCCGCCGTCGGCACGATCATGGCCGTCAGCGCCACCGAGGGCAGGAAGATCACGTACACCTCCGGGTGCCCAAACAGCCAGAACAGGTGCTGCCAGAGCAGCGGATCGCCGCCACGCCGGGGATCGAAGAAGGGCCAGGAGAACGCGCGCTCCACCTCCAGCAGCAGGCTGCCAGCGATCAGTGGCGGAAACGCGAACAGGATCATCGCCGCGGCCACCAGCACGTACCAGGCGTACAGCGGGATGAGATGGATGCGCATGCCCGGCGGGCGGCACTTGAGCACACCGACCACCAGCTCCACCGCGGCCGCGATGGCCGACACCTCCACGAAGGAGAAGCCCAGGAGCCAGATGTCAGCGCCGATGCCGGGCTGATAGCGCGAGGTGAGCGGCGGATACATGAACCAGCCCCCGCTGGGCGCCGCATTGAAGAAGATCGAGCCGGCCAGGAACACGCCGCCGATGATGAAGCACCAGAAGCCGAAGGCGGAGAGGCGCGGGAACGGCAGATCGCGCGCACCGAGCATCTGCGGCAAGAGCGTGACCGCGATCGCCTCGAAGATGGGCAGCGCGAACAGGAACATCATCACCGAGCCATGCACGGTGAAGGCCTGGTTGTAGAGATCAGCCGAGACCAGGCTGCTCTCCGGGCGCGCCAGCTGCACGCGCATGAGCAGTGCCAGCACGCCCGCGAACAGGAAAAACACGAACGTGGCCGCCATGTACCAGACCCCGACGTCGGAGTTGTTCACCGAGGACCAGTAGCGAAGACCTCCCGGCGTACGCCACGTCGTGAGCAGGCGCTCCGCCTGCGCCCGTGCCTGCTCGTCCTCGTTGCTCACTCCGCTCACTCCAGCCCTCCGAGATACACGGCGAGCACCTCCAGCTCCTGCTCCGGCAGAAAGTGGAAACCGGGCATGATCGCTCCCGGCTTCAGCTGCTGCGGGCGAGCTACCCAGGTCTGCAGCGAGGAGACCTGGTTGAGCAGGCGCCCACCCGCGATGCGCAGCCGGCTGCCGACGTGAGTGAGATCCGGTCCCACGACGCCATCGGCAGACGTGCCACGCACGCTGTGACACGCGCCGCAGCCGCTGCTCTGAAAGCGGGCTTGGCCTGCCTGCGCCTGTGGGCTTGCCGGGGCCACTGCGGGTGCAGCCTGGCGCTCCAGCCAGCGCTGCAGCTCCTGGGGCGCCGACACCACCACCATCAGCTCCATGAAGGCGTGCGAGTCCCCGCAGTACTCCGCGCACGGCCCGGCGAAGGTGCCCGCCCGGGTCGGCTCCAGGGTGAGCCGGGTGACCCGCCCCGGAATGAGATCCATCTTGCCGGCGAGCGCCGGGATCCACAGCGAGTGGACCACGTCCGCGCTCTCCAGCAGCAGCTCCACGGGCTCGCCCACCGCCAGGCGCAGCTCGTTCGCGAGCTCGAAGCTGGTGCCGTCCGGCAGCGGATAGCGCACCCGCCACCACCACTGCTCGCCGGTGATGTGAATGGTGCGGCTACCGACCGGTGGCGGCGCCAGCAGCGGCGGGATCGCAGCCAGACCGAAGGCTAGCAGCACCGTGAGCAGCACGGTCGGCACCACGGCCCCGCCCCACACGATCAGCCGCCGAGCGCTGCGCTGCGAGCCCCCGCGGCCGTAGACCGCGTACAGCGCGATCCCCACCACCAGCAGCCAGACCAGCAGCGAGCCACCGGTCATCCACCAGAACAGAGATGCGATGCGCTCGGCGCCCCTGCCCGCCGGCACCAGCGCGGAGGCGCTCACTTCCCAGAGGTTCCCGCCAGGCTGCACGCCTCATTAATGCTGATCGCCGTTTCCCCGCACTCCCCCTCGCTGCAACACCGCCCGGGCGTTGAAGAATTCACCAGCCACCGTGAAACAGATCCACCAGATCGCCCCGCCGAGCCCCCAAGAGGTTGCTGCCTGACGAGCACGCTTTCGGGTAAAGTCGCCTCATGCCGGCCGAGCGGCGTAGAGAGCCGCGTACTCTTTCCAATCAACGAGCACGATCGATAACCGCGCGGCGACGGGTTCGCGCTGCCCGGATGCTCGGCTTGCTCACCGTTCTCCTTGCCGGCAGCGCGTGCAGCGGCGCCGTGGATGGACGCCGCGATGAAGCCATCCAGCCCGCCCTGCTCACCGTCAACACCCAGCCGCTGGCCACGTCCGCTCCGAGCTCCGCCGACGCCGCGGCTCCCCAGGCCCTGCCGGGAAAGAAGCAAGCCCTCGTCGTCGGCTCCTCCTCCATCAAGAGCACCTTCGGCAAGATCATCGCCGCGGATCTGGAGCGCTGGGGCTTCGAGGTCAGCCGCCACGGCATCGTAGCCGCCGGCCTCGCCCGCCCCGATCTCTTCGATCTGCACCAGATCCTGGACGACCTGCCCATCGACTCCCAGACCGCCGCCGTCGTGCTGTACGTCGGCGTCAACGATGGCCAGGCTCTGTGGCTCTACCCCGACGAACAGGACGAATTCGGCGTGCGCCGCCTCGCGTGGCACGATCCCCGCTGGGATGAGCTGTACACCCGCCGCGCCGTGGCCCTCTTTCGCTCCGTGTGCGAGCGCGGCGCCGAGCGCGCCATCGTCCTCTTGCCCATCGAGATCGAGAAGCCCAGCCTCGAGCGCAAGATGAAACGGATCCGCCGCCTCCAGGCGCAGGCAGCGCAAGAGACCAGCTGTGCCGTCGCCGTCTCCACCGCCGGCGAGCGCGGCCACTTCTCCCGCGCCGGCAAGGCCCTCCGCCGCCGCGACGGCGTGCACATGAGCATCCCTGGCGCGCAGCTCGTGTGGAGCCGCACCTGGCAGCGAATCCAGCCCCTGCTACCCTCCCCCGGCCCCGCCGCCCTCATCCCCCGCCTGGCCGAGGAAGAGCCCTGAGTGGGCGGGACAGGACTCGAACCTGCGACATCCGGCTTGTAAAGCCAGCGCTCTACCGACTGAGCTACCCGCCCGAGAGAGACCGTTCGGCTAGCGCGCAGCTGAGGGCGGCGACGCTGGCCCGACCGGACCGCTGACGAACGGGGCGGAGGCTAGGGCCAGGGCTCACGAAATGGCAAGCCCGATTGCGCGCGGGGCCTCTATTGGGTGGCACCGGGGCGCTCGTCGCTCTCGCCGGTGCCGAGGGGGCGGAGTGAGCCGCCCTCACTGGGGCGCTCCCAGAGCTCGCCGTTGCGGTACTCGAGGAACAGCCGGCGCTCGCCGAAGTACTTGCTGGGATCATCGAGCAAGAGTGCGTGACGGAGCACGTCGTCCATGTGGTCGACGAGGATGACGCGCAGGTTCTTCAGCACGCGGCGGGGGATCTCGCGCAGATCTTTGCGGTTGGCCTTGGGCAGCAGGACCGTCGTCATGCCGCCGCGCTCGGCGGCCAGCAGCTTTTCCTTCACGCCGCCGATGGGCAACACGCGCCCGCGCAACGTCACCTCGCCCGTCATGCACAGGTCGTGACGCACCGGGATGCGCGTCAGCGCGCTCGTCACCGCAGTGGCCATGGTGACGCCTGCGCTCGGGCCATCCTTGCGCACGAAGTCCGGGAAGTGGACGTGGATATCGAGCTTCTGGTGGAAATCCGTCTCCAGCTGGAGCACACCCGCGCGGGAGCGCACGTAGCTGATCGCTGCGTGGCCGCTCTCGGACATGCCCTGCTCGAGCAGACCGGTGATCTTCAGCTTGCCGCGACCCGGCACCACCGAGACCTCGCAGTCCAGGATGTCGCCGCCGTAGTCCGACACGGACAGGCCATGAACCAGGCCGATCTCGCTCTGCCCCTCCGGCTTGTCGAGCCGGAAGCGCGGCACGCCCAGGTACTTGGGCACGTCCGCCGCGGTGATCTCGAAGCTCTTCTGCGCCTTGTCCTTCACCACCTCGAGCGCCACCTTGCGGCAGATGGCACCCAGCTCGCGCTCCAGCGAGCGCACGCCGGATTCCTTCGTGTAGTGGTGGATGACCGTGCGCACGGCGTTGTCACCCAGGGCGACTTGCACGTCATCCAGGCCGCACTCCTGCCGCTGCCGCGGGATCAGGTAGCGCTGCGCGATGTTCAGCTTCTCGAACTCCGTGTAGCCGCTGAGCTGGATGATCTCCATGCGATCCTGCAGCGGGATCGGGATGGAGCCCAGGCTATTCGCCGTGGTGACGAACATCACGTCGCTCAGGTCGTAGTCGAGATCCAGGTAGTGATCGTTGAAGCTGTGGTTCTGCTCCGGATCGAGCACCTCGAGCAGCGCGGACGCCGGATCACCCCGGAAATCCGTGCTCATCTTGTCGATCTCGTCGAGCAGGAAGATCGGGTTGTTCGAGCCCACCCGCTTGAGGTTCTGGATGATCTTGCCCGGCAGCGCGCCGATGTACGTGCGGCGATGCCCGCGGATCTCCGCCTCATCCCGCACGCCTCCCAGTGAGATGCGCACGAACTTGCGGCCCGTGGCGCGGGCGATGCTGCGCGTGATGCTGGTCTTGCCCACGCCGGGCGGGCCCACGAAGCAGAGGATCGGGCCCTTCAGCTTCTTGGTGAGCGCCTGCACCGCCAGGTACTCGACGATGCGCTCCTTGCACTTCTTCAGGCCGTGGTGGTCCTGATCGAGGATCTTGATCGCCTCCTCGATGTCCGTGCGCTCCTCTGTCTTCTCGTACCAGGGCAGCGCCAGCACCCAGTCCACGTAGTTGCGCACCACAGTGGCCTCTGCGGAGGTCGGGTGCATCATGCGCAGCTTCTTGATCTCGCGCTCGACCTTCGTCCGCGCTTCATCGCTGAGCTTCTTGGCGCGCAGGCGCTCTTCCAGCTCCTGCAGCTCATTCTTGAACTCGTCCCGCTCGCCGCCACCCAGCTCCTTCTGGATGGCCTGCATCTGCTCGTTGAGGTAGTACTCCTTCTGCGTCTTCTCCATCTGCTTCTTGACGCGGGAGCGGATCTTCCTTTCGAGCTGCAGGATCTCGATCTCACCCTGCATCAGCTCGAACAGCCGCTGCAGGCGCTGCTTGGCGTCTGCCATCTCGAGCAGACCCTGGCGATCGACCAGCTTGATGGTGGGCAGGTGAGCGGCGATGGTGTCACTGAGCTTCGAGATGTCGTCGATGCTCTGCACGCTCATCAAGACATCGGGCTGTACCTTCTTGTTGAGCTTTACGTACACCTCGAAGGTGCTCTGCAAGCTGCGTACGAGCGCCTCGACCTCGGCGTCGTCGGTGTTCTCGTCCGGAAACTCCTCCACCTCGACCAGGAAGTAGTCCCGCGTCTCGTGGAAGCGCTTTACTCGAGCACGCTTGCGCCCCTCTACCAGCACCTTCACCGTGCCGTCCGCCAGCCGCAGCAACTGGACGATCACGCCGATGGTGCCGCTGAGGTAGATGTCCTCCGGCGTCGGATCGTTGGTCTTGGCGTTCTTCTGCGCGGCAAGGAAGATCTCCTTGTCACGCCCCATCGCCTCCTCCAGTGCGGCGATGCTCTTCTCGCGGCCGACGAACAGCCGCGAGGACATGTGTGGGAAAACGATGATATCGCGCAGCGGTAGCGCCGGCAGGGTGCGGCGCGACGGCTGCTCGGGCTTGCCGCTATCTTGTTTGAAGAACATTCCGGACCTTGTTACGCGCCGGCGACTTCTTCCTTCTCGTTTTCGTACACGATCAGCGGCTGATCCCCGCGACGGATCACGTCCTCGTTGATCACGACTTCCTTGATGCCGTTCTTCGACGGCACGTCATACATGATGTCGAGCATCGACTCTTCGAGGATGGCTCGCAGACCGCGAGCGCCGCTCTCGCGCGCCAGCGCCTTCTTCGCCACGGCCTTCAGCGCACCCTTGGTGAACTTGCAGCGCACGCCATCCATTTCGAACAGCTTCTGGAACTGCTTGACCAGGCTGTTGCGGGGCGCCGTCAGGATCTCGATCAGCGCGTCCTCATTGAGCTCATGCAAGGTGGCGAGCACCGGCAAGCGACCGATGAACTCCGGGATCAGACCGAACTTCAGCAGATCCTCCGGCTGCACCTCGCGCAGCAGCTCACGCAGCTGGAACTCGTCGCGGCTCTTGATCTCCGCACCGAAGCCCAGG
>JAICQL010000324.1 GCA_025937895.1 Polyangiaceae bacterium | reverse complement strand
TCCGCCGGCAGCTCGGCGGGCAGCTCGAGCTCCAGCGGAAACGTGCCCGGCACCGCGGCGGGGATCTGCTCGGGATCCAGGTAGGCGCTGAAGGGGGTCGCGGGGATCGCTGCGCCCGCGCTGCGCCAGCCCACACCCCGCCGCCAGAGCTCCCAGACCAGCTCGAGCTCTTCCGTCGCGTCGCCGGCAACCCACACGTTGGGCGAAAAGGCGGCGAACGCTGGCGAGTTCACGTCGAGGCTGAGCGACAGCGCACACTCGCCCTGGTGCAGCCAGCACAGGCGCGGCTGCCAGGTGGGCTCTCGCAGGTCCACCAGCACCGCGCGCGGCAACGGTTGCAGCAACGTGCCATCGAACGCCGCGCCCGCGGCGAGCCCCGGCCGCGCCTCCACGCCGAGCGCGCCCACGACTGGCGGCTGCACGCGCCGCTCGCTCGGCACCAGCGGTACCAGCGAGAACTCATACACCAGCGAGGGCCGCGACGAGGCGTCGCCTTGCGTCGACCAGATCTGGTTCAGCTGCTCGTCGGACATGGGCAGCATCACCGCGTTCACCCGCACCGTCTCGCCGTTGATCTCGATCGGCGGAAGGATAGGTGTCTCGTGAAACAGCCGCATCACCTCGCCCAGGAGGCGCAGGTCGTTTTCGCCCGCGCTGACCTCGCCCTCATCCCCGGCGATGGCCGTGAGCAAGGCATACATGCGCAGGTGCCGGACCTCGCGCGGATGGACGGCAGACTCGAAGCCCGACGGCGCGAAGCGGTAGAAGAACAGATTCAGCCGGTGCTGATCCTCGGAGGGGGAGATGCCCGCAGGAGCACCCAGCGTGACCTCGATGTGGTTTGCTGCCGCATCCAGTCCTTCGCGCAGGAACGCCGCGATGGCGTCTGCCGCGAGCGACAGCGAAGAAGGCGGCAGCGGCATGCCTACAGCCCCCGCAAGAACCGGCGGCTCTCGGTGTTGGCCGGCGTGCTCGGGCGGGGCTCGGGCCGTGCTGGCGGCGCCTGCACCACCACGTTGATCTGACCCACGTGCACCCGCACGCCGCGCCCGGGCGCCGTGCGCGGTGGCGCCTGGCCGCTCGCGCCGTGCGGCTCGGGCAACCACGCGGGAACGGGCTCGTGCGCCAAGCCCCGCTCGGGCGCGGGTGGCAGCTGGCCCGAGGTCTCCAGCGCCAGCAGCTGGGATGCGACCGCAGAGCTCGCGACCGACGAAGGATCCGGGCGTGGTGGCGGTGCCGACGGCGCGCCGCGCGCCGCTGCGGCGAGCTCGCGTTCGCCGTGCACGCTGCCCGCGGCGACGGGCGGCGGAGCTGCGTGCGCCAGCGGCGAAGGCTCGGCGCGGACGCCCTCGCCGGGCAGCGCGCGGGACCAGGCAGCGCGCTCCCGCACGCTGACCGGCGTTGCCGCCGCAGCTGCGGGCGGCAGCGCGAGGGACGGCGCGGGCGCGGCCGCGTCAGCGTTGACCGACGACGTCGGGCCGCTGGCAGCGCCGCTCGCGAGCACCGCCGCGGAGGTCGCTGCGCTGCTTGGCGCAGAGCCCGCAGAGACCAGCGCCTCGCGCTGGATCAGCGCCCGCGCTGGCGGGGCGGCGTGCACCGGCTGCGGTACGGCCGCTGCCGAGAGCGGGGCTGCCGAGAGCGGCCCTGCCGAGAGCGGCGCTGCAACGCCTTCCCCGCTGCCGTGCGCAGCGGCAGGTTCAGCGGTGCTGCGCGCCGCGCGCGGGCTCGGGAGCGCCGCCGCGGAGACCGCGGCAGCAGCCCCGTCGAAGCGCGGCCTCGCCGCGGGCGGGGCGGCGCGACGGCTGTCCCGGATGACGTCGGCAAAGTAGCCCAAGTAAACCTCCGTTACGCGGTGCGCGGCTCTGCGCCGTACAGGCCGCGCGCGCGCTCGATGCGCCGCAAGTACGCGAACCGGCGCTCCAAGGTGAGCGCCAGGATGCTCTCTTCCGACCAGTGATACGCCGACGCCAGCGCGTGCACCTGATCGAGCACGGCCTCCGCCGAGCGCTGCAGGCAGAGATAAGGGCTCAACCCCACGCGCTGGCTCGCTCCGCACTCGGGGCACTGCGCCTCCAGCTCCGTCGCGGCCTCGGGCGCCATGGCCTCGATCGCCGCCTCTACCGCTTGCTCGAGCGCCGCCGAGCGCGGGCGCGACCGGCGCCGCGCCGGCCCCAGCGGCCGCACCAGCAACGCGAACAGCTGCCGCGCGGCCTCCGCGTCATCCAGGTCGACGACTTGCTCCTGATCGGCGCCGGTGGGCACGCGCACGCGCACCCCGAGCTCCGGCAGGTCCATCTCGGGATAGCCGGGCCCGGCAGGCTTGCAGGGCAGCTCCGCCTCGCGCACCGCGATGTCGAATTGCCCCTCGCAACGCCCGCAGGCGCAGGTCAGCCAGGTCGGGTGCGGATTGAGCCGCGCCGACAGCTGGCGCACCAGGAACTGGCGATCGGCGACCGCCAGGTGCGCCACCAGCTCGCTGTCCGCCGCGCGCCCTCCGACGTGAGCCAGCGCGGCCACCAGCGCACGGGTGACCTGCTGCGGCAGGCTCCACCCCGAGGACTCGCCCAGCGCCAGCTCCACATGGCCGGTCAGGGGACGGAAGGCGTAGTCCTGCCGCCGCTGCCCGTCCGCGATGATGCCTCCCGGGAGTTGCATCACGTCTCGGTTGGCTCCGTCACCGCAGTGTCGCGCTCGAAGCCCTCGTGCTGCAAGGTGATGGTCTGGATCCCCACCACGTTCATCGCGCCCGCGTCGAACTCGGGCAAGGCTTGAAACTCGGAGACCCAGGCTCGGAACAGCTTGTACGAGATGGCCACCACCCCCTGCAAATTGAGCACATTGATCACGATATTTTTGCGAAAGTTGACCAGCGACATGGCGGCGTTGCCCTGGACGTTGTTGACCAGGTTGGCCCACCTCTCGAACACCAGATCGTGGGTCAAGCCATGCTCCAGCGTGACCGGCTCGTAGCTCGTGCCGCCGGGCAAGATGCGCTCGTGCGTCGGGTCCCCCCCAGTACGCCACTTGACGGGCTCGGTCGTGCGCTTGAGCACACCCATCTTGCGCAAGCCCGCCACGGGCTGGCCGTCGATCAGCACCTGGAACATGAACGTGCGGTAGGGATCGTACCGATGCGCATTTACTGGGAACGTCGGTGCAGCCATGCTGATGCTCCTTACTCCTGTCCGACCTTCTGCTGGATGCGGACGATCACGAACTCCGCGGGCTTGAGCGGCGCAAAGCCCACGAGCACGATCACCTGACCTCGGTCGATGTCCCCCTGGGTCATCGTGGCGCCGAGGCCACAGCGTACGAAGTACGCCTGGTTGGCGGTCTCACCCTGAAAGGCTCCCCCGCGAAACAGGCCGTTCATGAAGGCATCGACGTTGGTGCGCAGCGAGCTCCAGAGGCGATGATCGTTGGGCTCGAACACCGCCCACTGGATGCCGCCGTAGATGCTCTGCTCGATGAAGATCGCCGTGCGGCGCACGGGCACGTAGCGCCATTCCGGCTTCGCGCGCGTGGCCAGTGTGCGCGCGCCCCAGACCACGGACCCGAAGTTGGGCAGACGCCGGATACAGTTGACCCCCAGCGGGTTCAGCTGATCCTGCTCCAGATCCTCGACCTCGAACTCCAGCCCCGTGACGCCGTTCAGCTGCGCCTCCACCCCTGCGGGCGCCTTCCAGACGCCGCGCTGGCCGTCGATCTTCGACCAGATGCCGGCAACCGTGGCCGACGGCGCGATGGTCAGCTGCCGCGCTGCCGTGGGATTCAGGTCCACATCGAAGAACGGATTCGCGACGCGGATCCACGGATAATACAAGGTGGAGTACGTCGACGTGGGCAACGCCAGCGACTGCACGGCGGTGGCCTGGGTCAGCTCCACCCCCGGCGGCGGATCGAGGATCAGCATGCGGTTCTGCATCGCCTCGCAGTGCGCCAGCGTCTGCGCCACCACGGCATTGCCTGTGCCGTCATCGGCGTAGTGTTCTCCCGGCAGCACCAAGATGCTGACCTCGCGCACCTTGCGCAGGGTGGTCGAATAGAAGTTCGCGTAGTCGAGCGCCGTCGGTGGTACCTCGCTGCCGCCGGCCAGCTCCGTGCCCTCACCCAGCAGCCCCAGCATTTCGACCGGCACCACGGGCGCGGTGCCCTGCTCGATCTGGCGCCCGGCGAGCTCGCTCGGATTGTCCGCGGCGCTCAGCCCCAGCAGGTCCGCGAGCGGCCCGTCCGTGACGCTCAGGCTCGAGGTGCGCGACGCGGCGCTGCCGCTGCGCAGCACGAAGTGCCGTGCGGCATCGTATTCGGCCCTGAAGTTGCGAAACGAGGGGAGCTGCGGTGCGGCCGCGCGCACCGCTGCCTGCAGCGCGCGGGCGATGGCGGTGCCATCGGCGGCGTTGTCGGCGGTAAGAGCCGCCGGATCGAGCGCCAGTGAGACCGTGCGGTCCCCCTTGCCGTCGAGGTTCAAGGTGAGCGTGCGGCTAGCCGCTGCGATGCCGCTCAGCCCGGCGCTGAACAGATCTGCATCCGAGTCGAGCGCGGCGCCGGTGAGCGTTGCTACCTGCGTGCTGTCGAGGCGCAGCAGCGCCGCCAGAGCTCCGTTCGTGATCTCGATGCTCGCGGCAGAGCCGTCCACGGGGCTAGTGAGCTCGAAGCGCCGCTCGCCGGTGTACGTGCAAGTGAAACTCTGGTACACGTCGCCGCTGTTCACGCCGTGCACCGCGGCCTCGATGGCGCTGGCCACCGCCGCGCCATCCGCAGCGTTGGCGGTGCCCTCGAGCTCTCCGGCGACGTCGATCGTGATCACCCGGGCGCCGAGGCCGTTCAGGTTCAGCGTCAACGTCATGGGACTGGTGATGCTCGTGCTGAAGTAGTCGTTCGCTTCCGGGCACACGCCGCCTGCAAGGATGGCGTCCTGATACGCTTCAGCTGCGTTGCCGACCTCCCCCGCGGGGCCCAGCGAGAGCTCCACCAGCCGCGACACCCCGTTCACTTGCGACAGCGCAAACGTCTCCTCCCCCTCGCGCAGACTCAAGGAGCGGAACGCTTCGTCTTGCACGAACTCGCCATCTTCCCGATGCCCCAGCACCAGGTCGAACGTGAGCGAGTCCGGATCGGGCTTCTCGATGCGGAAGTGTACCGCGTTACCCCAGTCGCCAGGATTGAGGGCGGACAGCAGCAGTGATGCTGCTGCCGTTGGCCCTGCGCCGGTGGCGCCCTGACCCAACAGCGCAGCCGATGCTGCCGCCGAGCCCTCGCCGATCAGGCGACAGACGCGAGCGTCCTTGCCCCCGTTCAGGTAATACGACTGAACCGCCAGGCCCATGGCATCGTCTTCGCTCGCGATGGGGCCAAACTCGCGCACGTATTCATCAAAGCTCCCGACGGGCACCACCGTGCCGGTGGGCCCCTTCGGCGCGCGCCCGACGAACGCGACCACGGAAGTAGGAACGCCTTCAATAGGCCGCGACCCGCTAGGTATCTCTTCGAGATAGACGCCCGGGTGTAGGTAACTCGCCATGACACCTCTTTCCCTGTGCTGCTCGGGCGAATGACGTGGTGCGCCCGCCAGCGCCGCACCTACGTGCCGCCCAACCCCATCGAGGTCCGAGAGAACGCCCGCCACGGTATGGGATTGCGAACGGAGGTGTCAACGCTCTGCGAAGCGCTCACGTTCGCTGCTCTCGCGGCGAAGTGCTCGAGTCGCGCGCGACCCGGAGCTGGAGCTCACGTCTTCGTTGGGCACGGGAGAACGAGCGGTTGCCGAGTGCAGCGCAGAAGAGCGCCGCTGCGGTTGGTCTGCGCGCGTTCGGTGCGTGCGCGGCCCAGGCTCGGGCAGGCTCATCGTGCGCTAGACCTCGTCCTTCACGATGAGGCGCAGGTCAGCGACAGGTTTCCTTCAACAGCTCCAGAGAACCAGAGAAGAGGGTGCCGCCATCCTCCGGCGCCGGCAAACGTAGCGGTGATCGAACGGATTGACCTTGCGCGTGCCATGTCGCATGCTGCGCGCCGCAGTGGATGGGATAGGGGGACGTGCAGCGAGAAAGCTGGCTTCTCACCGCAAGGCGGGAACGACGCGCTCATCACCTCTGTCACACAGCTAGCTGCCGGAGAGAAGGTGATGCGATGTTCAAGCCTCCTTTGATTACAATGGTGCTCGCGATGTCCTCGGCGTGTGGGGGAGGAGGCGGCTCGGAGGAGGAAACGGGATTCACATTCCTGAGGGACGTGCCGAGCGAGCAAGTCTTGTGTTCCTTCGTCGTGGGTGAGACCACGGAGGCCGAGGTGCTCGGCGTTCTAGCACTACTGCCGGAAACTCGCATCCCGCGGAGGCGGGGGCAAGGGCAGGGCTCACGGGAGAGCTTGGGCCAGGGGGAGAGCGTGGGTGGGGGCCGCGCCACTGCCAAGCCCTTGCGCCAGTTCCTGGCGTGCCACCGGCTGAGCTGAGCGGAGAGCCGCGCGACGCCCGCCGACGTTGAAGCGTCGATGGGCTGTGGCTCGGGTCTCCTCATTATTGTCGCAGCGTGCTCGCGCGTGTCCAGGCCAAGCCGGCTTCGCCGGTGCCCGCGCAGCGCGGGCAGCCTGGACACGCACTGCGCGCGCCGCGGCGTCGGTGGGGCCCTCGCGCAGAGGGTCACTCACACGGAGTCCATCATGACGCTCAAAATCTACGCCGTCGTCCTCGAGCTGGTTCGCAAGCTCTCACCGTATCTTCCTGCGCTCCGCGCGCGCAGCTCGGCACTCGGTGATCAGCTCGAGCGGGCGCTGGTCAGCATC
>JAICQL010000094.1 GCA_025937895.1 Polyangiaceae bacterium | reverse complement strand
GACACCATCAACAACATGACCAGCACCCTGGCCACCTTCGCCGATCAGGTGACCACGGTGGCGCGCGAGGTGGGCGTGGATGGGCGGCTCGGTGGGCAGGCCAACGTGCCCGCGGCGGCCGGTACGTGGAAGGACCTGACGGGCAACGTGAACCTGCTCGCCGCCAACTTGACCACGCAGATGCGAGCCATCGCCGAGGTGGCGACCGCGGTGACCAAGGGCGATCTGACCCGGTCAATCCAGGTGGAGGCGCGCGGTGAGCTCGCGGAGCTGAAGGACAACATCAACACGATGATCGACAACCTGCGGCTCACCACCGACCGCAACACCGAGCAGGACTGGCTGAAGACCAACCTGGCGCGCTTCACCAACATGCTACAGGGCCAGCGCGACCTGGTGCGGGTGGGGCAGATGCTGCTCTCGGAGCTGGCGCCGCTGGTCGGTGCGCAGCAGGGCGTGCTGTACCAGAGCACCGTCGACAGCAAGGAGCGCACCCCTTCCCTGAAGCTGCTGGCCGCGTACGCCGACGACATCAAAAACGGGCATGCCAGCTCCCTGTACTTCGGACAGGGCCTGGTCGGGCAGTGTGCGCTCGACCGCCGCCGGCTGCTGCTCACGGAGCTGCCACCGGACACGGTGCGGGTGGGCTCGGGGCTATTTTCGGCGTTGCCCCGCAACGTCATCGTGCTGCCCGTGCTGTTCGAGGGCGAGGTGAAGGCGGTCATCGAGCTCGCCTCGCTGGGCTCGTACACCGCCTCGCAGCTGGCATTTTTGGACCAGCTGACCAGCAACATCGGCATCGTGCTCAACAGCATCGAGGCCACCATGCAGACGGAGGCGCTGCTGGAGCAGTCGCAGAAGCTCGCCGCCGAGCTGCAGGCGCAGCAGAAGGAGCTGCAGCAGACCAACGAGCAGCTGGGCCAGAAGGCGCAGCAGCTCGCCGATCAGAACGCCGAGGTGGAGCGCAAGAACCAGCAGATCGAGCAGGCCCGCCGCGCCCTGGAAGAGAAGGCGGAGGAGCTGGCGCTGACCTCCAAATACAAGTCCGAGTTCCTGGCCAACATGTCGCACGAGCTGCGCACGCCGCTCAACAGCATCCTGATCCTGGGCCAGCAGCTGAGCGACAACCCGGAGCAGAACCTGAGCGCCAAGCAGGTGGAGTTTGCTCGCACCATCCACAGCGCGGGCACGGATCTGCTGAACCTGATCAGCGACATCCTGGATCTGTCCAAGATCGAGTCCGGCACCGTCACGGTGGAGCCGGCCGAGGTCTTCTTCAGCACGTTGCTGGACACCGTGGCGCGGCCCTTCCGGCACGACGCCGAGACCCGCGGCTTGACCTTCGACGTGCAGCTGGATCCGAAGCTGGGCCGTAGCCTGGTGACGGACCAGAAGCGCCTGCAACAGGTGCTCAAGAACCTGCTGTCCAACGCCTTCAAGTTCACGGAGTCCGGAGGCGTGCGCCTGAGCGTGGCAGCGGTGTCCGGCGGCTGGAGCACCGAGCACCCCGTCCTGCGCCAGAGCACGAGCGCCGTGGCCTTCGAGGTGTCGGATACCGGTATCGGTATCGCGCCGGAGAAGCAAAAGATCGTGTTCGAGGCGTTCCAGCAGGCGGACGCGGGCACCAGCCGCAAATACGGCGGCACGGGCCTGGGCCTGGCGATCAGCCGCGAGCTCTCGAGCCTGCTGGGCGGCGAAATTCAGCTGCGCAGCACCCCGGGGCTGGGCAGCACGTTCACCCTGTATCTGCCGCTGAAGTACGTGGGCCCCGCGCTCGCCGCGCGCGAGCCGGCGGCACGTACCCAGGCTCCGATGACGCCGGTGCCGGCCGCGTCAGTGCGCATCGCAGACGCCACGCCGGAGCGCATCCCGGACGATCGCGCCACCCTGACGCCCTCGGATGCCAGTGTGCTGATCGTCGAGGATGACCCACACTACGCGCGCATCCTGGTCGATCTGGCGCGGGACAAGGGCTTCAAGGTGCTGGTGGCGGCGCGCGGTGCCGAGGCACTGGACCTGGCGCGCGAGTTCCGTCCCACGGCGGTGTCACTGGACGTGTTCTTGCCGGACATGCTGGGCTGGACGGTGCTCAGCTATCTCAAGCAAGACGCCAGCCTGCGCCATATCCCGGTGCAGATCGTCACCCTGGATGACAATCGCCAGCACGGGCTCTCGCGCGGCGCCTTCTCTTTCATCACCAAGCCCGCGACGACCGAGGGGCTCGAGGCAGCGTTCGCACGCATCAAGCAATACGCGACCCCACGCCGCCGGCGGCTGCTGGTGGTGGAGGACAACGATCTGGAGCAGCTCAGCATCCGCGAGCTGCTCGGGCACGACGACATCGAGATCCTCAGCGCCGGCACCGGCGCCGAGGCGCTGGAGATCCTGAAGCGGGAGGCGCTCGACTGCGTGGTGCTGGATCTGCGGCTGCCCGACATCTCCGGCTTCGACGTGCTCCGCCGCATTCGCGACGACGCCACCTTGAGTGACCTGCCGGTGGTGGTCTTCACGGGCAAGGAGCTGACCAGCGGGCAGGAGGCGCAGCTGCAGGAGCTGGCGCGCAAGGTGGTGATCAAGGGCGTCGAGTCACCCGAGCGGCTGCTGGATGAGACCGCGCTGTTCTTGCACAGAGTGATCGCGGACCTGCCGCCGCAAAAGCAGAAGATGCTCGAGCAGCTGCACCGCTCGGACGAGGATCTTCACGGCAAGAAGGTGCTGGTGGTCGACGACGACGTGCGCAACATCTTCGCGCTGGGCAGCGTGCTCGAGCGCCACGGCATGAAGGTGTTTGCAGCACAGACGGGTCGTGAAGGCATCGCGCTCCTGGAGAAGAACTCGGACATCTCCATCGTGCTGATGGACATCATGATGCCGGAGATGGACGGTTATCAAACCATCCAGCTGATCCGCAAACAGGCGTCGCTGCGGCGCCTGCCCATCATCGCGCTCACGGCCAAGGCCATGAAGGGCGACCGTGAGAAGTGCCTGGATGCGGGCGCCTCTGACTACCTCGCCAAGCCGGTAAACACCGAGCAACTGCTGGCCACGTTGCGACTGTGGCTGCATCGCTGAAACAGCCCCGCCATCGTTGGCGCCAGCAGCAGGGCTGCCGGGTTACAGTGCATGGCGACGGGGCTTTGAACTGATCCGATGTGATCCGCCGGCGTGATCCAGAACAGCGCACGCAATCCCGGCTGCCAGGGCAAGGGAGCGTGGTATAGAATCTGCCTTCCAATTCCCACGGATTGGCATTTTCAGGATTGCCAGCATGAGCGATATCGACCTGTCGGGTCCCACGTTCGAACTGCTGTTCGAACGTTCCGGACTGCCCGTATCCAACCTGCCCGCGCCACTGGCGGCCGCATACGGCGGTGAGCTGGGTTTCGAGGGCCCACGGCTCTTCGCAAACCTCGTGACCTCGCTCGATGGGGTGGTGGCGCTGCCCGGAAACGTGGAGTCCGGGCAGATCATCAGCCAGAACAGCGAGGCAGATCGTTTCGTAATGGGGCTGTTGCGCGCCTGCGCGGACGCGGTGATCGTCGGGGCAGGCACGTTCCGGCGCGCCGCGGATCAGCTGTGGCATCCAGGCGCCATTCACCCTCCTGCCGCAGCCTTTTATGCCGAGACGCGCCGCCGCCTCGGTCTCGCCCCTCTGCCCCAGCTGGTGGTCGTGAGCGCGTCCGGCTCGCTCGACCTGAGCAAGCCAGCGCTGCGCAACGCGGTGATCGTGACGACCATCTCCGGAGCCTCGAAGCTGCGGCCGCAGCTGCCCGAAACCGCGCGCTTGCTGATGCTCGAGCTCCAGGATCTGCGCCTGTCCGAGGTCATCGCCCGGCTCCAGCGCGAGGGCTACCCGCGGCTGCTGACCGAGGGTGGACCACTGCTCCTGGCCCGCTTGCTGGCGGAGCAGCTGGTGGACGAGCTGTTCGTGACCTCCTCCCCCACCCTGTTCGGGCGCTATGCCGGCGATCAGCGCAAGTCACTCGTGGAGGGGCTCGACGTGGGCGGAGCGCAGCTCGACCTGCTCAGTGTCCGCCGCCACGCCTCTCACCTGTTCCTGCGCTACGGAGTCATCCGCCCGCCCACCTCTCGCCGGAGCCTGGTGCCCCTGGGCAGCTAGCTCATGCCACGCCGCCCCCGCCCCATCACGGAATCCTGGCGGCATGCGCTGGCGGGGCGGGCGTTCGTCGACGCTTTCCTGGATTGCGCCGCCGCGGCGGTGGCTCTCGATATCGTGCCCAGCCCGGCGAGTGAGCTCGTCAGCTTCAGCCTGGCGCTGGAAGAGCTCTCGGGCAGCATCGACGAGGTGCGCGGCAATCTGCAGCCACAGGATATCGACACGCTGCAGTCTGCCGTGTTCCGCCTGTCCGGAGATAGCCCGCCGCGGCGTACGGTCACGCTCAGCGCCAGCCCGCTGCAGCACATCGTGACCATCGACGTGCAGTACCCGGCCGACACCGCCGTGGCGCTCGATCTGCTGGCCACGATCCACGCCAAGTTTCCGCGCGCAGAGGCCGCCCCGCTGCTGGACGTGGGGATGGGGCGCGACGCGGGCAACGGCGACGCCCCCGCAGCGGCCATGCGCCTGCATCCAGGCCTGCAGGTGGATCACTACCGCCTGATCCGGCGGCTGGGCGCCGGTTACTCGGGTGAGGTGTGGCAAGCGGAGGTGATCTCTCCGCCCCCGGGTGTGGCCGTGCTGGCAGGCCAGGTGGTGGCGATGAAGCAATATTTTCCGTTCGTGCTCAGCCGGAGCTCGGACTCGCTGCGCATCCAGCGCGAGTTTCGCGTGGCCTCAGAGCTGCGGCACGAAAACCTGGTCAGCGTCTATGACCTGGTGCTCTCGCCGAGCCGCACGTTTGGCTCTTTCATGGTCATGGAGTACGTGGCGGGCGAGAGCCTGAAGTCGCGCATCCCGGCGCAGGGCTTCGACTGGCAGGTATGCGCCGCGATCGGCAGCCAGCTGTGCGCTGCGCTGGCAGAGCTGCACAGCTACGGCGCGTTGCATCGCGACATCAAGCCGGCCAACATCATCGTCTTGCCCGGGGAGAAGCTGTCGATCAAGCTGCTGGATCTGGGCATCGTTTCCTTGATCGGGGAGCATGGCCTGACCGAGGCCAGCGTGTTTCTCGGGAGCAAGCACACCTCCGCGCCCGAGCAGCTGTTCGGTGACGAGATCGATGAGCGCTCCGACATCTACGCCGTGGGCGCCACGCTGTATCAATGCTATCGGGGCAAGCCGCTGTACGACGAGGAGGGCCCGGTCACGGCTGTGGTGAGGGCCATGCTCGAGCACCCTCGTTCCTGCGAGCCCAAGCCCGGCGCGAGCGAGGTGGAGCAGCGCTTCGTGCACTTTTTGGAAGCCTGTCTGGCCCACGACGCGGCTCAGCGCCCGGGCCGTGCCCGCGACTGCTTGGACCAGCTGGAGCAGCTGATACAGGCTCGAGCATAGCGCGAACGCCGACCTCGCCGCACCCGGACCCGCTGCACGGCCCGGCGCCAGGCAAGCGCCCGCCGGCAGCCTTTTTTTCGGCGCTGGATGCTGCTTGGGGCGACGGAACACCGTTCCGTTCGCGTTGGAGCAAGGGAGCCCCTCTCCCTTCGGGGGTCTCGGAACAAGGAGCAAGATTGATGATCCCCAAACTTCCCCTCCTGGGCGCAGCGCTGCTGACAGCGCTGGCCGGTCAAGCCTCCGCCCACGAGGGTTGCCCCGATGGCGCCAAGCACTCGGGTCACCCCGGAGCACCTCCGCCCGCCGCTCACGTCACCCCTGTCGGCTATCACGGGGATGGTTACCGCGCGCCTGCCGGCTACCGGGGAGCCGCGTATCGCGATGATCTGCGCGAGCTGCGCCAGTCCGATCTGAACCGGGATGGCCGCGTGACCCTGGCCGAAGCGCTGCGGCACGCGCGGCGTGACTTCCGGCAGGAAGATCAGGACCGCAATCGCGTGCTCACCCCGCGCGAGGTCTCACGCAGAGATCTGGCTGTCGACGATCGCAACCGCAACGGGCGCATCAGCCGTGGCGAGCACGAAGCGGCCGTTCGCCGCAGCTTCGCGCGCTTCGATCGCAACAATGACGGCGTGCTGGCACGCTACGAGCTGACCCCGCGCAGTGACTCGCGCGCTGCGGGCTGGTGGCGCTGAGCGTAACAGGCCCTCTTTCAGAGTGAGTGGCCGCTGGTCAGGCCAGCGCCGCAGGCGTGCTCTGCGGCGCTGGCCGCCATTTCGATGACCGAATTTGTCGGGACAACGCTCTGTATTGCAGGAGCAACGCGACGGCCCCCACGCTGGAGCGCCTCATCGCTCGAGCACGGGGCTTGCAGTGTTCCACCAACGAAGCTCCAAACGGGGCTGGAAAGGCCTTGCTTTGCATGAACACGTCACGACCTCGAGCGCTCCGCGGCCAGATTGCCGCTGCCATCGCGGCCTGTGCGACCACCCTGCTCGCGTCCAGCGCTGGCCTGGCAGCCATCGACGGAGCCGCCGCCGCTGAAGTTGAATCCAGCACTGAGCTGCTAGATCCACTGGGAGAGCCGGTCAGCCATCGACTGAGCCGGCTAGGGCTGATGTTCGACCTGGGCACGATCGACGGTGGCATGTTGTCGCTCGTATACCGCCCTTCCCCATGGCTGCGCGTGCACGCGGGCGGCGGAACCAACGGCGCTGCGCCGGGCTTGCGAGGCGGACTGTCGCTCGCTCCGCTGCAACAGCAGCGAGGGTTCGCGCTGAGCCTCGATGCGGGGCACTTCTTCCCCGGTGACATCAACGGCATCTTCTCGGCGTTCGCGGGCGCAAGCTACGACGATAGCCGCTTGCTGGAGGACTTTGACTACGACTTCGTCAACCTCCAGGCTGGCTGGGAAGTGGAGCGGAGCGGCCTGATGTTCTTCGTTCGCGGCGGCATGGCATTTGTGTGGGCGCAGCTGCCCGCACGAGGGCTGGCGCAGCTTCGCAACCTGTCCTCTCTGGTCGACCCCGATGGCAGCGTGGAGGCGTTCTTGCCATCTTTGCGGGTGGGGCTGATCGGGTTCCTGTAGTCGGCCTGGCGCGCGTTCGTGGCGGTCTCGGCATGGCCCTTGCTCCCTGGAGGGGATGCCGACCTCCCAGCCAAGCCCTCTTCTCGCGGCAGCCTGTCCGGGTCTCGTGTTGTTCTGCGCTCTTGCAGCCTGCAAGGGACCGAAGCTGTCCGAGGAGTTGCCTGCCAACGAAAGCCACCTTGCCGCGGAGCAAAATGCCCCTGCCGCGGGCGGTGCACAATCCACCGTGCTGCCGCTCGCGCCGGGCTCGCCAGGCGAGCGCCCCAACCTGGATCAGAACATGGGACGCGGCTTCCAGGGCACTCTGGCCGTGCGCGTGCAGAGCGCCAACGGCCGGAGCCAGGACATCCGCTATCTGAACCTGGGCAACACGGCTCGCCTGCAGCTGGACGCTCCGGGAGACGCGCGGCCCCAGGGCGCTCCGGTGCACTTCGACGCGCTGATCTGGGGCGAGAGCATCTCGGTGCTGGATCATCAGCGCCGCACCGTACAGACGGTGCCGCTGGCGCAGATCAGCCCAAAGGACGAGGGCGATACGCCGGTCACCATCAATCGTACGGGTGAACGCACCAGCTTGCAGGGGGTGTTCTGCGAGCGCTTCGAGGTCGAGCAGGGGGAACAACGCATCGAGGCGTGTGTTGCAGGCTTGCCGGGCACCTTCGCGGTGGACGAGCTGGAGGCGGTGAGCGGGCTGGACGTGCCGGCGTGGGTCGAGCAGCTCCTAAAAGAGGAGCTCATGCCCTTGCAGGCACGCGCCCGCGACCGTGCGGGCAAGGAGCTGTATTCGCTCGAGCTGATGCAATACGCGCCCGGGCCCGTCGACACCAAGCTGCTCGGCGTGCCGGAGAACTACAGCAAAGAGAACCCTCACAAGATCGACGGAGCCCTCGGATCCACCGGGAGATGAGCATGAAACCATTCGAGAAGATTCTGGTCCCCATCGACTTTGGCCAGCACTCGGCGGAGGCCATGCGCCGGGCCGTGGATGTGGCCGGGCACTATGGTGCGTCCCTGACCCTGGTCTATGTGTACGAGCCGCTGGACTATGCCTTGCCAGAGGGGTACGCGCTGTACACGCCGGAGCAGGTGGGACAGCTGCTGGATGAGTTCCGCGATCGGCTGCGTGCTGCCGCCCGCGAGGTGCAGGGCATGGGCGCCACCGGTGTGGCGCACGAGGTGCTGACGGGCCCTGCCGCCAGCGAGATCGTGGAGTATGCGCGCTCGCATGACATGGACCTGATCGTGATGGGCACGCACGGCCGCCGCGGGCTGAGCCACTTGCTGATGGGCTCCGTGGCGGAGCGCGTACTGCGCACGGCGCATTGCCCGGTGCTCACCGTCAAGGTCACGGAGCAGGCGGGCCACGGCGCTGGAGAGCGCTCGAAGGGCAAGGCCGCCTGACGGCGCACCACGTGACCGCAGAGGCGCGCCGCGTGCCGGGTACGGCGCTTGCTTCTTCTCGGCGCTGACAAGCCGCGAATGTTGCACTCCGTCCTCGCGCAGCTGGCGCGTCTCTCCAGCTTGATGTGCCTTACCCTGTGCCTGCTCGGGTGGCCCTGCCGGGCCGCCGCGGACGATGCGCTCGAAGAGGAAGAAGGGGACGAGCACGCCTGGTCGCCGCCCCACGAGACGGAGTTCTCACTCGTGCCGTTCGTGGGCGGCAGCAGCGACACCGGCTTCGGCGGTGGCTACATCGCGTCGCTGGCGCGGCTGCGCCAGGATCGTGAGCCGTACGTCTATCGCATCGACACCACGGGCAGTGTCACCGTGGGCGAGGCGCGCGAGGGTGGGCTGCGCGTGCCGTACGCCGACGTCTTCTTGCGCTGGCGGTTTCCCCACGTGATCGCCAATCGCCTGGGGGTGGAGCTGCGTGCGTCGTATACGCGGGAGACCAACCTCGGCTACTACGGGCTGGGCAACGCATCGGCGTTGCCGCCGGGGCTGGAGCGCGGCGACCCCTTCTTCGAGTATGCTCGCGTACACCCCACTCTGAAGATGAGCTGGGAGCTGCAGCTGAGGCCGCTCTTCTTCTGGTGGGGTGCCTCGTACACGGGCAACTGGCTCGACGTGGCCCCCGACACGCTGCTGGCCAGCGACTTTCAGAGCGAGCAGCGCAGCGTACGCGAGCTGCTGGGTAACGCGCGCCAGCACAGCGTGCCCAAGTTCTCGCTGGGACTGGCCTGGGACACGCGCGATGATGAAGTGGCGCCGGTGCGGGGAGCGTATCTGAGCGAGGAGCTGAACCTGACCCCCGGCACGTTTGGCGATGCCTGGTATCGCTTTGCGCGCTCGACCAGCACCGCCCAGGTGTATCTGCCCGTGCTACCACAGCAGCGGCGTCTGGTGCTGGCGGCACGGCTGGTTGCGGATCTCTTGCTCGGCAACCCTCCCTTCTACGAGCTGGCCCGCTATGACGACACTGCCGCCATCGGCGGCTCCAAGGGCGTGCGCGGCGTACCTGCGCAGCGCTACTACGGGAAGATCAAGCTCATCGCCAACGTGGAGCTGCGCAGTGAGCTGCTGGAGCTGAGCATCCTGGGCGGAAAGCGGCGCTTCGGGCTGGTCGCCTTTGCCGATACGGGGCGCGTCTGGGCTGACTACGGCTCTCATCCCGAGCTCGACGGCTCCGGGCTCAACCTGGCGTACGGTCTCGGCGGTGGGCTGCGCGTCGCATCCGGCAAGACCTTCATGCTGCGCCTGGATCTGGCCTGGTCACCCGACGAGCGCAGCACGAGCGGCTATCTGGTCGCGGGTCATCTATTCTGAGGCGCCAGAGAGGCGCGCTGCGAGAGCTTCGCGCAACTCCGCGCGTGCCTGCCTGCCCCGGCGTGGCGAATCGCCTCCACGAGCGCGCCCCCGCCGCTGCGGAAACAGGTTCAGACCATTCCGCAGCCGGCTGCGCGCCTTGGTATGCGGGTTGCTCGAAGCTCAGGCGAAGGGAGAAGCGTGTTGCACTCACCCCCGACCGACCACTCCGGTGGCTTCGTCCGCCAGCCCTCGCGCTATCGCAACTGGATCACACCGGACGGCTCCCCGGGTCCGAGCGGAGACGCTGGCTTTGCTGCAGCTCCCGAGCGCTATCACCTGTACGTCTCGTACGCCTGCCCCTGGGCCCACCGCACGCTCATCCTGCGCGCGCTCAAGGGGCTGGAGCGGTTGATCTCCATCTCCGTCGCGCACCCCCACATGGGCACGGAGGGCTGGTGCTTCGAGCCGGGCCCAGGTGTAATTCCGGATCCGATCCACTCGGCGCGCTTCCTCTGGCAGGTGTATCAGGCCGACCCTCTGCCCTTTGATGGACACGCCACCACCCCGCTGCTCTGGGACAAGCGGCAGGAGCGCGTGGTCAACAACGAGTCGGCCGACATCATCCGGATGTTCAACTCCGCGTTTGATGGGCTCGGTGCGCTGCCTGGTGACTACTACCCGGCGGAGCTGCGCGGCGAGATCGATGCGCTCGCCGCCCCGCTCTACCATCAGCTGAACAACGGCGTGTACCGCGCCGGCTTCGCCCGCAGTCAGTCCGCCCATGAAGAGGCGGTGCGCGGGGTCTTCAGCCAGCTCGACGAGCTGGAGGCGCGCCTGACCCGGCAGCGATTTTTATGTGGCGGGTGCCTGACGGAGCTGGACGTACGGCTGTTCACGACCCTGATCCGATTTGATGCCGTCTATCATGGCCATTTCAAGTGTAACCTGAAGCGGCTGGCTGACTACCCCGCGCTCTCGGAGTACACGCGCGACCTGTATCAGATGCCGGCCATCCGCGGCACCGTGCACATGGATCACATCAAGCAGCACTACTACCTGAGCCACCCCAATCTGGATCCGAGCGGCATCGTCCCGCTGGGGCCTGAGCTCGACTTTGCAGCGCCGCACGGGCGCGCGGCGCTGCAGGGTACGCTACCAGGCTGAGACGCGGCACGCTCGGCAACTCAGGAGAAGCAACTCAGGAGAAGCAACTCAGGAGACGACCTGACTGCTCTTCGGCGGTGGCGGCTCGCGCTCCGGCCTGCGCTCCGTGGGTAACCGCGGCTCCAGGCCCTCCATCAACAGCGAGCGCTCCAGCTCGATCTCCGACTTCGTGCGCGCGCCCAGGCGGCGCCAGACCGCGGCCGGCGGACACCAGCCCGCCGCTGCGTGCAGCAGCAAGAAGCACATCTGCGCTCCCAGCAGGTACAAGAGGCCCGTGCGGCGCCGCCGCCAGGGCGGGCTCTGACTGAAGCGCTGCAGCCCCGCGGCGTAAGTGACACCTCCAGCTATCGCAAAGTTGGCCATCAGCAGGCGATCGATATCCCATTCCCGGTCCAGCTGGGCCAGCCGCTCCAGAATCGCCTCGCGACCGTGACGGAGGCAGTGCTCCACGGTGATGTCCATTTCGCGTGCGATGCGCCTGTTGAGATAGTACGCGGAGTGATCGCGCACCCGATCCTTCTGACGTTGCAGCCGCTCGATGATCATTGCCTCGGTCATCCTGGTCTCCTGCGTGCTGGTTCAGTGCCCGTGCGAAGAACACGGGCTCGCGCTGCCTGCTTTTGCAATGCCAGTGCCAGGGCGAAGCTAGCCGTGGGCGTCAAACTGCAACGCTGAAGCACACGCGTGCACCTCCAGCCGGCAAGTTCTCGGCCCAGGCCCGCCCGCCATGTGCGCGCGCGATGCGTTGAACCAGCGCCAGACCAAGCCCGAGCGAGCCCGAGCTGCTGCCCCCGGTGGGCGAGCGATAAAACGCCTCGAAGCCACGCGACCGCGCCTCGGCAGAGAAACCTGGGCCCGCGTCGCACACCTCGAACACCAGGCTCTCGCGCTCGGGCCCGCTCACCGTTGGACCAGCCGCGCTGCTGAGCCGCACGGCGCAGCTCTGCACACCTCCGGCGTGGTGCTCGGCGTTCTCCAGCAGGTTATCCAGGGCGCGAGCGATCAAGGTGGCGTCGAGCGGCGCCGGCTTGCCGCCGGACTCGTCGTTCAGCAACTCGGGGCTCAGCTGCCGGCGCGCGAGCACATCGGCAAAGAGCCGCCCTGCCGCGAGCGGGGTGCGGCTCAGCGTCTCGAAATCCAGGCGCGAGCTGGCGAGCAGCTTGCCGATGAGCAGATCCAGCTCGTTCACCTCGCGATCGAACGCGTCCAGCACCTTGGCCTGCGCAGCTGTGCCGCCCTGCGCGGCCTCGCCCGAGCCGCGCAGCAGCTCACTGGCGATGCGCAGCCGCGCCAGCGGACTACGCACCTCGTGTGAGACGGCCGCGAGCAGCTCACGCTGATCACGCAGCTGCCGCTCGATGCGCTGCGCCATGTCATTGACCGACTCGGCCAGCAGCGCCAGCTCGCCGCGCTGGTGGCGGCCCAGCCGCACCCGAGCCCCCAGATTGCCGCTACCGATCTCACGGGTAGTGGCGATCAGCAGTGAGAGTGGCCGCACCAGCCGGCGCGCCACGAGCGCGGCCGACGCCCAGAGCACCAGACAAGCGCTGCCCAGCACCGCCAGGAGCGAGCTGCCAAAGCGCCGCGCCAGCGGCAGGCAGACCTGGACGCTACCCAGCCTGGCCCCTTCGTCAGGGACCTGAAGTATGTGCTGCGGGCCCTTGCACTGCTCCGGGCCCACTCGCTCCAGCCGCTGGCCCTGAGCGTCGCTCAAGATCAGCGTCGCCTCCAGCGCCTCCGCCACCTGCTCGGCGAAGGCGCGGCGCGCCGGCGGATCCTGCCAGCGCTCGGCGAACTGACCCGCGGCCAGGCTGGTCAGCTGCTGATAGCGCCGTGGCCACGCCGACTCCGTCCCCCGCAGCACGAGACCGGCGGCCACCACGGTGGCCAGGCTCGTCATGCCGAGCCACCAGAAGAGCTGATGCTGCAGCCGGCGCGCGCGCCAGATCATGCATCGCCTTCCCGCGCGAACATGTAGCCCACACCGCGCACCGTGCGGATGAGGCGCGGCGGATCATCCTCCAGCTTGCGCCGGAGGTGCGAGACGTGAACGTCGACAGCGCGATCGCTCACGCTCACGTCACTCCTGCCGGCCAGCTCCAGCAGGGCGGTGCGAGCCACGACGCGACCTGCCCGCCGCATCAGCGCCACCAGCAGGTCGAACTCCAGCCCCGTCAGCTCCAGCGCGCGGCCCGCCCGCTCGACCCTGCGGCTCTCCAGATCGACCATGACCCCCGAGATGCTGAGCTGGCGGCGCTCACCCTGCGCCTGCGTGCGGCGCACCACCGCGCGCAGGCGTGCCAGCAGCTCACGCGGGCTGAACGGCTTGGGCAGGTAGTCATCCGCGCCCAGCTCCAGCCCGACCACGCGATCCGTCTCGTCCCCCTTGGCGGTGAGCATGATGACGGGCACGTCGCTCTTCTCACGGATCTTGCGCAGCACGCTCAGCCCGTCCATCCCCGGCATCATCACGTCCAGCAGCACCGCGTCGAACGGGTGCTGCGCGAGCAGGCGCAGCGCGGTCAAGCCCTCGGGGGCGGAGCGCGCCGTCACTGCGTTCTGTTCCAGGTAGCTGCTTAGCAGCTCGAACAGCCGGGCGTCGTCGTCGACGATCAGGACCTGCAACGTCATGTTGGCTCAGCACTCTATCATGGTGGGTTGCGCACCCGCTCGGCCGCTCGCACACAGGCGTCGGCCATGGCCTCGAGGCGGTGCTCGTCACCCGCCCGGTATGGCCCCCAGCCGTGCTCCTGGTGCCAGCGCCAGGAGCGGACCCCGATGGCAAAGCTGAAGAGCGCGCCCAGCGCCAGCAGCACCAATGTTACTCGTCGTCCCATGGCTCTCTCCTTTCTGATCCGTCCGGCTCAGAGCGCGTAGTAGCCGGGGCCCTTTTCCATCAAGCGTGCCAGACGCCGGCGCTGATCCGGATCGAGCGCCTCGTGGATCTGCGCCAGCGCGCGCGAGGCGAGCGGCGCCATGCGTCCCAGAGACGCCGCCTGCCGCTCCAAGGTGGCCTCGAAGGTCGCCGCGTCGAACTGCTCGCCCGCGATGGTCTGTGCGAGCTGAGCGCGAGTGGCCTCGAGCTCCGGGCGTAGCTCGCCGAAAGACTTGCGCAGCTCGTTCAGCACCCCGCGGATCGCCTTCTCCTGGCCGGGCGAGGTATCGAGCGTCTCGAACGCGCGGTACGCGAGCCAGCCGCGGCCGTGCCCGAAACGGCCGCCCCGACCGCCGCAGCCATATCCTCCGAAGCGCCCCCAGCGGCGCCCCCGCAGCACGCTGAAGAACGCGATGAGGCACAATATGCCGATGACAAACCCAAACATTGCTTGCTCCTTGCAGTGGGGAGCCCTGCTCCCTGCAAAGAGAAAGCTGCAGCGGCCGTGTTGAGCCCGTTCGCGGAAGTTTGTGAAGAAGTATCGAGTGCACCGAGCTGGGGCGCAGCCGAGGGCAGGCCCGGGTTGAGCCACTGCAGCGTGCCAGCTCAGGGCGGCGTGCAGCCTGCGCGCGAGGTCAGCGGCGCACAGCGCGGACGATATATTGCTTGGGCAGCTGCTCCGCCGAGACGACCTCGGCGTGCAAGCCACCCCCCTGCAGCTCCGCCACCACCTGCTCCGGCGCAAGCCGGAAGCGGGCGGGCGGCCCGACGTCGGAGTCGAGCGTGAAGTCCACGATCCAGACCTCGCCGCCAGGGCCCAGCGCCGGTGCCAGCTTCGCCGCGTAGCTAGCGCGCTCGTCGATGTGATGCCAGGTATTGACGATCAGGATGCGGCTCACGCTGCCGGGCTCGAGCCGAGGATCGTCGTAGGGTACGAGCCGCGGCACCACGTTGCCGAGGCGCTGCTGCTGGGCGCGCTGGCCCAGGAATTTGATCATCTCCGGCTCCACGTCGAGCGCCAGCACCTTGCCGCGCTCACCCACGGCGCGTGACAGCCAGCTGACGAAGTAGCCCGTGCCAGCGCCCAGATCGGCGACCACGCTGCCGGGCTCGATGCGCATCAGCTGGATCACCTCCGCCGGACGCTGCCAGGCGTCCCGAGCCGGATCGTCAAACGCCTTGGAGAAGGCCGCTGCGTCCGAAAAATCGTGTTGCATGCCGTGTTGCTCGCCATGCTGTTGCTCGCCATGCTGATGCGCGGCCTGCTGGTGCTCGCCGTGCTGGTGCGGGCTGGCCGGTGGCGCTCCGGCCGGGGCCCCACCGGACTGGCAAGCTAGAACAGAGCAGCTGGAAATCAGCCAGACGCGGAGTAGGTGGTTGCGCATGATAGCCCCCGGACGTTAGGGTGATCGGAATGCGAGCGTACCTCGATTTGCTGCAGAAAATCCTGGATCAGGGTACCCGCAAAGCAGATCGAACGGGGACCGGCACGCTCAGCCTGTTCGGTCACCAGATGCGCTTTGATTTGAGCCAGGGCTTTCCCGCGCTGACCACCAAGCGGCTGCACCTGCGCTCCATCATCGTGGAGCTCTTGTGGTTCCTGCGCGGCGAGACCAACGTGCGGTTCCTGCACGAGCACGACGTGACGATCTGGGACGAGTGGGCCAGGGCGGATGGGGAGCTCGGGCCCGTGTACGGCTATCAGTGGCGCTCGTGGCCCACGCCGGATGGCGGGCACATCGATCAGATCGCGCGGGTCGTGGAGCAGATCCGGCAGAACCCGGACTCGCGCCGGCTGATCGTCAGCGCCTGGAACGTGGCGCAGCTGGAAGAGATGGCGCTGCCCCCGTGTCACTGCCTGTTTCAGTTCTACGTGGCGGAGGGCAAGCTGTCCTGTCAGCTGTACCAGCGCAGTGCCGACGTGTTCCTGGGCGTGCCCTTCAACATCGCCTCCTATGCGCTGCTGACTCTGATGATGGCGCAGGTCACGGGGCTGCGGCCTGGGGAGTTCGTGCACAGCTTCGGAGACGTGCACCTGTATTCGAACCACGAGAGCCAGGCGCGCCTGCAGCTGACGCGGCAGCCGCGGCCCCTGCCGCAGATGCGGCTCAACCCCGAGGTGCGCGACATCTTTGGCTTCCAGGTCTCTGATTTCGAGCTCACGGGGTATGACCCACACCCCGGCATCAAGGCACCGATCGCGGTCTGAGTCATGAAGATCAGCCTGATTGCGGCCGTGGCAGCCAATGGCGTGATCGGCCGCGATAACGCCGTGCCCTGGCGCTTGAAAGATGACCTGCGCTTCTTCGTGCAAAAGACGCTGGGTCACCACGTGATCATGGGGCGCAAGCAGTACCTGTCCGTGGGCCACCCGCTGCCGCGCCGCCCCAACATCGTGCTCAGCCGGGATCATAGCCTCCGCTGCGACTGCCCGGTGGTTCACAGCCTGGAGCAGGCGCTCAATCTGGCGCGCCAGGCAGGCGAGACGGAGGCGTTCATCATCGGCGGCGCGCAGATCTACGCGCTGGCGCTGCCGCTGGCGGACACCTTCTATCGCACGCGCGTGCTGGCTGAGGTGGAGGGTGACGTGTGCTTCCCCGCCTTCGACGAGAGTGAGTGGGAGTGCCGGCGTGAGAGCGAGCACGGCGCGGACGAGCGCAACGAGCATCCGTTCGTGATCGAGACGTTGACCCGGCGGCTAGCCCTTCCCCGAGCGCGCTACTCCACGCCGTAGCGCGCCGCCAGCCGCTCGAGGCGCTCCAGCGTCTCCTCGTAGCTGCTCACGTCGCTGCTCTCCTGGCGCAGGAACCGCTGGATCTCGGGCAGCGCAGCCAGCGCGCGGTCGGTCACCGGGTCCTTGCCGCGCACGTAGGCGCCGAGCGAGATCAAGTCGCGCTTGGTCTCGTACGCCGCCAGCAGCTCTCGCAGCTGCCGCGCGCAGCGGCGCTGGGCCTCACTGCTCACGTCGCTCATCACGCGCGAGAGCGAGCGCAGCACGTCGATTGCCGGATAGTGGCCGCGCGCCGCCAGCTCCCGGTCGAGCACGATGTGACCATCGAGCAGGCCACGCACCTCGTCCGCGATCGGCTCGGACAGATCATCGCCCTCCACCAGCACGGTGTAGATGGCCGTGATGGCGCCGCGCGCCGCGCGGCCGCCGCGCTCGAGCAGCCGGGGTAGCATGGAGAAAACGCTCGGCGGATAGCCCCTGCGCACCGGCGGCTCCCCCGCGGCCAGCCCCACGTCACGCTGGGCGCGCGCCACGCGGGTGATGGAATCGACCAGCAGCAGCACGTTTTGCCCCTGATCGCGAAAGGACTCGGCCACGGCCGTGGCCACCTGCGCCGCCCGCAGCCGCTCCAGCGCCGGCGCGTCACTGGTGGAGACCACCACCACCGCGCGCTCGCGCCCGCCCTGACCGAACTGGTCGCGCAGAAAATCACCCACCTCGCGACCGCGCTCCCCCACCAGCGCCACGACCACCACGTCCACGTCCGCGCCGCGCACCAGCGAGCCGAGCAAGCGGCTCTTGCCCACGCCCGAGCCGGCAAACAGGCCCACCCGCTGCCCCTGGCCCAGGGTGGCCAGGGCATCGATCGCGCGGATACCGGTGGGCAGCGGGCTGGTCACGTGCTGGCGCTCCAGCGCTGGCGGCGGGGCGCGATCGACCGGAACGGTGGCCACCGCGTCGAGCGGCCCGAGACCATCGAGCGGCCTGCCCAGCCCGTCCAGCACGCGACCGAGCAACCCGGGCCCCACGCGCACGTGCAGCGTCTCCCCCGTGCCCTCCACCACGTCATCGGGCCCCACGCCCACCACGTCACCGAGGGCGAGAGCCACGATTTCACCGGAGCTGAAACCGACGATCTCGGCATCCAGCGGCTCACCCCGCCGCCGGATGCGGACCACTTCACCCACGCGCGCGCCAGGCAAGGTGGCCCGCACGGCCAGGCCTGTGACGGCTCGCACGCGGCCTGCCGGCGCCACCGATGGCGTGCGCGCCAGCTCGGCACGAAGCAGGTTCAGATCCATGGGCGGAGCATACCGCCGGGCAGACTCGCCGGGGGAAGCCAAAATTCGCCCGAACCCGCGCGATGTGGTTTGCTGAAACCGCACGCTGGCCGTCCTGCCGCAGCCCGGCAGGTGGAGCTTTCGGGATCACCCAGCCACGAGAGAAACGATGAAGACCAGTCTGACAAAGCCAAGGGAAAGAAGGGTCTGCAGCGGGCGTGCTGCGACCACGACGCTGGCGGCCCTGGCGCTGTTCGCTTGTCGTGCGTCGGTGCAGGCGGATGCCCAGCTCAACACGGGCCCGGACGGTAAGCAGCAAGTGCGAGAATTTGATCGCCCGCTCGATCCTGCCGAGGCCAGGGCAGAGCCGGTGGCAGATGAGCCCCCGCCGGAGTACGCGCTGCTCGGGGCCCGGCATGATCTGAGCTACGTGGGCCCGACCACGCCCACCTGTCAGTGCCTGGCCGTCACCTTGAGCGAGAGCGCCGCCCATCCTGCATTTCAATGGGAGATCGGTCCGCCGCAGCTGAACCCGAGCACGCAGCAGGTGATCGCGTTCACGTCCAACGGCGTGAGCTGTGACGCTCCACCCTCCGGCACGCTCGGGGCCAGCTACCAGGGCTACGTGGTGGAGGGCAACGACGTAGTCGTGATGGTGGAGGCTCTGGGTGAAGGGCGCCCGATGACCAGCGGTGCCATCATCCCGCGCCCGCAGGGCAACGGCTCCGTGCTCGTGGAGCCCGCTGGCGCCATCTATGGCAAGCCGCTGGAGGGCAAGGCCAAGCGCTGCAAGATCACGGCGAGCGCCGCGCCCGCAGCCAGTGCCTTCCCGGGCGGGTCGGGCAAGCCCGGTGAGGGCAAGCCGGCGGAGAGCAGGCCCGCGGAGGGCAAGGCCCCAGCAGAGGGCTCCGCGGGTAAATAGCCGGCGGCGAGCGCGGGCGGCACACACGAGCACGCGCCCTTGCGCGCGAGGGTTGCACCGCGTGTTGCACCGGAGCCGCGGGCCATCGCGGCCCGCACACGGGATTGTCCGCGGCGGGGCGACGGCTCCGGTAGTGCCAGCAGTGCTGCGCCGGAGAGCGCGCAAAACGCGCTGAAAAGCCGCTCGCTAGTAGTTCGGTTGACGGGGCGCCGGCTTCTGAATAGGACCCACGCTGTGGGTGTGTTTGCAGCTCTCGGGCGAGGCGGGCGAACGTCAGTTAGCCCGTTGTCTATCGTTGGCCTCTCGTTGCTAGCCTGTCTGCCGCGCGAGGATCTGGCGAGCTATTCCACCAGCAGCGGGGGTGCCGGCGGTACGACTGCGAACCCGCCCGCAACGGGCGGCTCCAGCACGGATGCTGGGGGTGAGCCCGGGGGCAGCGCAGGTACGGAAGGCAACCCAGCGGATGTGCCGCTCGAGCCGGACGACATGGGCTCGCTCGCCGACGCCTCCGCAGGCGACGCGGGCAACGAGCAGGATGCTGCCGCACCTCCGGACGCGGGCAGCGGTGATGCGGGCTTTGCCGCGAACCAGTGTGCGCAGAACCAGGGCGCGCTGGTGCCGGACACGGACGTGTGCCTGATCTTCGTCGCTGCGGCGCGCGTGTCCTGGAATGCGGCGTCGCTGGGCTGTCAGAGCCGCAGCGCGACGCTCGTCTCGGTCAAGACGGTGGAGCGCGATTCGTTCCTGAGCTCGCTCATCGACACCGACATCTGGCTGGGCGGCTTTGACCCCGGCGCCAGCGCTGCCGCCAATGCGTTCGTGTGGCGCGATCAGAGCGCCGTCGATACGACGATGGAGACCTGGGCAGAGGGCGAGCCCGACGGGGTGGCGGATCAGTTCTGCGTGTCCAAGGCAGCCCCCGAGGCCGGCGGGCGCTGGCGCGATGCTCCCTGCACCGAGCTGAAGGCGTACGTGTGCGAGCGGACGTTCTGAGAGTCAGCGCTCTGCCAGCCAGGCGCTAGCTTCCAGCCAGGCGCTAGCTTCCAGCCAGGCGCTAGCTTCCAGCCAGGCGCTAGCTTCCAGCCAGGCGCTAGCTTCAGCCTGGATTTGGCTGGCGCCGCGCAGAGCTGCGCGCCCTGTGGCTCAGAACTGGTGCTCGTAGCTGGCGAAAGCGCCATCCGAGCCCGCCACGATGGATAGCCCCGCCAGATCGGACACGGTCGACGAGGGCTCGCTCGGACCGCTCAGCAGCAGCCAGGTAGCAGCGCCGAGGGCCAGCACGCCGATGCCCCCCGAGACATTGGCCATCCAGTAGCGTGCGAGCACGGTATCCCCCTGCGCCTTGCTGCAGAGCGGCTCGCACTTCTCGAGCTCGTTTTCGTCGCTGCGCGCCTTGAGACCGAGCCAGGTGAACGCTGCCAGACCGACCACCCCCACGCCGATCAAGGTGCCCCCCGCTGCCAGGCGCCCGTCGAAGCCGCTGGACGCAGGCGCATTGCTGCTCCCGCCCCCGGCGCTCAGGACCGCGGGCTCCAGCATTACGTCGACGGCACGAAACTTCTCGCCCTCGCGGATGTTGACGACCTGAGTGACCGGGGCGTGACCGGGACGCCGCAGCACCAGGCGGTGCTCCCCCGGGTCGACCGGGATGGCCATGCCGTCCAGCTTGCTGGCGAGCTGCTCCTCCCCGAGGCTAAGCGCCACGTCGGTGACGTCATCGCCGTTGGCCAGCTGGGCGCGCACCACAATCGAGGGCGTGACGGCGTCCACCTTCTGCAGGGTGGCGGCGCAGCGCCGACGCACGTCACCGCCACACTGGGCGTTGACGCACTCGAGCAGCAATGAGCGCGCTGCGCGATACTGCCCGGCAGCGCGCATGCCCTCCGTCTGTTGCACGGCATCACAGCTCCCCTCTGGAGCGCGTGCCTCCGGAGCTTGCGCCCAGGCACGAGCCGGCCCGGACAGCAGGGAAAACACCACCGAGACCGCTGCGAGAGGAAGCTTCAAAGAAGGCATCTTCGTTGGAAAGCAGAGCTACTGGATCTGGGAGGGTACACCCCTGCGGGCAGCTGCTTCAACCATCCCGGCCGGGGACAGGCCCATCGGTCGGCCCAAACCCTCGCCCAAACCTCCTGCTCGAGGAGCCGCAGGGGCTCGCTCCGCCGCGAGACGCGCGCTCCGGCGGCGGGGAGATGTGCGCTCAGTCTGCGGCCAGCCCCTCCAGCGCCGAGAAGTCAGCAAGCTCTTCGCACACGGCGCGCAACGCACCGCGATCCGGGCCGCGATACTGCAGGTCACTCAGCGTCTCCGGCAACGGCACGTCGGCGCGCAGGGTCGCCAGCTTGCGATAGAGCAGCGCCTCGTCGAAGCGGGCCTGCAGCTCCTGTGCGAGCGCCTCGGCTCCCCGCGGCTTGACCCGCCAGTCGCGCGCCAGCGGCGGGATCGCCTCCAGGTGAGCATACTCGGCGAGCAGGGTGGCAGCCGCCTTCTTGCCCCAGCGCGGGATGCCGGGGATGCCGTCCGCGGAGTCGCCCACGAGCGCCAGGAAATCCGGGATGGACGCCGGGCTCACGCCAAACTTCTCGATCACCTGCGGCTCCGCCGACACCTTGTCGCGCATGCGATCCCAGCACACGATGCGCTCGCCGCGCACGCACTGCATCAGGTCTTTGTCGGGGCTGCAGATGAAGACGCGTTCCACCAGTGGATCGGCGGCGAAGCGCAGCGCTGCCGTGGCCAGCGCGTCGTCGGCTTCGAACTCCAGCATCGACCAGGTCACGACGCCGAGCGCCCTGCACACCTGCTCTGCCAGCGGGAACTGGCTGTGCAGCGCCGGGTCCAGCCCCTCCCCCGTCTTGTAGCCTGCGAACAAATCGTTGCGGAATGACTCGATGACGGTGTCGAACGCCACCGCCACGTGGCTCACCCCTGGCTCGCGCACGAGCCGGCGCAGCATGCTCGAGAAGCCGCGCGACGCGCCCACCTCCCGCCCCTCGCGGCCCGCTGCCGAGGGCCACGCGAAGAAGGCGCGAAAGAGCTCGAAGGTCCCATCCACGAGATGCACGTTCACGGCGCAGACCGTAGCGGGAAACCGCGGCCCGCGTGGCTGGAGCGACAGCTTCGGCCATGGAGTCGAGCTGGCTGCTCGAGAGGCGCGGAGCCGCCATCCACGCGCTGGATATGCATGTGAGACATCGGGTACGGAGGACTTGGAGGGCGCCGGGAGCGCGACTATTCTCCGGCGACGCTTCTGCTCGAGAACATGATGCACCGCACCGCTCGCCCCTTCCTTCAGCCATTTTCACGGTGGTTTCTGGCAACGTCGTTGCACGCGCGCGCGAGCGCGCCGGCGCTCGGGTCGTTGCAGCTGCGCGCGAGCGCGCTGGCTGTCTGGAGCGTTGCATGCCTGACGGTGGCGCTGGGCGCCGGCTGCACGCTGATCACGGACGTCGATCGCTCGAAGATTCCGGCGGCGGAGGTGATCCCGCCCGATCCACCCCCGCCGCAACGGGACGCAGGGGACTCGCCGCCGGTCGAGGACGACGCGGGCAGCACTCCCGAGCTCGACGCGGGTACGCCGGGGCCGGACGCCGCGGCTCCCGCGAGTGACGCCGGCTGAGCTAGCGCTCAGGCGCGTTGCGCGGAAGCGTCAGCCACCGGCACAAAGCGCAGGGCGCGCCGGGCCACCTGCGTGAGCGGCCACTCGTAGGCGAGCTCGCGCTCCAGCCGCCAGCCGGCGAGCGCGGGCTCTTCCCCTCGCGCCAGCAGCACCCAGACCGCGTGCCGGGCGAGGCGTGCTCCCTCCGCCAGCCACTCCGGCGGCGGGAACGTCGCGCGCGACAGCGCCACGTCACAGGCGAGCGCTGGCAGCTGGTCGGAGCGCCCGCTCTCCAGCTGGGCACCCAGGCGCAGCTGGCCCAGCGCCGTACGCAGGAAGGCAACCCGCTTGGCACGCGGCTCGACCAGGGTCAGCTGCAGCTCGGGCCGCAGCAGCTGCAACACCAGCCCCGGTGCTCCGGCGCCGCTGCCCACGTCCAGCCAGCGCTGCTCCGGCGCCGCAGGCTCGCTCGAGGCCAGCACCAGGGCGTCGCTCAGGTACAGATCGACGAGCTCTTCGGGCGAGCGCGCCGCAGTCAGATCGACGCGCCGATTCCACAGCGCGACCAGATCGAGCAGACGGCTGAGGCCCTGCAGCGCCGCGACTCGCTCTCCTTTCGCCTGCCACAGCGGAGGCAGCGCAGCTGCAGCAGCGAGCCGCGTGAGCGCTTGCTCGATCAGCGGTGACCAGCCGCCGCGCGGCGCCTGCAGTGTCTCACCCATGCGCCGCGGCAGCATAACCGTGCTGCGCGGCGCAGCATAGCAGTCCCGCGTTCAACCCGGGCCCGCCAGCGCGGCACGCGTGAGCCCACCAACCTCCGCGCCCCGAGCCTTCACCCAACGTGTGCTGAAGGCTCCCCCCGCCACCGGCCGGATCGCGCTCCCCCGAACCTCCGAGTCCCCCTCGGCCTCGGGGGCATCGACGCGCGATCCGTAAAACTCCGCGCTGCTGCCGCCCCAGCGGGCCGCAGCGCGCGCGAGAGTACGGGCGGACGGCCCCCCACTTTAGAGGCTGAGAAATGTTTCCAGGCCCGCTGGCGCCGAGGGCTGATGTGGCAGCTTGGGTTGCCGGGCAAAACGTAGTAGCTGGCGACCGCAAAATGGTCATCGAGATCAACCCGCGGTCCCCGGAGCCGAGAAAAATCCGCCGCGCTGTAGACGCCCTGCGCGACGGCGGGATCATCGCGTACCCGACGGACACCTGCTACGGCCTGGGTTGCGATCTGTTCAACAAGAAGGCGATCGACCGCCTGTACCAGATCAAGGCCATGCCCAAGTCGCACCCGCTCTCGTTCGTGTGCCGGGACATCGCCAGCATCGCCAAGTACGCGATGCTGAACAACTACGAATACGGCATCGTGAAACATCACCTGCCGGGTCCGTATTGCTTTGTGCTCAACGCCACGCGCGAGGTGCCGCGCATCGTGCAGAGCGCGCGCAAGCAGGTCGGCATTCGGGTGCCCAAGCACCCCGTGGTGCTGGCCCTGGTGGAAGAGCTGGGCGGACCCATCATCAGCAGCACCGCCGCCCGGCTCGACGCCGAGCCGCACGTCGATCCGCGCGAGATCGACAGCGACTTTCCCGGTCTGGCGCTGGTGCTCGACGGCGGGCCCGGCGGGCTCTTGCCCACCAGCATCATCGATCTGACCGGCGAGCGGCCCGTCGTCGTGCGCGAAGGTGCCGGCGACGTGTCGCCCTTCCTGGAGCACTGAGCGCTCCGCCGCAGCTTGACCGAACCCGGAGAATCCGCGTGAGCTCACCCAACGCCCTCGACACCGCCGCCTTCGTCCGCTTCTTGCTGGAGAGCGACGTCTTGCGCTTCGGCAGCTTCACCACGAAGAGCGGCCGGCAGACGCCGTATTTCTTCGACGCCGGGCGCTTCGGGCGCGGCAGCCAGCTGGAGCGTCTGGGCGAGTTCTACGCGGAGCGGCTGTTGCAGGCTCTGCCCGGCGGCTTCGACCTGGTGTTTGGTCCAGCCTACAAGGGCATCCCGCTGGTTGTCGCGACGGCCACTGCGCTCGCCCGGCGCGGGCGCGACGTGGGCTTCTGCTTCAACCGCAAGGAGGCCAAAAATCACGGCGAGGGCGGCGTGCTGGTCGGGCAGCGGCCGAAGGACGGCGATCGGGTGGTGATCATCGAGGACGTGACCACCGCCGGCACTTCGGTGCGCGAGACGGCGCCGCTGCTGCGCGCGGCGGCCAAGGTGGAGCTGGTGGGCTTGATCGTCGCCGTCGATCGCAAGGAGCGCGGCCAGGGCTCGGAGAGCGCGCTCTCGGAGGTTGCACGAGAGTTTGGCCTCAGCACGTTCGCGATCGCCGACATCGATCAGATCGTGGATGCCTTGCGCCAGCCGGGCGCGCCCGCGATCCTCAGCCCCGAGCTGGAGGCGAGGCTGAGCGAGTACCGCGCGCAATACGGCGCCGCCTGACCCGCCCCGGCGGCTCGCGAAGTGGCCGCGCGCCCGCGCTCAGCGCCCGCGCTGGAGCCGGGCGCTGGCCTCGCGATCGAGCACCTTGTCGAGCTTCTTGGCTTGAAAGCCCCGCACCACCTTGCCCTCGACCTCGATGGTGGGCAGGCGCCCGCGCGGATTGAGCGCGCGGTGCCGCGCCCGCGCGCGCGGCTCCTGATCGATGTCGTGCTCCTCGGCGCGGACGCCGCGGGCAGCCAGGTGACGGCGCGCCTCACTGCAGCTGTTGCAGTCCTGCTTGTAGTAAACCTTGACCTTCAGCCGCCCACGGGCCGCCGTCAGCAGCTGCTCGCGCTCGGCCTTGCGCTGCACCTCGGCGCGTAGCCGCTCGAGCTCCGCCGTCTTCTTTGCGGACTGCTCGACGGGCAAGAGCGGCTCTGGCGCAACCTCTGCGGCGGCATCATCCTGCTCGGGGGCTTGCTCGTCCTCGCGCTCCTCACTCTGCTCGGCCGCGGCCGCCGCAGGCGAGCTCGCCACGAGCGCCGCGCTCGGAGCGGCGGGCGGCTGCGCAGAGCCGGGCAGGAACACCACGAGGGCGAGCACCACCACCAGCGCCAGCGGCAGCAGCACGAGCACGAGCGGGTGCACCTGGATGCTCACGCGCAGGCTGGGCGGCTTGTCCGTGACGGTGGCGGGAGCTGCTGGTGACTCCGGCATCGCGCGCGTGGTGCGTGCCGCCATATGGGAAGGCACGACGGGCACGGGCGCGAAGGGCGCCGGCTTTGAAGCAGGCGCCGCGGCCACGGACGTGGGAGCGGGTGCCTCGGGCGCGGCGCTCGCAGGCGGGGGCGCAGCTACGGCGCTGGGCGCTGCAGAGATCGCGGGCGCTGCAGAGACCGCGGGCGATGCAGAGACCGCGGCGGGCGATGCACCGCCGAGCAACGGGGCGGCGGCAGCCGTGGCGGCGGCCGGCGCCGCCGAGCTCACCGCACCGGCACCCTCGCGACGGCAGAGCAAGCAGCCGCTGGGTCCCAGCGCGAGGCCATGACGTTCGCAACGTGCGCGCATCCCAAAAGCATACCTTGGGCCAGGCGCTGGAGCACGAATGCTGCGCCAACAGCGGACGGGCATGGCGTGCGCGCGTGTGGGCACGTCGCGCGTCAGCGCTTACCAGCGGCGCCAGACGGAAGTGGAGGACAGCTTCGCGCGCGGTCGTAGCTCACCTGCGCCCACCAGTAGTCGTAGCTGAGCTGCAGCGGCGGCCCCCCTCCTCCACCACGTCACCGAGCCCGGCGGCAGCCACGAAGCGGCTCTGGCGCGGGCGCTCGACGGCCCCGAGCCGCGCCAGAGCGCGAGCTCGTGCCCGTGCGCGCTCCGCCTCCAGCGCCAGCACGAACGCCTTCAGCTCCGCTGATTCCACGCAGCCGCCGGCGCCGGGCCCAGGTGGCCGCAGGGACTCCGGCAGCTGAGCGCCGCCCGGCGCGCTCGCGCCAGGCCCGGCACAGCCGCTCACCAGCGCGCTGCACAGGAGGAGCGATCGGCCGCGCCAGCGAACCACACCAGCTCAGGAGCTCAGGGTGATGTGCGCGGAGATCTCGGACTGCACGGGAATGGGCTGCTGCGGCCGGTCGTCGGCGGTGACGAGCGAGCCAAACTGCTCCTTCACCTCCGCCGAGCGCGGATAGGGGCTACCCACCGGCAAGCTGATGGTGGCGCTGCCCTCGCTCTGGAACTGACGCACCTTGTGCGGCGGCAGGCCCTGCAAGGAGAGCTGCGGCGTCACCAGGTAGCGCTTGGTGTTGACCGTGAGCTGCGCCACTCCGTTCTCCAGCGCGGTGAGCTTCACCATGCGATAGGCCACGACCTCGGCGCCCTCGGCCAGCTCGCGCGACTTGACCATCCAGAACGCGCCAACCCCTACCGGCACTTCGGGATACGGCAGTGCGAAGGAGGACAGCGCCACGGCGCTGCCCTGCACGAAGGGCTCGAGCATGGCGTTGTTGCCAGCCACGCTCAGGCGCTGGCGGACGACCGCGCCGCGCGCGTCGCCGATGAAGTCCACCGAGCTGCCCGCGAGCTTGGCGATCTCACTGCGTGCGTTCTCGGGCAACCGCCCCGGCTGATCGGCGGCAGGGCGCGCGTGGGTGAGGCCGAAATGGGTGAGCAAGCCGTCGCCACCGGCGGCGCCCCCCGCGCCGGCTGCGCCGGACGTGGTTTTTGCCTTGAAGTTGACCTCGACCGTGGGCATCACGCTGCCACCCGAGCGATAGCTGACGGCGATGGAGCCGGCAGGTGCGGCCCCCGAGCGCGCGGCGGCGAGCAAGACCCGCGGCTCCGCGCCGTTTGACCCGAGCACGATCTGCGCGCCGCTGCCCGGCGGCAGCTCACGCGCGGCGGCCTCTGCCCCCAGGATGCCGTCCTGCGGCGGCGCGCTCTCCGCGTTGCCTGCGGCGGGCTGCTCCGAGCTGGCACGCGCCGCGGCCATCGCGCTCTCGATCTTGCGATCCACGACCGGCTTGGTCTCGCTGGGCTCCGCGGCTGGCTCGGCCGCGGGCTCTGCCTGCTTCACCGGCTCCGCCGACTGACACGCCAGGGCAAACACGCCGCTGGCGGCCAGCACCGACCAGCGGCAGAACGCGCTGCGCACTCCCCTTACCACCACCTTGCTGACCTCAGGAGCTGGGGTGGCAGTTGAAGCAGGTGACCTTGGTGGGCGGGCCCTCACCCTGATTGAACAGCTCCTGCAAGGTGGGCGTGACCTTGGTCATCATGAACACGGCGATGGGCGAGTCGAAGTCGATCGCGTCATCGTACGGCCTGTCTGGCGGCAGCGCGTACAAGCTCTGGTTGGGCATTGCGTAGTCGATCTGCTCCATGGTCGCGCCGTGGCAGTTGGAGCAGCTGAAGTCCGCGTAGTTGTCTGGCTTGTACTCCAGGAACACCTGCTGCATGCGCGGGTGCACCTGCGCCGCCATGAAGCCGAACTTCTGCTCGGTGTTTTTGGCGGCCCACGTCAAGCCAGGCGCACCGAGAGGAATACCAGGCGTCTCCGCGTCGCGAGGAGCCGCACAGGCTCCGAGCGAAGCAGCCAGAGCCAAACCGAGAATGCTAGGGAGGCAGCGCATCGAGTTCACCGGGCCCGGGCTTATAGGGCATTTTCGCGGCCATGTCAGGCCTTGGCTCCGCGACCGAGGTTTCTGGCACAGTGCCGTCCAGGAACTCTTCCTCCACGGTGTTGGTCTGACCGGGCTCGGGCAAGTAGCCGGTCGTGGGATCGATGTGGGCAGTGATGATGCCCGGGGGCCGCGGGAACTCGGTGCGCGGGCGCCCCTGGGTAGCCGCTTTCATGAACTCCACGAAGGCGGGCAAGGCGGTTCGCGTGCCGCTCTCCTGCTCGCCGAGCGGCAGCGCGTCGTCGAAGCCGATCCACACAGCCACGCTCAGATCGGTGGAGTAACCAACGAACCAGGCGTCCTTCACGTCATTGGTCGTACCGGTCTTGCCCGCGAGTGGATGGCCCACGGCCAGGGCACGCTGCGCGGTACCGGTCCGCACCACGCTCTGCAGCAGGCTGGTGATCAGGTACGCCTCTTCCGCCTCCAGCACGCGCCGCGACGGCTCGCGCTCGGGCAGCGGCAGCTGCTCACCCGACGGGGCGCGCAGCTCTGCCAGCAGCCGCGGCGGCTCGACGAAGCCGCCGCTGGCGAAGGTGGCATACGTGTTCGCCATCTCCAGCGGAGTGACCTCATACGAGCCGAGCGCCAGCGATAGATCGGCGCCGAGCTTGCTCTCGATGCCCAGCTCGTGGGCGAAGGCCACGACCGGCGG
>JAICQL010000227.1 GCA_025937895.1 Polyangiaceae bacterium | reverse complement strand
GCGTGCGTCGCAGGCGAGGCTCAATCGGCGTCGCGGTCGCGCGCGCGCTGCTCGCGGGCCTTCAGATCCTTGACCAGCACGCAGGCATCCTGACCCAGCGCAAAGAAGCGCGCCTTGCGGGTCAGCAGGCGAAAGCCTCGCCGGAAGAACAGATCCAGAGCAGCCAGGTTGCAGGCGGCGGTGCACAGCTCCAGCCGGCGCGAGCCCTGCTGTACGGCGCAGCGCTCGAACAGCTGCATGAGCCGATAGCCGACGCCATTGCCGCGCTCCGTGGGCACGACGGCCAGTGCATGCAGCACGGCCACGCCATCGTGCGCGCCGATCGCCACGAAGCCGACGCGGCGCGTGCCGCGCAGCGCTATCCAGGTGCGGTGGCGTGAGACGAGCGCCAGCGTCTGCGAGACCGGCCGGTGCGCGTACTCCGCCAGTGCCTCCGCCGAGAGCTGGATGATGAACGGGAGATCCACCGCCTCGCACTGCCGAAAGGTGAGGGCCTGCTTGACGAGCATTACAGCCGCAGTCTGCCGCATTTGCGGCGCGTTTGCCTCAGCGCCGCGCAGGCATCTGCACCGGAGCGAGCTGGCTGAGCGACGGACTATTCCACAGCAGGGCAGCTGGGCAGGACAGACTGTTGCATGATGAAACGATGCGATGTCGTCCCGACCCGGCCTGAGTCAGCCAAGGTACCGGCCAGGTGTCGAGCGTTGCCCAGACCGTGACGAGCTACCTTTGCCTCTCTACCCAGGAGCGGCGCGAGCCCATCCCAGAGCTGCGAGAGCAAGCTGGACGACCTGCCCCTGGATGTGATCGGAGACGCCATCGCGCGGCTCAGCCTGGAGGAGTACATCGCAGCTCATGAACGCGCGTGCGGACGGAGCCAGAAATCCAGGTGAGCCGCCGGCAGCGCTCGCCTTGACAGCTCCGGCCGGGGGCGCCATGCGAGAGGCATCGTGCCCGATCATCGCCAACATCGTGGCCCCCACCCGCGAGACGCCGCGCTCTTTGCAGCCGAGTGCTGGCCGGCGCTCAGCGCCGCCACCCGAGATTACAGCTGGCTGTCGAGTCGTGGTTATGCCGCGGACTCGGCGCTGGCGCTGGTCGGCAATCGTTACGCTCTCGTGGCACGCCAGCGCATGGCTGTCTCTCGCGTGAGCTGCTCGGACGAGGCAGCGGTCCGGCGCGCGCACCGGTGGCTGTCGGCGGACCAGCTTGCCGGGCGCCGCCTGCACGTCGACGGCTTCAACGCCTGCATTTCGCTGGAGGTGGCGCTCAGCGGAGGCGTCTTGCTCGTGGGGCGTGATGGCGCCGTCCGGGATCTGGCCAGCGTGCACGGGACCTACCGCAAGGTCACGGAGACACCGCGCGCGCTGGAGCTGCTGGTGGCCGCGCTCGAGGCGCTGCAGCCCGGCCAGGTCAGCTGGTACTTCGATCGTCCGGTGTCGAACAGCGGCGTGCTCGCTGGCCTGCTGCGCGAGCAACTGGCCGCCCGCGAGCTGGGCTGGAGCGTCGAGCTCGCTGGCCACGTGGATGCCTGCGTGGCAGCACCTGGCGCGGTGGCACTCTCCGCAGACAGTGGCGTGCTGGATGCCGCGGAGCACTGGTTCGACCTGGCGGGCTTCGTCAGCGCCAGCCTGGTACCCGCGCCGTGGCGCATCGAGCTGTGGTAGCGCATCCGCCCGGCGCGGGGCTACGTGGCGGCTGCGCTCGCCATGCGCCGGCGCATCTCTTCCGGAGTGACCCGCTCGCGGCGCGCGTGAAAGAGCCAGCGGTGGCCGAAGGGATCGCGCAGCACGCCAGTGCGATCGCCATAGAACTCGTCACGGATGGGCCGCTCGAGGGTGGCACCCGCGGCCACGGCGCGCTCGACCAGCCCGTCCACGTCCTGCACATAGACCACGATGCTCACCGGAGAGCTGCCGGCTGGGCCCAGAAAACCTTGCTCCGGAAACTCGTCGGCGAGCCAGATTGTGACCCCGGCAAAGCTGAGCTCTGCGTGGCCGATCTTGCTGCCCATCTCCAGCCGGTATTTCTCGCGAGCGTCAAAGGCCTGTTGATAAAAGGCGAGGGCCCGCGCCGCGTCGCGTACGATCAAGTACGGGAACAGACGCTGACCATCGGGTACTGGGCTGAGCTGCGAGCTTTCCATGCCTGTAGGATGGGGCGGCGCTGGCGGGCCGTCTTGGAAGGAATTTACCTCGCGTCACCCGGCGGATGCTCGCGGAACCATTGTGCGATGCCCGGCATCATGGTCTCGAACCCGCCGGGTACGGAGAAGTTGAGGGCGCCCGCTCGCTCGGCGCTGCGGTTCTCGAAGTCGTGTGTCACGCCACCGGGCGCGAGCACGAACGAGCCGCGTGGCGCTTCCAGCCAGCGATCGCCGAGCAGGAAGCTGATGGTGCCTTCCAGCACGTAGAAGACGTCGTCCTCCTCGTGTGAGTGAGGCCCAGGCCCCTTCGTGTGGGGCTCGAGCCACCACTCGGAGATCGAGTAGCGGTCGTTCGTCTCGGCGCCATCCGCGAGGAAGGCCGCAAAGATGCGGCCCATCGGGTAGTGCCGGCCGCCATGGGGCGGCAGAACTAGCGGTTTGCGTGCGGTCATTGCCCGAAAGCTAGACCTGGCTGCTGCCCTCGTCTTGGAAGAAGTTTACGCTGGCGGCAGGTCCGACCATCGCAGCGCGCGCGAGAGAGGCTGGCATGCCGGTGATGCGCCGGAGGTCGTTTGCCAGGTGCGCCTGATCGAACCAGCCAAAGCGCGGCGCCAGCTCGGCCCAGGGCTCGCTACCGCCGCTGCGCAGGTGGCGGACCAGGCGATCGAAGCGCACCAGGCGCGCAAAGCGCATCGGGCTCATGCCCACCTGCTCGTGGAACAGGGCGATCACGTGCTTTTGCGAGTAGCCCAGCTCGCTCGCCAGGCTCTTCAGCGCGACCTGGCCGGCGCTGGCTTCGATGCGGTTCACCGCCCACTCCGTCGCGCGCGTGTCGACCCGTGACGCCGGGATGCGCGAGCACAGCAGCTGCTGTACCAGAGCGAGCCGCGCCTCCCAGCGGGGCAGCTCCGCCAGCTGCGCGGAGAGCTCTCGCTGAGCACGCGGCAACAGCTCCGCGAGCGCCAGCGCTCGGCCGCGCAGCTCCGAGAGCGGCAAACCAAAGAGATGGCGCGCGCCGGCGGGGCGGAGGTCGAGCTGGATGCCCGCCTGGCTGCCGGAGTGGCTGGTGAGCGTCGCACGCTCGTCCAGGCCCGCGACGAAGCCCCCCGCGAAGTGCTGCGTGCGCCGCTCGTCCGTGGGGTCGTGCAAGGCCAGAGGCGCACCCGTCTCGAAGATCACGACCACGCGCGGCCCCGGCATCTCCCGCCGGCTCAACGGGGCCCCGCAGCGCTCCGAGTAGCCATCACATTTCGTCACCCAGCGACGCAGAGCGGCGGGCAAGGGCGCGCGCGCGACCTCCCAGCTCGAGCCGCCGCCCTCTGCGTGCTCCACCTGGATCGGGGCAGGGAGCGGGACGGTCGCCATCCCGCCCAGGCTAGCCGAGTGGACGCGCCGGGCAACCCGGCCACCGCGGAAAAGCTGTCAGTCGGCGCTGCGCGCCGCCTCGAGGGCGCGGGTGAAGGCCGCGAGCCCGCCCACCTGATAGCTGCGAAATGCAGCCACGGCCCGGCGAATGGCGGCCTCTTCCGTACACTGCTCCAGCAGCACGGCCAGCATGCGCCGCGTGTTCTCGAAGATCTGCCGCAGCACCAGCCGCGCCTCCCGGGTCAGCACCAGCCCCGGGTGGGCGCGGCGGAGCTCTGCCACGCTGACCTCGAGCAGGCGCTCCACGAAGCGCTCTGCGAACGATTCGTAGGCGCTGCCCTGCGCGCGATCGAGCAGCACGATCACCGCCAGGCGCTGCTCGATCCAGAACTGCAGCAGCTCTGCGGCCGCTGTCTCGTCGCTGGGCCCGGCCACACCGACGAGTCGCGCGTGTGCGTGCACGCTGCGCGCCAGCAGTTGCTCGAAGCGGGCCACCAGGGCCGGCGGCACCGCGGCCGCGAACAGCTCCTCTTTGCTCGGATAGTAGCGATAGAGGTTGGCCACGGCCATGCCCGCGCCGCGCGCGATCTCACTCATGGTTGCAGCCGCGAAGCCGTTGTGCGCAAAGGCGGCGAGCGCCGCGCCGACGATGCGCTCTCGCACCTCTTGCTTGAGCACCTGCGGCACGTCAGGCTGCCGCCACCCGCACGAAGGAGTGCGGCGCCCAGCGCTCTGCCCAGGGCCGCGCTTGCTCCAGCTCGTACGCGAGCTCGAGCAGCAACGCCTCTTTCCCGGGAGCAGCGGCGAAATGGGAGCCGATCGGTAGCCCATCGGCGCTCCAGTACAGGGGCACGGACATGGCTGGGGCACCGGCCATGTTGTGAATCGGCGTGTAGCACACCGCCTGCTCCGTGCGCGCAATGAGCTCTTCACGGGACAGCAGCGGGGACAGCCAGCCGAGCTCCCAGGGCGGCGTTGCATACGTCGGACTGACGAAGACGTCATAGGGGGCCAGAGCGTCCAGATAGCTGCGCGCGGCTCGCTCGAAGATGGCGCCCGCGTCCAGCTCCCGCGCGGCGGGCTCCAGCGCAGCCGCGATCAGCGCGCGGGTCACCGGCTCGAGATCGCCCTTGCCCACGCGGCGGCCGAGCATCGGCGCCATCAGCTCCACCACTCCCGCCAGCATCTTGCCGAACGTCGTGAAGAAGGCCTGGCCCAGCGCCGCGGCATCCAGCCGGGCCGGTGTCGCCACCTGGACCTGATGCCCTAGCTCTCGACATGCGCTCACGCTGTGCTCGAGCGCTTGCAGACACTCCGGGGCTGGCTCTTTGCCGAACAGGGTGAGCGAGCTGAAGCCAATGCGCAGCCGCCGGGAGCTGGGCCCCGACACGTACCCGAGTCGTGGCCAGGGCCCATCCGCCTCCACCGCGGACAGGAAGAGCGCGGTGTCCCGCACGCTGCGGCTGATGCAGCCTTCCGAGACCAGCGCATCGAGGTCGGAGCCCGTGGGGCTGCTGGGGACGGTGCGACCGCGGCTCGGCTTGAGCCCGAAGAGCCCGGCAGATGCCGCGGGGCCGCGAATGGAGCCGCCACCATCGCTGGCATGCGCGAGCGGGACGATGCCCGCGGCCACGGCCGCCGCCGAGCCACCGGACGAGCCGCTCGCGGACAGGGTCAGACGCCAGGGATTGTGCGTGACCCCTGCCAGCAGGGTCTCGGTGCTTCCGAGCAAGCCAAATTCACTGGTCGCCGCCTTGCCGACGGTGAGCAGCCCCGCGGCGTCCACCCGTCCGGTGAACGGGGGGCCGGTCTGCGGCAGGTGGCCGGCAAACAGGCGAGAGCCGAAGGTGCAGGGCAGCCCGGGATAGCTGCACAGATCCTTGAACAGGAATGGCACCCCCGCAAACGGGCCGGAAAGCCCCTGCGCCGACCGCGTGCGCGCGGCGGCGAAATCGTGGCTGACGACCGCGTTCAGCACCGGGTTGACCAGGCGCAGCCGCTGCTCGCAGGCGTCGAGCAGCTCGAGCGCGCTCAGCTCACCGCGGGCGACGAGCTGAGCCTGGGCGACGCCATCCAGACGAGCGAGGAAATCGAGAGAGCTCATCGTTTGTGCCTTTCGTTCGAGGGTTTTGTAATAGTGAATATAGTATTCACTATTGGCTGGGGTGGCAAGCCAGGCGCTGCGCCTGCGGTGACGCTTTCGCCGCTCCGGTCAGGCGGACGGGAAGGGTAAGGCGAGGGGGCTCCCCCCGAGGGCCCTCCGATTGGGAGCGCGGCGCTCCCGAGCGCTGCCGTCTTTCTTCCCGTCGCTTGCCTGCTATCCTGAACGGGTGAAGACGGTGGCGCGCGCGCTCGGGGTTGTCGGGATGCTGGCCCTGCTGGCGTGTGGTGGCCGTGCGCGGGACGCCACGATCCTGCTGCCGGACGGCTCCGAGCCTGACGAGCCAGAGCCCGTTGAGCCCGCGTCATCGCGCGCCCTGGCTGCGCTGGCGGAGCCGGCGACCCGGGATGCGTTCTGCGGCTGGGTTGGTGCCGCAGCCGCCGGCTTGCCGCTCGCCGGCGACGACTCGCTCGATTGTAGCGAGGTGGCGAGCCGCTGCCGCGAGGCAGCCTCGGAGTCGTCGTTGATGACGGCGCCCGAGGTGCAGGCGGGCTTGCTCGGCATGTCCGGTGACCTGGAGAGCGTGCTCGGCTGTCCAGCGACCCTGGGCGAGATCGATGGCTGTGTCGCGGAGCTGATCGAGGTGGTGGTGGCGCGCTACCCGGCGGGGCCTGCCTGCGGGGACGCTGCCCCTGTCGAGCCGGTCGGGCTGCAGGACTTGTCCGCGCTGAGCAGCTGCGTGCAAGTTGGACTGAAGTGCCCGGAGCTGCTGCAGCAGCTACTGGCCGCCACACGCTAGAGCTGTAGCGCGCGCCGCGCTGAGCCGTTTCGGGCGCCTCGTGGCCCAACGGGGGATGCACCAACAAACCCTGGGTCTGTGCCTGCTGGCTGCGGCCGAGCTCGCTTGCCAGCATGCCGTAGTGGATCACGATTCGCAGCGCTGCGCCGACGTCAGCGCGCAGATTGAGCAGGCGCTGTCGGAGTACACCGGCGCGGGAGTGCTCTTGCCCGGTGCGGAGCCCTGCGAGCTCACGCTCGAGGACTTTGACGCGCGGATCGAGCCGGCCACGGCGGCCTACTTGCTCGATGCGTTTGCCAGCGCCTGCGAACTTCAGTCGCAGGTCTGCTGGGGCGTACCGCCCGAGTTTGGGCCACCCATCCCGGCGCCGCCACCCGCGCCGCCAGCTTCCTCACTGCCCGCTTCTGCGCCTCCATCTTCTTCACCGCCTGCGGTTTCAGCAGCAGTCGTCAGGTGAGCGCGTCAGAGTGACACACGTTCGCACTCTCTTCCGTATCCGCGGCGTTGCAGCCTGCAACTGTCGAACGCAGCTACAGTGGACTCGCTCCACAGCTGCGCGGAAAGCGCGGAATCGAGTGGCCGCGCGCGCGCGCGGAATTACAACTGCTGCATGCAGTTGTTGGGCACGAGCTCGGGGCAGCGCGCGAGCGCCAACACGGCGCGCTCTGTTTCCGAAACGCGCTCTGTTTCCGAAGCTGGGGTAGGGCCATCGCCTGCGCCGCTCGATGACACCTTACCGTTTCCTCCGCCACTCCACGCTGCGGCTCGCTCTGTCGGTGGTGAGCGCGGCTCTGTCGGCACTGAGCGCGGCCGGAGCAGCAGTGAGCGCGGCCGGAGCGGCAGCGGGCAGCGCGGTGTATCACTGGAGCAGCAGACGGACGCTTTGCTCGAGCGCAGGCGGGGTGCTCGGCCAGCAGTGGAGCGGCGGTCGGGGGCAGAGCTAACTCGCTCCAGCTCCTCCGCCCAGGCGCCGCTGGCGCCCCACCGGGCTGGTGAGGTGGCGCTCGGCCGCCTGCACTGGCTGGGTAGGGAGCTGTCGCCGGAGTTTCACGAATACGCGCTGCGCGTGTCGCGTGGTGAGGACCTCGCTCCTTTCCGCGGCAAGCTGTGGGCCGATGATCGCCTTCCCTTGCCCTGGGCAACGGAGGATACGCGGCCTGCTCGCCGCAAGGCACCGCGCAGGTTCCGCCTGCTGCTGGTGGGGCTGGCGCTCGGTGCGCTCATCACCAGCAGCGTGGCCAGGGTCGAGGAGGCGCCGCTCTGGAGCCCGGTCGCGTCCGTTGCATCTCTGGCGGCCACGTTGGCTGGCGCGCCGCTGGTCGCGGCACCCGCGCCGCCGACCTTACCCGCCATCTCGGCAGCGCCCGTCGCCGATTCGCTGTCGCAAGCCTCCCTCGAGCAGTCGTCCGCCGCGCTGTTACCCGGAGCGCCGTTGCCCGGAGCGCCGTTACCCGCCGCGCCTGTGGAGCCCAGCGCCACGGCACCGCTCAGCCTGGCTTTGCCTGGTGCTCCGGGCCCGGTGCTGATGTCGTCAGAGCCCCCTCCGCTCTCGAGCATTGCCAGCGTCCGGCCGGCGGCGGCCGCGAGCGCCCTGGCCTCTACACCACCCGCCGCGCCATCACCGCCCGCTCTCTCGGCGCCCGCTCTCTCGGCGCCCGCTCTGTCACCGCCTCCGCCCCGGGCAGCGCAGCCGCGCAAGGTTGCGGCTGCGCCCGCCGTTGCCGCTGCACCGAGCGAGAGCCCGTTGTTGGTACAGGAGCCACCCTTTTGAGCGCTGCCCACTGATCGCCAGTGGGCTCGACACGTCGGCTCGTCGAGTGTGCCACCGTGGACAGGCGATTGTGCCTCGATGTGGCGCGACGGTCAGGCTCACCCGAGGGCAGCGCAGGGCTGGCGCGGGGATGACCCTGGGTCATGCTCGCCAGTGAGCGTCTGGTTGCTGCTCGCGCTTCGCTGCGCAAGTAGTGAAACACAGCCGGTGCTGCACTTCGGCCAGAGCTGACGGCGATCGCGTTTGCGCAGAGCGGCATTGAGTGTCCGGGCGCTGGTGGCCCTTGCCACGGCGCTGGTGCGGCGCTTGCACTGGCAACGCGCGCCATGGCTCACCCCCTTCGCTTGCAACTCCCGCTGCCGCGTGCCTGGCACGCGTTGACCGATCAGCTGTCGACGGCCGCCGGCATGTGCGGCCTGTTGTTGTCGCGCGAGCATCCCGTGCGAGCGGCGCTGTCCGGCGTCGCGCTCGGGGCGAGCCTGCTCTGGCTGGTGTTTGGTGAGGTCACCGCACGGGGCGCCATCAGCTGCTTCGTGCTCTCTCTGGTGCTCCGCTACGCATTCCTGTTCGCCAGCCTGTCGCCGGTGGGCAGCCAGCGCATGAAGGCGCTGCACGGTGAGGAGGGCGCGTTCTTCTTGCACGAGACGGCCACGGCGGCACTGCTGCTCGCGCAGCGCGTCAGCTTCCTGGCCGTGCTGGGCACCACGGCGCTGGAGCTGCAGGGCACGCTGGCCACCTCGATCAGCGCCCTGGGCGCGTTGCTGCTGCCCATCGGTGTGGGCGTGAGCCTGTGGGCAACTCGGGTGGTGGGCTTGGACACGTACTACTATCGCGATCTGTTCATGGGACCGCAGCACACCAGCGTGGAGCTGCGGGGCCCCTATGCGCTCTGGCCGAACCCAATGTACGGCGTCGGTCAGCTGGCGGCGTACGGCGCCGCGTTGCTGATGCTTTCGCCGATCGGGTTCGTGGCGGCTGCCCTCAATCAGGTGGTGCTCTTCCTCTTCAATGAGCTGGTCGAGCAGCCGCAGTTGCACGCGGCTCGAAGCCAGCTGAGTGAGCTGCAGCTGCGCCATGCGCTGTCGCGCACCGGCTACAAGCTTCGTTCGGAGCCAGTCAGCCGCCGTCGTTCGCAGCCGCCCGCTCGCGTCCGCCGCAGCCGGCCTTGAGCGGCCACGCTGCGTGCGTCCTGCACGCCAGACCATCCGCTCGGTTGCCACTCGGCGTGGGCGCGGCTACGCTGCCCCGCAACCGACATGCCCTTCCATCTCCGAACGGCGTTTCCATGCCTTGCCGCGCTCGCGCTGGCCTGGCCGCTCGTGAGCCGCGCGGCGGAGCCCGCCAGCAAGGCGGTTGCTCCGGGCAGCCCCGCCAGCTCCGCCCCCAGCTCGACAACCGGCACCGCAGCGGCGCAGGCGGACGATCCCAAGATCGCCTTCGAGCGTTACCGGCTGCCGAACGGCCTGGAGGTGATCATCGCGCCGGATCCCAGCGTGCCCATCGTGGCGGTGAACATCTGGTACCACGTGGGCAGCGGCTACGAGGTGCCAGGGCGCAGCGGCTTCGCCCACCTGTTCGAGCACATGGTGTTCCAGGGCTCGAAGCATGTGGGCGACGACCGGCATTTCGAGATCCTGAAGAAGAGCGGCGCGGAGTCGGTCAACGGCACGACCAGCCCCGATCACACGAATTACTTCGAGGTGGTGCCCTCCAACCAGCTGGAAACGGCGCTCTGGCTGGAGAGCGATCGCATGGGCTACCTGCTCGAGAAGCTGACCAAGCAGAGCCTGGACAATCAGATCGAGGTGGTGCGCAACGAGCGCCGCCAGAACTACGACAATCGCCCCTACGGCAAGGCGCTGTTCGCTCTGTACGGTGCCCTGTATCCGGAAGGGCATCCGTATCGCTACTTGACGATCGGCCGGCACGAGGACCTTGCCACTGCCTCCGTGGAGGATGTGAAGGGGTTCTTCAAGACCTGGTACGTGCCGGCCAACGCCACCTTGACCCTGGTCGGAGACGTGGAACTCGCGCGGGGGAAAGAGCTGGTGCAGAAATGGTTCGGCTCCTTCCCCACGAGCGAGAAGCCGACGGTCTTACCGGTGCCTGCACCGGCGGTTCGCGCCAGCGAGGTCACCGTGGCGGACGAGCTTGCCAAGCTCCGGCAGATCATCTTTGCCTGGCACTCGCCAGCGACCTTCGCCTCCGGGGATGCGGAGCTGATGATCGCGGCGAACGCGCTGATGCGCGAGGGCCCAGGGCGCCTGTACAAGGCGCTCGTCTACGACCGCCCGTTGGCGCAGTCGGTCACGGCATTTCAGGACGGCAACTCGTTCTCCGGCGTGTTCCAGGTCACGGTCACGCTGCGTGACGACACGCAGTTCGAGGAGGTCAAAGAGATCGTGACGAGGGAGGTGGCGCGTCTCACGCGCGAGGAGCTGACGGAGCAGGAGATCGGCCGCTTCCGGGCCTCGGCCGAGGCGGGCGCGATCCGCGGGCTGGAGAGCGTGCTGGGCCGAGCGCAGACCTTGCAGCGTTACAATCACTACCTGGGTGATCCCGACCGCATCAGCTGGGATCTGGATCGCTTTCGCAAGACGAACGGCGCGGCGATCCGCACGGTGGCGGCACAATACCTGCTGCCGGAGCGCATGGTCACGATCGTGACCAACCCCAGCAAGCCGGCAGGTGCACGATGAAGCGCGCGGTGAGCAGCGTGCTGAAGCGCGCGGTGAGCAGCGTGCTGAAGCACGCGTTCAGCCGGGTGAGCCGAGCGGCGCTGCTGGCTGCCAGCGGCGCAGCGCTTGCCTGCAGTGGAGCCACCGGCAGCACGGCGCCCGCCGCCGGCCCTGCTGGCGAGTCGCCGGCGGCGGTGTCCTCCGAGGCGGGGCCCGCCGCTGCCCCGGCGGCCGCACCCCGGGTGACGCAGACGGCGCAGCCGCAGGAGCTGGCCTTTCCCGAGGGCGAAGCCTTCCGACTGGAGCAGCCCAAGCCGGATGCGCCGCGCCAGTTCCAGCTGCCGCAGGTGAAGCCGTTCACCCTGGACAATGGCCTGCGCGTGTTCCTGGTCGAGCGGCACACCCTGCCGCTGGTCTCCATGGACCTCAACTTCGAGGGCGGGGCGCTGCGCGATCCTGCGGGCAAAGAGGGCCTGGCGGGCGCCTGCATGGATCTGTTGACCGAGGGTACGGCGGAGCTGGACAAGATCCGTCTGAGCGAGGCGCTCGGGGACATTGCCTCCAACATCGACAGTTACATCACGGCGGACTCGGCGGGCGTGCGGCTGTTCAGCCTGAGCAAGCACTTTGACGCCACCTTTGCCCTGTTCGCCGATAGCCTGCGCAGCCCCGGGCTGCGCGCCAGCGACTTCGAGCGCCTGGTCAAGCGCCGCATCGAGACCGTGCGCCAGAGCAAGGGCGTTCCGGCGTCCGTCGCCAGTCGCGTGGCGGGGCCGGTGCTGTACGGCGCGGGGCATCCCTTCGGCGCCGTGACCACCGAGGCCTCGCTCGGCTCCTTGCAGCTGGACGACTGCAAGCAGCACCTGGCGGGCGTGCTCGCGCCCCAGGGCGCGCGGCTGTTTGTGGTGGGTGATCTGACCGAGGCGCAGATCCGCGCTGCCTTTGCTGGCGGCAAGCTGGCGGGCTGGCGCGGCGCCCCGGCGAAGCTGCGCCCGCTGCCCGCGCCCAGCACGTTGCCCGGGCGGATTGCCTTCGTGCACATCCCGGGCGCGGCGCAGTCGACAGTCAGCGTGCTGCACTTCGGGCCGAAGCGAACGGCGCCCGACTACTTTCCGACCACGCTGATGGCCTCGGTGTTTGGTGGCAGCTTCGCAAGCCGCATCAACATGAACCTGCGCGAGGGTAAGGGTTACTCCTACGGGGCGCGGGGCGGCTTCAACTATAACCGGCACTACGGCGTGTTCGCCGCCAGCGCCGCCGTGCGCACCGACACCACGTATCAAGCGTTGCTCGAGCTCGAGCGCGAGCTCCGCGAGCTATCGCAGGGCAAGCGGCCCGTGCTCCCGGACGAGCTGGAGCGCGAGAAGCAGGGCGCCATCCTGGGCCTGCCCGGGCAGTTCGCCACGTCGCAGTCGGCGCTGGCCCAGTACCGTTCGCTCGTCTACTTCGGTCTGCCGCTCGATTACCACAACGGCTACGTGGGCAAGATCGGGCAGGTCACGGAGGCGCAGGTGAAGGCGGCTGCCGCCAAGCACCTGGTACCCGCGCGCGGGGTCTACGTGGTGGTCGGCGACGGGGACGCCAAGGTGATCGTGCGCGACGAGAGCACCGGGCAGGACGTGCCGTACCTGAAAGACGGCCAGCAGCTCACCCTGCGCGAGGCGCTGGCGGACCTGGCCCGCCGGGGCGACCTGGGCAAGGGTGCTCTGATCGAGCTCGATGCCGACGGCCGCCCCAGCAAGAGCTGAGCGCGGGCGGAATCCGAACGCCGCGCTCAGACGTATTGCGCCGTCCAGGCGCCGCTCACCTGGCGGGTGGCGGCGTTCAGGCGGTTCCAGACGTTGATCACGGCGATGGACAGCACCAGCGAGGAGAGCGCCGTCTCCGAATAGTGCCGCGCCGCCTCGTTCCACACCTCGTCCGGTACCGGGTCGGCGCGGTCGCTCAGGCGGGTGGTGGCCTCCGCCAGGGCCAGCGCCGCGCGCTCGGCGGGCGAGTAGTATGGCGCCACGCGCCAGGCCGCGCCCGCGAAGATGCGCTCGGCGGGCTCTC
>JAICQL010000203.1 GCA_025937895.1 Polyangiaceae bacterium | reverse complement strand
TCACAACCAGGACGCCGATGACGTGTCCGAAGTTCCGCATGCGCCCGTAACCCAGTAACGGCAGCACCGCCAGGACCAGGAGCGTCCCGTGTGGAATGACCACGGTGCCGAGGATCTCCAGGTCGCCCTCGAAGTACTTCAGCAGCTGGAACAGGAACAGGAAGTACCACTCCGGACGCGCGACGAAGTTGCTCGCCGGCTGCGCCGGAGCGAAGAGCTCCGAGCCATGCGTATTGAAGTTGACGATCACCAGGATGGCCGCGGTGATGGCCATCGCCACGAGATCGATGAAGAGCTGCTTCGGGAAGAACAGGTCCGTCGTGCGCTCCAGCTCCGCCTTGGGCATCACCGGCGGGGTCACCCCGTGCTTGCGGAACAGCGCCAGGTGGATGCCCAGGAGCCCGGCCAAGCCGAGCGGCAGCACGAACACGTGCAAGGCGAAGAAGCGCGTGATGGTCAGGTTGCCGTACTGGCTACCGCCCTGGAGCAAGCGCTGCTGGACGTCACCCGCTGGCATGCTGCCCATGATGCTGGTGGCCACCTGGGTGGCCCAGTAGCCCTTCTGATCCCAGGGCAACAGGTAACCGGTGAGCGCGAAGCCGAGCACCAGCGCCGCCATCAAGAGCCCGGTGATCCAGTTCAGCTCGCGCGGGGCCTTGTAGGCACCTGCCAGGGTGACCTGTAGAAAGTGCAACACGGTCACGATCACCATGGCGGACGAGCCGTGGTGATGCAGACCGCGCAAGAACCAGCCAGCGGTCACGTGATCGTTGATGTACGCCGTGCTCGCCCAGGCGTCGGTTGCCGACGGGCTGTAGTACGTGGCCAGCAGGATGCCCAGCACCACCTGCTGCATGAACAAATACATGAGCACGCTACCGAACACGTAACGTGGCCGAGCCCCCCCGGGAATTTTCTCATCGGCCGCTTCGTGCCAGAGGTGCTTGATGCTCGCGCGCTGGTCGAGCCAGTCGATAACCTTAGCCAGCATTTGCTGCTCCCGGACTCCTACGACGCCACTCAGGGGCGCCGTTCTTCAAACCTCATACAGTCGAAACTGCGTGTCCATCACGCCGCGGCGACACACCTGGCAACGGACCCACTCCATGAACGGAGTTACGAAACGGAACTACTCCAGCAGGGCTCCTCGAAGGGCTCCCCAAACAGAGCGGCGTAGACAGAGCTGCGTAACAGGGCCGTGTAACCAGACAAGCTAGAGAAGTACTGCGGCGACGCACCAGGACACGCTCAAACGGTGTGCTTGTCAGGCACGCCTTGCTTGAAGCGCAGGTACTGGACGGCGAGCACGCCGCTCTCTTCCTTCACTTCGAGGCTGTCGAGCGGACGCGGCGACGGCCCATCCTCAATCTTACCGTCAAGGCCGAACGCCGAACGGTGGCACGGGCACTTGAACTTGTGATCCTTGGCCTCGTAGTCCACCGCGCAGCCCAGGTGCGGACAGACCGAGCTGTATGCGAGCAGCTTGCCCTCATGCCGAAGTATCCACGCGGAGCCGACCTTGACCTGTTCGATGCGGTTCCAGGCATCCATCTTGTTCGAGAGCAGATCGACCTTGACCGGCTCCCCTTCCTTGAAGCGGTCAGCACGCCCAGCGGTGATGAAACCGCTGCCGCCCGTCGTCGGATCTTGGCTCAGTGGGTATGCGAGGTACGCGATGGCAGGACCTGCAGTAACCGCAGCAACGCCAGCTCCAAGACCGTGAACCCCCAACTTCAAAAACAGGCGACGACCGTCGTCATCAACCGGTTGGCCCTTGTCTTTCGGCATGGCGCGGGAGTCTAGGCAGGCGCTCTCGAGCGGCGCAAGGACTTTCTTGTCAGCGCCGTGGCAACGAAAGCAGCACGCTGATCACGAGATGAATGGGCGCCGACTTCGTGCCACCTGTTTCAAAACTGCATGAACGATCGAGCGCGCGAGCAGGGCGCGCGTCATGACTTTGACGCTGCATGACAATCGCGACGCTCGCAGCCAGAGGCGCTATGCGCCGCCCCTGCCGGCCTGTGCCCGCAAGACGCAGAGTGGAGGGTCGGCGGTGAGACCACTGCGAGCAACGACATTCGCTGAACGCTTCGCTCTGCTTCCGCCGCTCGAACTCGCTGCTCACCACCGCGAGCACCAGCCCCGCTCGCCGGGGTGCTGGCGCTCATGTGTTGCACTGACTGTTGCACTCGAGCGGGGCCGACCTCTCCGGTGGAAGGCGCAGTCCCGAGCCGGCGCGCACGGCCCGCCGCACGAAGCAGCAGCCTGATAGCACGCCGCCCGGCAAGACATCACTCCCCTACATCGACATACCCTCAATTACATCTCACCCCGCTGGTAGCCAGAAGCAGGGAAAGGCTCTTTTCAGGCTGCGTGCACGATTCGACGACCACCGGCACAGCCGTCGCGGAGAACGTGTGCGCGGCGAAAGTTACAGCGTTGCTTCCGAAGCTGCGGCTGACAACGTTCCCAGGTTTCGTGTGCATAAAAATCTCTAACCGGGCTGCGCTCGAGCGGCGATACGCGATGCGCAACAGGCGCACGCCGGCACACCGCAACTCAACGGCGTTCAAAACATCGCTGCACGGATCGGCGAAGAGTTCACACGAATCGTTCTCGATGGGTCACTGCGTCTGCTCCGTCGTCGCTCTCGTGTGCTCGCAAGATGCGAGCACAGCGAAAAGCGCTCAGAGCAGGAGCAAGTCGGCAGGCTCATTTCAGCTGGATTCTGCAGCGAGCAGTGCTCGCTACTCCGTTATGAGAGCGCAGCAGGAGCGCAGCAGGAGCGCTGTAGGCGTGCTGCGGGAATGCTGGCGGAAGAATATTCGCGTGCGCGCAGGAAGTGTTGATGCGCGTTTTTTTGGCGATCATTTCGCAAGCAATTCGATCAATGCGCTGACTCGCTCAGTAGAGGTCTGCTATCCTGATTGTTCTTAGCGCGCTTCTCACGAGCTTCTGGTCCGTCGCTGCGCTTCTCGTGCGCAGCCAACTTTTGAGCGCAACGACGGCATGTTCGCGAAGACAGAGTTTCGGTTAGTGCCTTCACGGTGAGCCACTGTCCCCACGATATGGGAGACGAGTGGAAGTGAGAGTGGTTGCCAGCTCGATCGAAGATTCGACGAAAGATCGAGCGAGCACGAAACAGCACCGAGATTGATCGAGTCCGCTGATCTGTCGAGGTTGCGAGCGACATTACGGATCGTTCCCTCCCCGTAAGGCCAAGGAATCTAGAGCCAGTCCCCGAGCCCGAAGGAGCCCACGATGCTAGCCCCCGAGTCCACTGCTACCCACGTCACCAAGAATCTCGCGCAGGGCGCCATCCAGAGTTGGGTGCAGCGCCTCCCCGTGGTGCTCCGCCCGGGCCCAGCGCTTGGTTACGACATGATGCGCGCATATCTGGGCATCGGCCTGTTCGTGCGCGGCGTGCTGTTCGTGTCCGAGCCGGAGCTGCTGCTCGGCTACCTGCAAGATCTCGGCAGCTGGTTCCTGCCGTATGCCTTCGTGCACTTCGTGGCGGTAGCCCATCTGTGCGGCGGCTTGATGCTGGCCACGGGCTTGCTGACGCGGTTGGCGGCGGCAATCCAGATCCCCATCCTGTTTGGCGCGGTGTTCGTGGTGCACTCCAGTGGCGGCTTGCTCAACCCCGGGCAGTCGCTGGAGTTCTCTGCGCTCGTGCTGGCGCTGTTGCTCGTGTACTTCGTGTTTGGCTCGGGTGAGCTGTCCGTCGATCGCTTCCTGCGCGACGCGGACTTCCGCCGCAGCACCGTCGTGGAGACGCCCAGCCTGATCCCGGAGCTGCCGCCGCGCAGCAGCCGGCACCCGCTGCTCATCCGCGCCGTTCAGAAGAGCTGAGCAGCGCTCCTTCGCGCTGTCTCGCCGCGCTGTCTCGCCGCGCTGTCTCCCCCCCCCTCCCTCTCGCTCCCTACGTCACCTCCCCCAACTACGCTCGAGCGTAGCCCCAGGGCCCGGACCTCCTGCAGAGGCTCCGGGCCCGAGTTTTTTGTCTGCACTCTTTCTCGCCTGCGCTGCAGGTGCCCGCGCCACCGGCGGGCAGCAGCGCAGAGCCAGGCTTACTCGATGCTGTGCCGCAGGAAGGTGCCCTGGCGATAGCTGGCGATGTAGATGAGGGCAAAGGCGATGTACGTCGCGAAGACTGCCGCCCACAGCGACGATGCGTCCCAGCGCATCACGTACGCCGCGGCGCAGAGGGGAATTTGCACGAAGGCGATCACGAGCACGTCCAGCCGCAGGCTCTGGCGCGTGGCGCCCGCCCCCTGGATGGCGGAGCCCAACACGATGCCGATACCGAGCCCCACGTAACCGGGCGCCACGATGCCCAGGTACTGCATCGAGTCCTCGATCACGCTCGGCGTGGCGTCGAAGAGCATCACGAACTGACGCCCCCAGACCCAGCACGCGAGGGCGAAGGCCGCCATCATGATCGCGTTGTAGAGCGTCGCGTACCAGCCGCTCTGCTTGGCACGCGAGCGCTGGACAGCACCCAGGTTCTGCCCGACGAAGGTCTGCGCGGCGCTACCCCAGCCGAGGCCCACGTACAGCGCCATCGTCTCCAGGCGCAGCACGAGCCCCAGCGCAGTGGACATCGACTGATCGTCGGCGGTGGTGTAGAGCCGCTGCGCGACCGCCACCACGACGAAGATGGCGAACACGCGCACCACCAGCTGTGAGCTCGTGGGCCAGCCGATGTCCCAGATGCGGCGCATCTGGGACCAGTTGGGTGGCAAGCGATCCTCCGAGCCGAAGAGCCCGAAGCGGCGGAAGGAGATGTAGAAGATCGGGATGAGCCCGATGCAGCGCGCAATCACCGTTGCCCACGCCGCGCCCACCAACTCCAGACGGGGAATGCCCAGCGCTTCGGCCATCGGCGGGCCCCAGGCGAACATCTCTGGCGCAGGGCCGGGCCCGTATACGAAGACCACCGCCAGCAGCAGGTTGGCCACGTTGGCGATCAGCAGCAACAGGATGGGGGTCTTGCTGCTGCCGAGCGCGCGCTGGATGGTTATCAGGTGCAGCAGCAGGAAGATGGTGAAGCTGCCGCCCATCATCACCCGCAGGAACTGCGTGCCGACTCGTGCCACCTCGCCCTTAGCGCCGGCGAGCCCCACCATCAGGGCCTCCGCGCCAAAGATGCCGAAGGCCGAGACGATGGCACTGACCCCGATCAGCAGGAGCACGGACTGCCAGGCGATGCGCCGCACGCCGTCCATGTCTCCTTCCCCCTGCTTGCGGCTGATGATGGCGCTGGTGGCGATCGACAGGCCATAGCTGAGGATGGTGCCGACGGCGCCGATCAGATCGGCAACGCCGATGGCGCCCAGCGCGGCGCTGGCCTTTGCGCCACCCAGCCCGGAAATGATGTAGGCATCGACCAGGTTGAAGCTGGTCTGCAGCCCCATGCCCAGCGCCAGCGGTACACCGAAGCGTGCGATCTCGAGCGCCAGCGGCCCCGAGAGGATGCGCTGGCTGGCAGGAGCCACGCGCGCCGCCAGCACCGATGAGGGCGAGGACCGATCCGGTGGCTCGGAGCTGAGCTTCGGCCTCATGATGCGCCTGGCCTGTTGCTCATGCGGCTCACGAAACATGTGGCTCATGAAACATGTGGCTCATGAAGCATGCGGCTCACGAACAATGTCACGGGCACGCTCGAAGCAGTCGTCGATGATCCGCAGCTGGCGCCGGCGCTGCGCCGTTGCCTGTACCCACTCATCGGTCCGCTCGTCATGGTAGCCGCTCACCCCGAGGGTGGCGGTCTCCTCCTCGTCGTAGAAGTGTGCGATGCGAGCCATCAGCAGCTCGCGCACGTATTTGCCCACCAGCGAGGCGAGCATCACCAGCATGTCCCGAGCATCCGCGTCCTGCACGAAGTGCAGGTGCCCGAGACCGGGAAAGTAGTAGGCGCTGCGCCGGCGGCTGACCTCCAGGGTGGTGTGGAGGCGACCGGCAAGCTGCCCGAAGAAGCGATCGTAGTCGCTCATGCCGCCCACCTTGCCGCAGGTGGCGTACAGGTCCCCCGCGGATTGCTCGCGCAGCGAGAGCAGCAGCCCTTCCATCGCGTGCAGATCGCTGACAAAGCGGTTTTTTCCCTGCAGGCGTGCTCGATTCAAGCGACTGGTGCAGACGCTGGTGACCAGCACTCGGCGCACGTCGATGCCACGCAGGCTCAGCTTGGTCAGGTGCCCCGACAGGCGGGAGAGCAGCTCGGGGCTTGCGCTGAAGGACTCGCGCCGCAGCCCCCAGCACTGCTGCTCCACGTGTCTGGGGCAATCCCGGCGCAAGCTGCCAGCACCCTCGGCGGACAGGTGCTCGAAGAGCTCCTGCGGGCTCTGCCAGCGATCCCCGGTGAGGACCCGCGCCCATGCCTCGCCCAGGGTAAAGTCGGCGTGGCTGACCAGACGCTTCGAGTCATCCAGGTCCTTGCTGAGATTGCCGCGCGGACGCCGCTCGACCCAGCGCTGCCCCTCGGGGCTGACATGGGCCAGCACCGCCGTGACGATCAGCGGCCCAATGCGCGCGCCGAGCCCATTTTCGTCGACGCCAACCCGATAAGACGCCTCAGCACCCGGCATTACCACCTGGCTGCGTTACCACCGTCACGAGCTGCCCGCACCGGCGGCCCCAATGCCCGGCAGCCAAAAAGAACCAACCGGCCACTTACCAGTTCGCATTACGAGCCATCTCGAGGGCGCGCGCCTCAAACCACTGCCCCGCTGGCGGCGCGCCTTTACACCCGCCATCGGACTCCCCGGGCCTCTTCAGCCAGAGAAATGCGTCCAGCGCCGGCTCACCGGTGTCCGCCGTCGGCGCGCGGCCCAGGGCTCTGCCCTCGGGGTTGCACCACTCTTCATTGCCGAGGGGCGCGGGCCCATTGCCGTTGCGGCTCGAATCGATGACGAAGTGACTCTCCTGGCCGAGCGCGGCGATCACGCTCTTGCCGAAGGCCACCAGCGCTTCATCTCGCTGAAAATTGGAGGTATTCAGCGCAAAGCCCCGCGCCTCGGCGATGCCCGCCTTTTTCAGGCGCTCCGCCATCTCGGGCGCCGGCACCCAGTTGGAGTGACCAGCGTCGATGTACACGGAGGTGCCGGGCTGCGCCTGCAGGGTGGCCACGGCCTCGCGGATCAAGGCCAGGCGCCTTTCCTGATCTGCCGGCGAGAGGCAATCGGTGAGCATGCCGAGCGCGTCCGGCTCGAGCACGACCACCGCGCGACGCTTGCCGATGCCGGCGGCGAGCCCCTTGATCCAGTCGCCATAGCTGCCTGCATCCGTGGCGCCGCCCGCGGAGTATTGCCCGCAGTCCCGGTCGGGGATGTTGTAAGCCACCAGCAGCGCGAGCTGACCCGCACGCTCCGCCGCATTCACGTAGTTGCCGGCGGCGGTCTCGATATCGCCGCTCCAGCTGCCAAACCAGCTGGCCTGCGGCTGCTCCGCGATCTTGGCGACGAGCGCCGCGTCCGCTGGATTGGTTTGTTCCAGCCGACGCTGCGCGTTCTCTGCATTCGAGTACGGGGTGCGGTAGATGGCGATGCCCGCAAACGGATTGGCCCCGGGCGCCAGCGCCGGCATGCCGCCCGCGGCCGTGGCTGCCGGTGCGCCCCCCGCCCCTGCGGACCGGCAGGCGCTGCCCGCCAGGACAGCGCCAAACAGAGCCGTGGCCAGCGTGGCGAGGCCCAGCTCAGACCGACGCCGGAGGCCTCGATTGCGCATAGCGTTTCCAGATAGCGCAGGCCTCCCGGGCTTGTAAAGCTTCGCGGCCGCTCGCGGACAGGCGCTCGCACCCTGCGCGCCAATCTGGAATGAGGTGCGCTCCAGGCTCCGATCTCGGCACGCGATACGTCCGCGCGCGATGCCTCGGCACGCGCTGCAGCCCTCGCGAGCTCGCGTCCCGGTGCTCGGCTGCTTGCGCCACGCGCGAGGTGCGGGGGCCACCAAGCTCTCGCGATCAGTTGCATCGACGCACGAGCAGGCGAGAGCCGCCTGTCACCTGCGCCCCGCCGGAGGGTCACGGGGAGCGTCTGACCTCGCAGGCTGGCAAGAATCCACTGCATCCCCGCGCCGAGCAATGCTCGCGCGAGCCCGGCTACCCACGGCTGCACGCGAAACCGTGGCCTTTCGGCCGACCCAGCTTCCCAATCGCTCTTGCCGCGCGAGCGACGACTTGCCCGACATCACGCTCACGAGCGACATGAGCAAGCATGTCCACCGCTGCGCCGAGCCCGGCGCTGCAGCTGCCCGGGCTCATGGAGAGCCTCGCTCCACCGCCAGAGCTCGGCAGCCCGGCTGAGCTGCGCTTCGCAGAAGTGGCGCTGTTCGTGCCGCTGGGGCGCTCCTACAGCTTCGCCGTCCCCGAGCCGCTGGCAGCGAGCGCCGTGACCGGTGCACGCGTGATCTGCGGCCTGCGCGGGCGCCGGATCCTGGGCGTGATCCTGGCCGTCCGCGATGGTGACCCGGGCATCGCACGCGAAAAGCTCAAGCCGATCCTGGCAGTCGTCGACGCGGAGCCAGTGGTGCCCATCGAGCTGCTCAGCTTTCTGGTCGAGCTCGCCAGCTACTACCTGGCGCCGATCGGTGAGGTCTTGCGGCTCGCAGTGCCAGCCGTGGAGCGCACGCGCGCGCGCGCGCTGAAGCAAGACGGCCTGACCCCATCGGGGCTGTCAGCCGTCGGGCGCTCGCTCTCCCACGTGATCGCCCGCAGCCCGGCAGATCAGGCGCTCCTGGAGGGCAAGCTGCGCGGGCAAGCACGGGAGCTCTGGGAGCACCTGCGCTCCCAGCAGAGCGCGAGGCTGCCGGATCTGCTGCAGCGCTGGGGCAACGCGCGAGCGGCAGTGAAGAAGCTGGAGGCGCTGGGCCTGGTTGCGACCGAGCAGCGCTCGGAGGTGGATGGCCAGTTCTTCAGCGGAGCAATCGCTCGCGATGTACCGCCGCAGCTGAACGAGGCGCAAGCGCGAGCCGTGGCCGCCATCGAAGAGCAGCTGGCGGCAGGCACGGGCGCCTCATTCTTGCTGCACGGGGTGACGGCGTCCGGCAAGACCGAGGTGTACCTGCGCGCCGTGCAGGCAGCACTCGATCGGGGCGGGAGCGCGCTGATCCTGGTGCCCGAGATCGCGCTGACCCCGCAGCTGGTGGGTCGCTTCCGCGCGCGCCTGGGTGACACCATCGCCGTGCTGCACAGCGGCCTGTCCCAGAGCCAGCGCCACGCCATGTGGACCTTGCTCTACAGCGGCGAGCGGCGCGTGGCGGTGGGGGCCCGCTCAGCGCTGTTTGCGCCGCTGCGCGAGCTACGGCTGATCTGCGTGGATGAGGAGCAAGATCACTCGTTCAAGCAGGAGGAAGGCGTGCGCTACAACGCCCGCGACATGGCCTTGCTGCGCGCGCAGCGTGCCGGGGCGGTGTGCGTGCTGGGCTCGGCGACGCCGTCGATCAAGAGCTTCCATGCGCTGAGCACCCAGAAGCTCACGCGCCTGCGCCTGCCGGAGCGGGCGCACCGTGCGGCGGCGCTGCCCCGGGCAGAGCTCGTCGATCTGCGCAGGATTGGCCCCGGCCGCCCCGGAGAGCGCTTGCTCAGCCTGCCGCTGTGCCGGGCGCTCGAGCAAGTGCTGGAGCGGAAGGAGCAGGCGATCCTGTTCTTGAACCGGCGCGGCTTTGCTCCCAGCGTGGTGTGCGAGACCTGCGGCGAGATCCTGGGGTGCCCGAGCTGTGAGGTACCACTGACCTATCACGTGAACCCGCGCCCGCACGTGATCTGTCACTACTGCGACTACCGAGACCCTGTGCCCGAACGCTGCGCCAAATGCAGCGCCGACACGCTCAGCTTCGAGGGCATCGGCACCGAGCGCATCGAGTCTGCACTGACGTCTGCCTTTCCCGGCGCGCGCGTCGGGCGGCTCGATCGCGATACAGGGCCCGGGCTGAAGAGCGCCAAGGTGCTGGCGCAGATGCAAGCGGGTGAGCTGGACATCCTGGTCGGCACGCAGATGGTGACCAAGGGTCACGACCTGCCTCGCGTCTCACTCGTGGGCGTGCTGAACGCCGACGCGGGCCTGAGCATGCCGGACTTTCAGGCCTCCGAGCGAACGTTCCAGCTGCTGGTGCAGGTTGCTGGGCGCGCCGGTCGTGCAGGCACACCCGGTCATGTCTTGATCCAGACGAAGAACCCGGAGCATCCAGCGATCGCGCTGGCGGTGACGCATGATGTGGCCGGCTTCGTGGAGCAGGAGCTCGCGGAGCGGCGAGCGCTCGGTTATCCCCCGTATTCGCGCCTGGCGATGGTGCGCGTCTCGTCGCTGGACGAGCAGGTGGCACGCTCCGCGGCACGCGAGCTGGCGGAGATCGCCCGCAGGCGTGCAGGCAGCACCGTCGAGGTGCTCGGCCCCTCTCCCGCGCCGATCGCGCGACTGCGCAGCCAGTATCGATTTCGACTGCTCGTACGCGCCAGGACGCGCGCGCCCCTGCGCCACGTCCTGATCGGCATTCAGGAAGCTCGGCTCGACCGGCGCGTGCGCATGGTGGTGGACGTGGATCCCGTCAGCATGCTCTAGCGCCGGGTGCGCCGGGCGGGCGGTCAGCTGCTCTCGCCGACAGGCCGCGCGACCTCGACCGACGAGCTGGCGCTGGAAGTGTCCTTCAGCAGGGCACCCCGCGCCTGAGGCTCAATCAGGCTGGAGGGAGCGATACCGAAGTACCCCTTGAAGTCGCGGCTGAGCTGGGAAGCGCTATGGAAGCCCAGCGAATAAGCCACTTCCTTCACCGTGCCCGCGGTGCGCAGCATCTGCTTGGCAGCGATCAGCCGCTGCTCGTTCAGCCAGGCCTGGGGGGCGCGGCGAAGCGTGGCGGCAAAGATGCGCTGCAGGTGCCGGGGGGTGATCCCCAGCATCCGAGCCAGCGCTCGGCTGCTGTAGGAGGTGGCCGGAGCCAGCTCGCGCAGCATCCGCGCGTATGTCTCGGGATCCTTCTCCATCCACGCACGACGGAGAGTGCGGGCAGGCCCGCGGGCTCGGTCACTCTCTGGAGGCGAATCGTGAAACTCGCCTCCGTCCTTGGGAACAAACTTGGAGTCGATACAGTCAGACATCGCTCAGTGACTCGGTCGCTCCCGAGCGGCAGTTGCTAATTGACGACCTCGAATTCGACGATTCCTTGCTGAAACAGTGAGGCTGGATCTGGTCCGAGGGACTGTTCAGAATTGGTGAGATTGCTGACAGCGCCACCGACGCGGCCCTCGCAATTTGTCGCGCTGAAATCGTGCGGGCTCGCGCCTGGAGGGCGGCGCGAGGAGCGCTCGGCTACCCGAGAGGTAAGCGACGCGAGCAACCGCATGTTCGCGCACGCGCTCCATCGTGCACCGTCGTCCTGCGAGAGCGACGTGCACGTTCGATGTCGAGACCCCTGGCTTCACGACGGTGAGCACGCGAGGCGCGTGCGCGATCCCGTCGGCGTGAAGGCTGATGGAGCTCGATGATGGAGCTCGATGATCGAGAGAAGCAGTGCTTGCTCCGACGTGTGGTTCACGCATTGGAGCTCTCTGTGCGAGCACGCGAATGAGCCGTGAGCTTCGCATGCACGCAATGGCGAACTTGCCATGGTGTTGGCACGGATGTGGCAATTTGCCTCGGACTGGCTGTGAGCGATGATGTCATCTTGCAGGCGAAATGCCGCGACGCTCCGGCAAGGTCCCGCCTCCCTGATGCGATACGCCTCTGGCTGGTGTACGAGGTAAAACTGCTTCCGCAGTCGGAGGAAAGGGAAGACCCATGCAGCGCGACCCGCTCTTCCATGCGTACGAAGAATCCGCTCATGAAGTCGCTGAAGAGAGCCACGCGCGGCGCAGCGGGCCCGCGGGTGCAGAGGCTCGCCAGCTGTACCTCGACTCGCTCGAGCGGCTGCTCGGTGCGGCCGTCGAAAGCGATGGCATGTCGGAGCTGCTGTCCCGTCAGCTTGAAGCGTTTTGTCGCGTGGCGGGAGCGCAGGTGGGTGTCGCGTTCTTGCGCGAGGGGGCCACCTTCGAGGCGCGGGCGAGCTTCGGGCTGGAAGCTGTGCCAGAGGTCGAGCTGAGCCTCGAGGATGCGCTCGATGGGCGCTCCAGCGCGCGTCCGCTGGAACCGTTCTTCATGGCCGGGGCGGGCCGCGTCTTCGGCGAAGGCAGCCTGGTCACCGACAAGGTCGAGCGGCTGCTCTGCGTACCGCTGCTCCATGGCAGCGCGCTGCTCGGTGCATTCTATCTGGGTGCGCTGTTTCGCTCCGCGGACTATCAACCAGGCGGGGCGGATGGCCTGCATGCGGAGGCTGCAGCGCAACCCGAGCTGTTGAGCCTTCTTTGTGATCCGAGCGCAGCCGCGATTGTTCGGCAACTGAGCCGAGAGGCGCTGGAGCGCGACGTGCGAGCCCGTGACGAGGTGCTGGGTGTGGTTGCCCACGACCTGCAGAATCCGCTGAACGTGATCTCCATGGCGGCGAACATGCTGCTGCAGCGGGTGACGGAGCAGTCGGCACGGCGCCCCATCGAGCGCATCTTGCGCAGCGTGCAGCGCGCCACTCGCTTGCTCCGTGATCTGCTGGACGTGGGGGCGCTGGAGGAGGGCCGCTTCGCCATCGAGCGACGCCGGCTGGACCCGACGGCGCTGATCCTGTCCGCGCTGGAGTCCCAGCAGAGCCTGGCCGCCGACGCTTCGGTGATCACGGCCACGGATCTCTCGCCGGAGCTGCCGCTCATCGACGCGGACGAGGAGCGCCTGCTGGAGGTGCTGGAAAACCTGATCGGCAACGCCATCAAGTTCACTCCCGTCGGCGGCACCATCACCGTGGGTGCCGCGCGCGAGAACGATGACATCAAGATCTGGGTGGAGGACAACGGCTCCGGTATTCCACCCCAGCACCTGCCGCACATCTTTGACCGCTTCTGGCAGGCCAAGCGCGCCGACCGACGAGGCACCGGGCTGGGCCTGACGATCTGCAAGGGTATCGTGCAGGCGCACGAGGGGCGCATCTGGGCCGAGAGCAGCGAGGGCAACGGCACCAAGGTGTCCTTCACCTTGCCGGCAGTATTCTCCCCCGACTCGCGTCATCAGGCGCAGAACGTGGCCAATATCCTGCTGGTGGATGACCGCCCGGAGAACTTGCTGGCGCTGGAGAGCATCCTGGAGCGCCCCGACTACCGCCTGGTCACCGCCGACTCCGGTGAGAAGGCGCTGCGGCTGGCCCTGCGCGAGCAGTTTGCGGTGGCGCTGATTGACATCGCCATGCCCGGCATGAACGGGCTGGAGGTGGCGTCGCACCTGAAGGAGCTGGAGCGCAGCCGCAACATCCCCATCATCTTCGTCACGGCCTTCGGGGACGACCCGGAAGAGATCCACCGTGCCTACGCGGCCGGCGGCGCTGACTACCTGGTCAAGCCGCTGGACGCCGAGATCGTGAAGAAGAAGGTCGCCGTATTCGTCGATCTGAGCCGCCGGCGTCGCGAGAGCGACCGCCCCCCGTCCTCCCCCGCGCTGCGCGTCTGAGCGGCAGCTGCGTCTCGAGCCCTGGAGTATCACCAAACATGACGATGCAACCCGTAGAGCAATCTCACGGCAACGGGGACCCGCCGCCGCTGCGGTCTGGAGCAAACGACGACGACCTGCGCGAGCTGCTGCGCGTATTCTTGGCGGTGCGCGACGGCGACTTCTCCGTGCGCTTGCCGGGGCACTGGACGGGGCTGGTGGGCAAGATCGCGGACGCGGTAAATGACGTGGTGAGCGCCAACCAGCACATGGCGACGCAGCTCGAGCGCATGGGCGAGCTGGTGGGCAAGGAGGGCAAGACGCGCCAGCGCGTGCGCCTGCCGCGCCAGGCCGGGGCCTGGGGGGACATGGAGACGTCGGTGAACACGCTGATCGACGATCTGCTCTGGCCCACCACGGAGGTGACCCGCGCGCTGGCGGCAGTGGCGCAGGGCGATCTCTCCCAGACGATGCGGCTGGACGTGGACGGCCGCCCTCTGCAGGGCGAGTTCTTGCGCTCGGCCACCATCGTCAACTCGATGATCAAGCAGCTGGGCGTCTTCACTTCCGAGGTGACCCGCGTGGCCCGCGAGGTGGGCACCGACGGCAAGCTCGGCGGTCAGGCGGAAGCGCCGGATGTGAGCGGCGTCTGGAAAGATCTAACGGACAGCGTGAACTCCATGGCCTCCAACCTGACAGGCCAGGTGCGCAACATCTCGGAGGTGACGATCGCGGTCGCCAGCGGCGATTTGTCGAAGAAAATCACGGTCGACGTGCGCGACGTGGCCGGCACGTGGAAGGACCTCACCGACAGCGTCAACTTCATGGCGACCAACCTCACCGATCAGGTGAGGAACATCGCCGACGTCGCCACCGCGATCGCGTCCGGCGACCTCTCCAAGAAAATCACCGTCAACGTCAGCGGCGAGATCCTGCTGCTGAAAGAGACCATCAACGGGATGGTCGACCAGCTGAACGCCTTCGCCGGCGAGGTCACGCGCGTGGCCCGCGAGGTCGGCACCGACGGGCGCCTGGGCGGCCAGGCCGACGTCCGGGGAGTGGCCGGCACCTGGCGGGCGCTCACCGACTCGGTGAACACGATGGCAAGCAACCTGACCAACCAGGTGCGGTCGATCTCCTCGGCGGCCACCGCGATCGCCCAGGGCGACCTGTCCCGCACGATCACCGTGAACGCCCGCGGCGAGGTGGCCGAGCTGGCCGACACGATCAACGAGCTGACCGCCACGCTGCGGCTGTTCGCCGAC
>JAICQL010000159.1 GCA_025937895.1 Polyangiaceae bacterium | reverse complement strand
CGGCGGCCACCGCTGACCGCCTTGGCGCGGGCACCGATCACGTGATGGAGCGCGATGACGATCAGCGCAAAGAACAGCTTGCCATGCATGAACTTCGGGTTGTCAGGTCCGAAATACAGCTCCAGATCCAGCACCAGACGGCTGAGCCCCGCGACGAAGGACACCGCAAACGCCGGCACGGCCAGCCGCCGATATAGCTCGTAGCTGATCTGGGCCCCCACGCGCCCGTCACCTGCGCGCGAGACCAGGGCCAGCGCGACGCTCAGAATGGCTCCGATCCAGACCAGATTGGCGGCAACGTGAAGCGCCACCAGGGTTTTGAAGAGGGGGCCCATGTGCGCGCAGGCTAACGCTCCCCCAGCCGGCAGGGCAAGCCTGCGCCGACGGGTCCGCCCGGGGGCTGACCGAGCGCGAGCGGGTCACGGCTGACGGAGCCGCGGCCCCACCCGCGCGGTGTTTGCCAAGTGGCGCGGCGCGTGGTGTGATCCTGCCATGACCCACAGCAAGCTGTATCGCGCGCCCTTCGGGCCGGGCGGGAGTGCCGGTATCGATGAGAGCGTGTGCCGGCGGCTGATCGAAGCCGCTCTGTCCAGCGGCGGAGACTACGCCGATCTGTTCTTCGAGTACCGCGCTGCGGGCAGCCTGTTCTTCGAAGACGGCATCACCAAGAGCGCCAGCCGCGGCGTATCGCTCGGCCTGGGCGTGCGAGTGCGCAACGGCGACGCCACCGGCTACGCGCACGTCGAAGATCTCGACCTTGACGCCATGCTGCGTGCCGCGCGCACGGCGGGTCAGATCGCGCGGGCGCAGGGTGCGCAGACGACCGCCGTGCAGATCAACCCGAGGGTCCTGCCCGAGCGCTACGAGCTGCAGGAGCTGACCCTCGACGTTGCCGGTGGCCTGAAGCGCGAGCTCCTGGAGCGCGCGAGCAAGGCCGCGCACGCGCACGATCCCAGCATCGTGAAGGTCGAGGCGAGCTTCTCGGAGGAGATCCGCGAGATCCTGGTGTGCACCAGCCTCGGGCACTTCTGCCGTGACAGCCAGCCGCTGATGCGCTTTGGCGTGCGCGCGCTGGCCGAGCGCAAGGGGCGGCGCGAGTCGGGGCGCAGCGGCGGCGGCGGGCGCATGACTTTGGGCTATTTCGAGGGCAAGAGCCCCGAGTTTCACGGCGCAGAAGCAGCGCGCCAGGCGCTGGTGTTGCTCGACGCCCGGCCCGCCCCGGCCGGTCAACTGACGGTGGTGCTGGCTCCCGGAGACAGCGGCATCCTGCTGCACGAGGCGGTGGGACACGGGCTCGAGGCAGATTTCAATCGCAAGAAGACCAGCAACTACAGCGGCCAGGTCGGGCACGAGGTGGCGAGCCCGCTATGCACGGTGGTGGATGACGCCACCTTCCTGCAGTCACGCGGCACCATCAACGTCGATGATGAGGGCAATGAGCCCGAGCGCAGCGTGCTGATCGAAAACGGCGTCCTGCGCGGATACATTCACGACCAGCACTCCGCGGCACATTTCAAGACGCGTCCGACCGGCAACGGCCGGCGCGAGAGCTTTGCCTGCGTGCCGCTGCCGCGCATGACCAACACGTTGCTGCTGGCGGGCCCACATGATCCAGAGGAGATCCTGCGCAGCGTGTCCCACGGCATTTTCGCCAAATCGTTCGGCGGCGGTCAGGTCGACATCGCCAACGGCGACTTCGTCTTTTCGCTGACGGAAAGCTATCTGATCGAAAACGGGAAACTGACCGCTCCGCTAAAAGGGGCGAATCTAATCGGAAATGGTCCGGAAACCCTGCGCCGTGTAGTCATGTTGGGAAACGACGTGGCGCTGTCCGATGGAAGCTGGACGTGCGGCAAGGACGGTCAGAGCGTGCCCGTCGGAGTAGGTTGCCCGACCATGAAGCTTTCCAGCATTACCGTTGGTGGAACAGATCTTGGCTGACCCCAGTGTCAAAAGAGTCCCGTTTGTTGCCGTCGTGGGGCACGGCCCCGTTTTGGATCGAGAGGATGGCGCCAGCGCCACCTTGAGACAGCTGGGTGCCAGTGTCCGAACGCTCGACCTCTGGGATGATCCCGTCAATCTCTTCGAGGATGATCCCAACATGGAGGGCCGGCCGCGAGCCCTGGTGTTCGAGGCGCTGGATCGGCCCGATCTGGCGATCGCTGCCCTGCGCGCCGTGCGCAAGGAGCAGACGTTCGACAACGTCGGCGCGCTGATCGCCGTCACCGTGGGCCAGATGGCGCGCGTCGATCCGTCGAGCGGCTTCGACGACTTCGTGTTGCATCCGTACGTCCCGGAGGAGCTGTACGCGCGCATCCGCGCGGTGGAGTGGCGGCGGAGCGAGTTCGCGACGGAAGAGCGTCACAAGGTCGGGCCGATCGTGGTGGATCAGGCCTCCCACGAGGTGACCAAGGGCGGCCAGCCCGTGGCGCTCACGGCCAAGGAGTTCGCGCTGCTCGTGTATCTGTGCGAGCGCCGCGGCAAGGTGCTATCGCGCGATCACCTGCTGGCGCGCGTGTGGGGCAATCGCTACGACGGCGGCCCGCGCACCGTGGACATCCACGTGCGGCGCCTGCGCGCCAAGCTGGGTGATGCGTTACCACTGGAGACGCTGCGCGGCTCCGGCTACAAGCTCCGCATGCCAGAGGCAGAAGGCGGAGAAGAAGGCCCCATCGATCAGGACCTCGACGACGAATGATCGTCGTCTCGATCGGGTGCCCGGCGTCGATCGGCCCCGAGGTATCCGTGGCCGCCGCGCGCCGCGGTCGATCGCAGCCGCTGGTGCTGGTGGGCAGCCGCCGTGCGCTGGAGCAGGCAGCCGAGCTGGTCGGCGTGCCGCGAGCGCGCCTGCAGCCCTATAGCGGCCAGGAGCTGAAGCTCGGCCGACTGTATTATCTCGACGTCGGCCCGGAGCTGAAGGCCGCCGATCTGAACCCGCGCGCGCCGACGCGCGCCGCGGGTCGCTCGCAGCTGGCTGCCGTGGATGCCGCCTTCGACCTGGTGCGCGCGCAGCCCGCCGCGGCGCTGGTGACGGGCCCGGTGAGCAAGTCGGTGATTGCCCGCTGTGGCGCGCCCGGTGCCGAGCGCTTTCTCGGGCACACGGAGTGGCTGCAGGCTCGCGACGGCGCAGCTAGCGCCATCATGTGTTTTGCCTCTCCGCGCCTCACCACCAGTCTGGCCAGCACCCACCTGCCGCTGCAGCAAGTGCCCGGCTGGCTCACTCCGGAGCACGTCGCCGAGGCCACGTACCAGCTGGCGCTGTTCCTGCTCCAGCTCGGCCGCGAGCAGCCCAGGGTCGCGGTGTGCTCGCTCAACCCGCACGCGGGGGAGAGCGAGCTGCTGGGCGATGAGGAGCGGCGCGCGATCGTGCCCGGCATTCGCCTCGCCCGCCGCCGCCTGCGCGGCCGCGCCGAGCTGATCGGACCCACCGGCGCCGAGTCCGCGTATCGCCTGGCGTACGCGGGCAAATACGACGGCGTGGTGGCCATGTATCACGACCAGGCCACCATCCCCACCAAGCTCGTGGCGTTCGGCGATGCGGTCAATGTCACCCTGGGGCTGAGCCGGGTGCGCACCAGCGTGGATCACGGCACCGCGTACGACATTGCCTGGCAGGGTAAGGCCGATGCTGCCGGCATGAGCGCAGCGATGAAGCTGGCGGAGCGCCTGCTGGGTGGTGGCAGGGCCGCCGCGCGCCGCCGCGCTCGAAGCACTGGCTAGCGCGCGGCAGCTCAGTTTCGGCGGGTTCGATGGTGCTCGGCTGTGCGACTGCTCGGCGACGGCAAGGCGACGACAGTGCTGAGGCAGTGCGGGCAGGTGCCACGCTCGCGCGCTGTGTGCTTTGCGCGCTCCCTTACCCCCGATTCCCTTCGCAGCCGTTGCCGTGGCAGCCCCGTTGCCTGCGCAGCCCCGTTGCCGTCGCACCCCGTGCGCGCCGCGTCATTGCTGGCGCGGCCTGCGCACGTTTCTCGGGTTCTCGGGAATTCCTGTGGAGCCGACCGGGATCGAACCGGTGACCTCCTGACTGCCAGTCAGGCGCTCTCCCAGCTGAGCTACGGCCCCGAAGGGGGCGCGAGGCTCGCACGCTGCGCAGCCAAACGCGAGCCCTTTTTTCAGAGATTTGACGACTACTGAGCCGCCAACACCAAAATGGCAGCAATCAGGAACAGCGCCGCACCCAGCACGGGTAGCCAGAGGGGGGTGGGCGCCTCGTCGGGGGCGAGGGTCTCTTCCGATTGCGAATGGTGCTCTTCCACGCGGCGCAGGCTAGGGACGGGCCTGCCCCAAGGTCAAGCCCAGTCCCGGTGGGAGCGTCCGTCTTCTTGCTGCCGGAGCGCTGCTAGCGAGCGAAGGCGCCCTTACTGTTCCACCCGCGATACCGGGGAGACCGGCTGAGCGGCGAGCCAATCGGGGTATGTTATTTGCCTAGCCGCAGGCCCACCCATACCTTCGGTCTTCCTGCCCTCGTGCCGTCGAGGAAGATCTCCCCCCATGGCTCACGCTCCGACCCAACGCTATCGCGTCATCGAGAAGATTGCCGCAGGCGGCATGGCCGAGGTGTTTCGAGCGGAGAGCGCCGGGCTCGAGGGCTTCAAAAAGACAGTGGCGATCAAGCGGGTGCTGCCGCACCTGTCGCAGAAGAAACAGTTCATCGGCATGTTTCTGGATGAGGCACGGCTGAGCGCCACCCTCACCCACTCCAACGTCGTTCAGGTGTTCGACATCGGTGTCGGCGACGAGACGTATTTCATCGTCATGGAATACGTGGATGGCGCCAACCTCAAGGCGATCATCGAGCACCGCAAGCAGATCAAGCGGCCGATGGCGATCGAGGCGGCCTGTTTCGTGGCGCTGCGCACCTGTGAGGGGCTGGCGTACGCGCACGAGGCTCGAGACGCGCTGGGGCAGCCGCTGGGCATCGTGCACCGCGACGTATCGCCTCCCAACGTGCTCATCACCCGGCACGGCGAGGTCAAGGTCGTGGACTTTGGCCTGGCCAAGGCCAACAGCCAGCTGGAGGCGAGCGAGCCCGGCATCATCAAGGGCAAGTTCAGCTATCTCTCGCCGGAGGCGGCGCTGGGCGAGGAGGTCGACCATCGTACGGACGTCTTCGCCACCGGCATCTTGCTGTGGGAGATGATCACCGGGCAGCGCCTGTTCATGGGCGATACGGATCTGGGCACGGTACGGCTGGTGCAAGCGGCGCGCGTGCCGCCGCTCTCACAGTACGTAAAAGACGTGCCTGCCGCGCTCGAGCAGATCATCGGGCATGCGCTCGCCCGTGATCCGAACGCTCGCTATCAGACAGCGCGCGAATTTGGCCGCGATCTGAACCACGTATTGTTCCAGATGGGCAGGCCGGTGTCGTCGTTCGACCTCGGCGGCCTCGTCACCGACGTGAGGGAGGAGCAGCGCCGCCAGCGCGGCGCACGCCCGAAGCAGCAGACGCTCATCGGCAACTTGATCCAGGACGCGATGATGAGCTTCACGTCGCTGCAGGAGGGGGAGGAGAGCGATGCCTCGCTCGACCCGGGTCCGGAGGAGCAGAGCGGTGTGGGCGCCATCCCACTCAGCTTCGGCACGTTCGAGGGCTCACACGCAACGACCCGCCTGCCCACCGTCGAGCCCTCGCAGGTTAGCCTGTCCAGCCCCGGCGGTTATGAGGCGGGCAATCTGGCCGCTCTGGAGGAGGGGGCGGATCCCCCGCGCAGCCAGAGCCAGCCTCCGCGCGGGCCCGCCTCCGTGCCGGGTCGCCCGCCGGCGCCCGGAGTCCGCCCCTCCAAGCTACCCTTGCCGCGGCATCAGGTGCCCCAGGGGGCACACCCCGGACATGCGCCCCACCTCGCTCCGGCGCCTGCTCCCGCCGCGCTGCCGCTGCGCTTCTGGATCGCAGCAGCAGCGCTGGTGTTGATCGGCGTGGTGGTCGCCGCTTACGTGGCGGGCGTCTTCAGCTGAGCAAGGTAGCCAGCTCAGAGGAGCGAGCCGGCTCTCGGGAAGCCAGCTGCCAGGAGGCCAGCTGCCAGGAAGCCAGCTGCCAGGAAGCCAGCTGCCAGGAGGCCAGCTGCCAGGAAGCCAGCCCCCAGCCGTGACGACTCACTCGTCGTCGTCCTCGTCATCCTCGTCATCATCATCATCGTCGTCGAGATCCTCGTCCTCGTCGACCGAATCCTCCAGCTCCTCCAGCCGAGTGCCCTGGGCATGAGCCTCTGCCTCACGGCGCGCGCGATCGCTGGCCAGCCGCTGCAGCACGATGGGCTTGGGCCCCACGATCGCGCTCATGGTGCGGCCTTCCATCTGTGGGCGCTGCTCGACGTTGGCCAGATCCACCAGTTGCTCGATCAGCCAGTCGAGCTGCATCTGAGCGCGCTGCGGATGGGTGATCTCACGACCGCGGAAGCGCACCGTGAATTTCACCTTGTTGCCCGACTCGAGGAAGCGCCGCGCGGCGCGGACCTTGACCTGCAGATCGTGGTCATCCGTCTTCGGGCGAAGCTTGACTTCCTTCAGCTCGACGACGGTCTGCTTGCGCTTCGCCTCGCTCTGCCGCTTCTTTTCCTCGTATTTGTACCGGCCGAAGTCGAGGATCTTGCATACCGGCGGGACGCTCTTCGGATTGACTTCGACCAAGTCGAGGCCGCGCCCTTCCGCAGCCTTCAAAGCCTCCGAAGTCGGCATCACCCCCAGCTGCGATCCGTCATCCAGCACGACCCGCACCTCCGGTACCCGGATGCGGTGATTCACCCGGATTTGAGGCGCGCGCGAGTCGCGCGGCACCATGCGTCTACCCATCGCCATGTATTGCTACTCCTGCTCCTTTTCTTTCATCGAGAAGCCCTGATGGCCCCGAAACTCTGCCCCCGAAAACTCTGCCCCCGAAACTCTGCCACCCCATGAACGCCGCTACCCGCGCTGGCGCGCGAGGAGCCCGTTCCGACATCTATCCCCCAGCTCTGAACGCGAGCGCTACACCAAGCGGCGCTCGCAACTGGCCCGGCCACTTTAGCGCAGAGCCGCCGCGAAGACCCGTGCCTTTGGCGTTTCTGAATGCGCCATGCCAGCGTGAAACCACGCAGGCACCGGCCATGCCCGTGATGGGACTGGGCCGGACCGCCGCGCGCCTCCTCGAGCGGACCCTCGCCGAGAGCGCCCATGCCGGGGATACCCGTCCTGAGGGTACCCGTCCCAAGGATGCAGTCGCGTGGACGCAGCCTCGAGCGATCGCAGCGTGCGGTCATGACCACATGACGCGGCTCGACGGGTGACTGCTCGACGGAGGCACCGAGGCCTCCGCGCGCGCAGGCACGAACCCACGAAACCGTCCGCGACCAGAAGGCTGGCGTGACGAGCTCGACAGACGCACCTGGGCCTTGCGGCGACCTGATGGCGATCCGTCGAGGACAGCGGCCAGCGTCGTAGGCGCGGGCAGGATTGAACTGCCGACCCCTACCGTGTCAAGGTAGTGCTCTACCACTGAGCTACGCGCCTGGATCGTGTCACGGACCTCGCCTACTTAGGATGTACGTCCTGTGACTGTCAAGCAAGGCAGCGTGTGAGCGGGGCTCGAGGAGTCAGTGGGGCAGCCGATGCGGCCGGGTTAATGGATTGCTTGCGGTCGGGCGGCTGAGCCTGGCCGGTGCAAAAGCGCTCCGCAGCTGGCTGAACGCGTTTTCACCTGACCATCGAGCGGGGGAACCCTTGCTTGCGTGGGCTGTTTAAACTCGGTATAGGCCCGCCCCTCGGAGGTATCTTGAATTTCGGGGTCCTAGCTTTCCAGGCAGTGCCGGAGTCGCCCCGGCCGCAGAGCAGCGGGCAGTCGACGGCACCGGCATCGCCGGACTCAGGGGCGGCGCCTCCCAGCAGCTTCGGGCTGTTTGCGCCGATGCTGATCGTCATTCCCTTCATCCTGATCATGCTGTGGCAGGGGCGCTCTCAGCAGAAGAAGCAGGAGGCGAACATCTCGGCGCTCAAGAAGGGTGACCGCGTGCTCACTCAGAGCGGGTTGGTGGGGCGCCTCGCTGCGATCGAGGGCCGCTACGCCAAGCTCGAGTTGCCGCCGTCTGGCACCAAGATCACGGTGCTGCGCTCCAGCCTGCTCGGCCGTGACACCGAGACCGAGACGAGCAGCTCGGAGGCGAGCGCCGACAAGGCGGACAAGGCCGAAAAAGCCAAGTCCTCGTGAGCTCGCGAGCGCCGCAGCTTTTGGCCCGCCTCGCCGTCTGGGTACGGTACGCGCCGTTCGTGAGCTCCAGAGTCCTCCGCACCTCTTTCATCAGCCCCGCTCGCCGGGCATAGCCAACTGGATCGCGCAGTGGATACCAACACCGTCCTCGTTTTCGCCTTCGCGGCCACGACGCTGGCCCTGCTGGTCGGTGGCCAGCTCCGCAGGCATAGCCGCGTGGCCTTCTGGCTCGCGGCCGTGTGTACGGCATCCGCGGCCGCGGCTGCCTACTATGACTCGTTCTGGACGATGTTCAGCTTCGGCTGCATCGCGGCCTGGTGCTTCATCGTCGGGCTCAAGGTGCTGGACGCCAACTGGCGCATGCGCGCCGGTCTGGTCGTCGCGGTGGCCGCGCTGGGGTTCGTCTCGGTCTGGCCCTCGGTCACGAGCATGACGGGCGGGCTCATCCCGTGCCCGCAGTACATCGCGGAGCGGGTCACCTTCCGGCTCGTCGCCGGCCTGGATCTGCGCGGTGGCCTGCGCCTGGTCTACACGGTGGACGTCGACGAGGCGCTCGAGGATCGCCGCGATCGCCACTACGAGGACATGCAGACCGAGCTGGCCAAGATCTTTGGCCTGCACTCCGGCGATGAGCGGCCGCCGGAAGAGGTCTACGCCAAGCTGCGCGAGAAGGTGACCCTGGAGAAGCCGCAGGGCGACGCGCGCACCGTGCGCCTCAGCGTCAAAGATCCTGCGGACGCCGCCAAGATCGACGCGCCCTTCCTGCAGCTCTTCGCGACGGAGATGTCCTACTCCCAGGACAACAATCAGGGCAGTTACGTCTTCCGCCTGCGCAACGACGTGGAGACGCAGATCCGCGAGAACGCCGTGGCGCAGGCCAAAGAGATCGTGCTGCGGCGCGTGGATGAGCTGGGCTTGCGCGAGGCCGCCGTCTCCACCCGCGATGAGGACATCATCGTGGAGGTGCCCGGCCAGGACGAGGCGGGCTTCAAGGAGATCCGCGAGATTATCGGTCAGACGGCGCGCCTCGAGTTCAAGCTGCTCGACGACGACACCGACTTCTTCGCCAGCTTCCGTGCTGGCGCCGATCGCACGAGCCTGCCCGAGGGCGTCGGGTTCGCGCAGGAGACCACCACCGTCGGTCAGGACGCCGAGGGTGAGGCGCGCCGCAAGGTGATCACCTACGCGGAGATGCGCAAGAAGCCGGACGAGACCTCCAAGGAGGCGCTCGATCGCTTCAAGGAGTGGGCCGCCACTCTGACGTTGCCGCCCGATCGTGAGCTCGGTTTCGAGATGATGTACGACACCGATCCGGTCACGGGCAAGTCGACCGAGCTCGGCTGGCGTACGTACCTGCTGAAGAGCCGCGCAGAGATCACCGGTGACATGATCCGCGACGCGCAGGCCCAGCCGGATCAGGGCCAGAACAGCCTGGGCGGCTGGTACGTGGCGCTGCGCTTCACCGACGCTGGAGGCGCGATCTTCGAGCGCATCACCGGAGCCAACATCAAGCGCCGCTTCGCCATCATCCTGGATGGCAGGGTCGAGAGCGCGCCGGTGATCCAGTCCCGCATCGCCGGCGGTAACGCCAGCATCACCCTTGGCTCCTCCGACACCGAGAGCCAGCTGCGCGACGCGCGCAAGCTGGAGCTGGTGCTGCGCTCCGGCGCGTTGCCGGCGCCGATCACGCCCTCGAACGAGCAGCACATCGGGCCCTCGCTGGGCGCAGACTCGATTCAGCAGGGTGTACGCGGTGCGCTGGTGGGAGTGGTGCTCGTGCTCGCCTTTATGGTGATGTACTACCGGCAGTCCGGGATCTTCGCGAACATCGCCGTGACCTTCAACATCGTGCTGCTGATCGCCATCCTGGCATCGTTCGGCGCATCGATGACCCTGCCTGGTATCGCTGGCCTGGCGCTCACAGTGGGCATGAGCGTGGACGCCAACGTGCTGATCAACGAGCGTATTCGCGATGAGCTCCGCGGCGGGCGGAGCCCGCGCGCTTCCGTGGATCTCGGCTACTCGAAGGCGTTCAGCGCCATCCTGGACGGCCACTTGACGACCTTGACCAGCGGTATCGTGCTGGCTCAGTTCGGTACGGGCCCGATCAAGGGCTTTGCCGTGACCCTGATCGTGGGTGTGGCCTGCAGCCTGTTCACGGGCGTGACGATGACGCGCGTCATGTTCGACGTCTGGGTGCGCGGCCTCGGGCGCAACGCCAAGCTGGACCTGGGCTGAGGCGCTACCGCTGCGCCTGACACCAAGGTCAGACGCAGCCCGGTAGCAATCGGATAGCGGCCAAGAGGAGGAGCAGCGCTCAGCGCTTCAGCAGCTCGCTCTGCGCCAGCTCGCGCAGGTGTGCCGCGAAGTCAGCGCCGTATTCGGGGTGGCGCAGCATGTATTCCACGTTCGCCTTCATGAAGCGCAGCGGATCACCCGTGGTGTGCCAGGTGCCCTCGATGGCGTGAACGAGGACGCGCTCCGTCTTGGAGAGCTGATGAATTGCCGGGGTGAGATACAGCTCCTCGCCAGGCCCCACCTTGGCTTCGAGCAGCAGCTCCACCACCCTCGGTGAGAGCACGAAGCGGCCCAGCTGGGCCAGGGTGCTCGGGGCGCGCTCCGGCTCCGGCTTCTCCACCACGGACTCGAGCTCCAGCGGCTCACGCCCGGGCTTGAGCGCGATGGCGCCGTAGCGATTGATCTCGGCGCGAGGCACGTCCTGAGCCGCGACCACAGCGGCAGGTCCGTGCTCCTCGAACAGCCGCGTGAGCTGACGCACACACGGCGTCTCCGACAGGACCAGATCATCGCCGAACAGATAGGCGAAGGGCTCATTGCCGATGAAGCGGCGCGCGGCGAGGATCGGCGAGCCGTTGCCGTACGGCAGGCGCGACGTCTGGCGCACCAGCGCGAAGTTGGCCAGCTGCGAGATGGCGCGCACGCGAGCCAGGAGCGCCTCCTTGCGGTTCTCCGCCAGGTGCATCTCCAGCCCGCGCGTGCTGTCGAAGTGATCGGCGATGCTCTGCGTGCCCTCACGAACCACGAAGATCACGTCTTCGATACCCGACGCGGCGCACTCCTCGACCAGGTACTGGATGACGGGCTTGTCCACGATGGAGAGCAGCTCTTTGGGCACCACCTTGGTGGCTGGCAAGAACCGGGTGCCATAGCCTGCTACCGCGATTACCGCTTTCTTGATCTTCACGCGCTCGTTCCCTCTCTCGAATTCACCCGCTGCCACCTGTCAGGGCCATCACTCCGTGAATGCAGGCCTGCAGCGACTGAAGGCCATGCCCCCCGAACGAAATGGACCCGAGGTGTAGATTGCCTGAAATGGAGCAGCCGAAGTGTGACCCTCCGCAGCGCAGCGGGCAAGTTGCTCGCTCAGCTGGCGTTCATGTTCAGCTCGCACCAGGCGAGCGTGCAGCTCGCTCGTTGGCGATGAAACGCCCGAGCAATACCACCGTTCGCTGCGAGGCGCTCGACTCGGCATGTCGTGGCGCGTGCCCATGCGGCTTGATGAGCCGTGCCCCGAAATCACGAAATCAGCCACTTTTACCGTTCCGATCACGCTGGCTTGGATTGTTCGCGTGGCTGCGGCAGGCGTGGACCTGGGCAATCCTTTGGCCCTTGCGGGCAACCAGGCCCTCCGACAGTATGAGCAGTCGATGCTTCCCCCCCGTCCCGAAATCGGCCATTCCTCGTCGTTCTCCAATGACCGTTGCAAAGTGTCCCGGCGCCGGCAATGGGCGCGTCCTCTGTTGAGAGGGCTGGGCTGGACGGTGCCGCTGCTGTTCGTGGCGCAAGTGCTGCCATCGTGCGGCTCCGATGATGAGAGCAGGGCCTGTAACCCGGGTGACATCCGTCGCTGTCCGTGTGCTGGCGCGGGCATGGGCGAGCAGACCTGCAACGAAGAGGGGAGCGGCTACGACGAGTGCAGCTGCGGCACGGGCTCGGCGAACGCGGGCTCCGGTGGTGGGGGTGGCAGCTCGTCCTCGTCGACCGGTGGCAGCAGCAGCAGCGCGGCGGGCAGCTCCAGCATGCCGCCGCCGGCGATGTTCACCAACGTGGTGGGCGCTCCGTGCGCGGCGGACTCGGCCTGCGGTGGCGAGCCGATGTTCTGTATCCAGGCCTCTTCGAACGACGTGTTCATCAATCAGGAGCCGCCGCCGGGTGGAGCGGCATCGGGCGGTCCTCAGGGTGGCTACTGCAGCGCGCGTTGCACCACCAACACTGACTGCACGAGCCTCGATGAGCTCTCTGCGTGCAACAACGCGCTCGGCATCTGCATGTCCGTCTGCTTGCCGGGCCCGGGTAACCCCGCGGCCAAGTGCGGCAGCGAGCGCGCGCAGGCCTGCTTGCCGATCCCGAACAACAACGGTCTCGGCATCTGCATTCCGCGCTGCACGAGTGATGCAGCCTGTGGTCCCGGCCGCTTCTGCGACACCACCTTGTTCGGCATGTGTGTGGACGTGCAGCGCCCCGGAGGTGGAATCGGCGCTGGCTGCACGCCCGAAACCGAGGTGGCGGACTGCGCCAGCGGGCTGTGCGTCCAGTATCAAAACCCGGCGAACCCGGGTGAGATCGTCGGTAGCTTCTGCAGCGCCAACTGCACTGCAGGCATCGTGAGCGGCTGCGGCCTGGATCAGGGCGCGGCGGGCGCCCGTCAGGGTGCGTGCTTTGCGTCGCAGCTCCAGAACGGCGGCGTGGGTGATCTGGGCTACTGCGCGCCGCTCTGCGATGTGGACGCCGACTGCGCTCAGGCCGCCGACGGCTGGGTGTGCGAGCTGTTCCCCACTCCCGAGGCGCAGGCGCAGGTGGGGCGCGCAGGTGAGTGCGTGCCGGGCGCGCTGTCCACCGGCGGCGGCGCGGACGCCGGTCCGTGAGCTAGGCTCGAGCGCTGGCCTGTTGCGGGCGTGGCATCCACGGGTGCTGCGCCCGCGGCCATTTTGGCCACCGGCCGACGGCGAGGAAGCCCCGGTGCAGCCGCATCATCGTGGTCCAGGGGCGGCGCGCCGGGCAGGCTCGGCGCACGGCTACGCTATAGCCAGGTGAGCCAGTCGTGGTGACGTGCATCTTTGCCGGTCACCGTTGCCAGGTAGGCGCGCTGCAGGCGCGCGCCCAGCGTATCTTTGCCGGTGCGGAACTCGACCCCATCGATCTCGCATACGGGCGTCACCTCCGCTGCCGTTCCGGTGAGGAAGATCTCCTCGGCGCGCATCATCTCTTCGCGCGTGAACGCCTTGACCGAGATGGGCACATGAGCCTCCTGCGCCAGGCGCAAGATGGTGTCACGCGTGATGCCGGGTACGATCGACGACGCCTCGTCATTGGTGCACAGCTGCCCGTCGCGCACGAAGAACACGTTCTCGCCGGTGGCGCTGGAGACCGTGCCGTCTTGATTGAGCAGGATTGCGTCGTCGTAGCCGCGATCCAGCGCCTCGTGAGCGGCGAGCACGCTGTTGGCGTAGTGGCCGCTGGCCTTGGCCATGGTGGGCAGGGCCGAGTGGTGGAACTTGCGCCACGAGGAGATGGTGACGCGCGCGCCATTGCGCAGCGCCTTCTCCCCCAGGAAGGTGCCGAGCTCACGCGTGGCGATGAACACGCTGACGGCGCAGGCTTGCTTGGGCTTGATGTCGATGGGCCCGTAACCAAAGAACGCGAGCGGCCGGATATAGGCGTGATTGATGCCGTTCTGGCGGGTGACCTGCACCGCCCCCTGCACCAGCTCGGCAACGCCGTATGGGATGCTCATGCCGTACAGGCGCGCGGAGCCGAGCAGGCGCCGCATGTGGTCCTGCACCCGGAACAGGGCGGGACCACGCGAGGTGGGGTACACGCGGATGCCCTCGAACACCGCGGTGCCGTAGTGAAGAGCGTTGGCGTAGTAGTGCACGCTCTGCTTCTCGGCCCTGCGGATCTCACCGTCCCACCACACGAAGCGGGACAGCGCCTGGCCCTTCGGGCGTGACGTGGGGATCGCTTCCTCCAGCGGAATGTCCGCAAAATTGGGCCATTCCATCGGTGGCTGCGTGTCGCTCATGTGCGCAGTCTAGTGCCTGAAAGGCGTTGAATCGAGGCCAAACCCAGCCGGTGGCGCCAGCGGCGGCGGGTGTGTGAGTGTCGTCTTGGCGTGCTGCGCGCCGCCGCACCTGGCGTTCCGGACGGTGGCCCCGTATTCTCGAGAAGATGCCCGGGGTGCCGACCCAGCTCCGCTCGAGGAAGCTGACTCGCTGGAGACCCGCGCTAGCAGCCGTGGGGCCGGCGCTGGCGCGGCTGCTGCGCAGGCGCATTCGATCCGCCGTGCCCCTGGCAGTCGTCGCGTTGCTGGCGCTGGCCTGTCATCGCAGCAGCAGTGCCAATCTGGAGCGGGGCGATCGCCTGCTGTCGCTGGGTGAGGCCAAGCAAGCCATCGCCGAGTACCAGAGCGCGGCCAATATCGAGGCGAGCGCACACGCGCAGCGCGGCCTGGGCCTGGGCCATGAGGCGCTCGGCGCATACGAGCAGGCGGAGCGCCACCTGGAGGCTGCGCTCGACGCCAAGCCGGGGGATCTCGAGGCACGCGTGGCGCTGGCACGCGTGCAGACACACTTTGGTCGGTACGCAAAGGCACGCGAGCAGCTGCTGCTCGCCCTGGAGCAGGAGCCCAACCACGATCCTGCGCTGCTGCTGCTGGGCGTGTACGCGGAGACGCGCCCGCAGATCCAGCAAGCCGTGGATTTCCTGGAGGCTCGTGCGGAGCGTCAGCAGCGGTCCGGTCAGGGGCTGGGGCTGGAGGGGCAGCTGGTGCTGGCGGATCTGATGGCGCGCCTGAACCGCAGCGACACCGCCGACAAGCTGCGCGAGAACGTGCGCTACTTACCGCTGCAGAGCCCGCGCGTGGCGCTGGAGCTGGCGCTGGGCAGCCTGGACCGAGACAACCCCCAGCTCGCGCGCTCGTTGCTGCTGCCGCTCGTGCAGAGCCTGCCACGGGACGCGGCAGCCTGGCACGCGCGCGCCTGGCAGGCGCTGGCGGCGGCGCACCTGGAGCTCGGGCAAGCGGTGGAGGCCCGGCAGGCGCTGCAGCACCTCGGGGTGCGGGTGCGAGAGCCGGAGGCTCGCTTGCTCGAGGCGCGGCTGGAGCTTGCCAGTGGGCTCGAGACAGAGCCCACGCAGAAGCTGCAGCGCCTGCTGCAAGAGCTGCCGGTCGAGCAGCGCGACCTGCGCTCGCGGGTGCGCGGCGTGCTGGCGCGCTCGTTGATCGAGCAGCGCCGCCATGATGCCGCGCAGGCGCAGCTGACCGCCGCCCTGCAGGAGGACCCGCGCGACATCGACGCCAGCTTGACCCTGGCGCGCCTGCACTTGCGCCGCGGCGCCGCCGACCAGGCCGTGGCGGCGCTGTCCGGGCTCACCGAGCAGCAGGGCCGTCTGGCGCGCGTGCACGCCGCGCTGGGAGAGGCCCAGCTGCAGGCGGGGCGGCTGGATCTGGCGGAGCAGGCGTTTCGCCGGCTGTGGGAGCTGGCACCGCAGGAGCCAGAGGCGCGGCTGTGGCTGGCCACCACCTTGCGCAAGCGGGGCCAGGTGGAGCAGGCGCGCCGGCTGCTGGAGGGCAACCTGAAGCGCTTTGGCGCTCATATCCCAAGCCTGAACGAGCTGCTGCAGCTGATCGAGCAGAGCCAGGGCGCAGCGGAGGCCAAGGCACTGGCGCTCAGCTATGGCGAGCAGCACCGCAACTCCGCGGAGGTGGCCGCGGTGGAGGGGGACTGGCTGCTCGCGCACCGCGACGTGGAGCGAGCGCTCGCCGCCTATCGCCGTGCGCTCAACGTGAACGCGGCCTACTTTCCCGCGGTGAGCGCGCTGAGCCGCGTCTATGCCCGCCACGGCCGCACGAGCCTGGCCCAGTCGGTGATCGACGCGGCGCTGGCGCACGACGGCAAGAACCTGCGGCTGTTGTTGCTGGCGGCGCGCGTGGCGCGCGAGCTGCGGCGCTACGAGCAAGCGCAGCAGTACTGCGAGCGTGCGCTGGAGCTCAGCCCGGGCCACCCGCTGGCGCTCGCCGCGCTGGCCAGCGTGCAGGCGGAGGGCTTGCGCGCGTTGCCGGAGGCACAGCAGCTGGCGCAGCGTGCCTTCCAGGCAGCGCCTTCACAGCCCGAGGTGCTGGACGCGCTGGGCTGGGTCACGCACCTCGGCGGCGATCCCGCCGCGGCTCTACCGCACCTGGAGGCCGCGGCCCGCGCGGCTCCCGGCTCGGCGCAGTTCACGTATCACTGGGGCGCGGCCCTGCTGGCCGCAGGCAAGGCCGCGGAGGCCGGCGACAAGCTGGAGCAGGTATTGAAGCTGGATCCGGAGTTCCCCACGGCGCAGGAGATCCGTGGCGTGCTCGCGCGCCACGACTAGCCCCGCTCAGGGGCTCTGCGGCTGACTCTGCTGGTACGCCGCCAGATCTTGGTTGAGAGCCACCGTCGTCTTCGGGTCCGCCCAGTAGCGGTCGAAGGCGTCGAGCGCCGTGGAGCGCAGCAGCAGGTTGAGCTCCGCCGGCGTGGCTTCGTCCCGCTGTAGATCCGCCCTGGACTCGGACTCTGCCCGGCGCAGCGTGGGCCCGTCCTCCACCTTGACCTCGAAGCCCAGTGCCACGCTCACCCGGGTGAGCTCTCCCCGGGCGTCGGTGACGTCGAGCGCCTCTCCCCCGTTCACGAACGCCGTCACGTGCAGCGCTGGGCCTTGCCCGGCCAGCATCCGCGTCAGCCGCCCGAGTGCCACGGCCTCGAAGTCACTGGGCAGCAGCAGCTGGCGGCTCAGCGGATCGACAGGCGCTGGCCGCCCGTCGACGACCTCCAGCTTCATGGCGCTCGCGGCGAGCTTGGTCTCCGGATAAGCACGGGCCTCGTGCACCTCGCGAGGGGTGCTGGCACAGGCGGCGAGCAGGAGCAGCCACGCGCTGCGAGGTGGCGCCGCAAGCAGAGCGCTGGAGAGCCGCGGCATCTGCACTCAGTAGCTCACGCTCGAGTAGCCGACCACGGCCGGCTTGGTGTCGGCCGCATAGCAGCCGGGCACATCCAGACAGGCGCTGGTGGAGTCCAGATCGCCGCACGAGTCTGCCGAGCCCGTGCAGCGCGAGCCGAGCACGCACTGCTCGTACAGCTCACACTGGCTGTCATCGAGGCTGCCGCAGCTCACGCTGCCGCCAAAGCAGCGCCGCACCTGCACGCAGCCGGGGGTGGTGCCGCAGACGTCGAAGGTGAGCTGGGTGCAGCCGGCAGCGCCGTCACAGGAGCCCACGTAGCGGCAGCCCGTCTGCAGACACAGGTCGTAATTGTCGGTCAGCGACTCGCAGGTGATCGGCTGCTCGCCGAGGCAACCGCGCTCGAGCCGACAGCCGTGATCACACGTGTTCACGTCCCGGTCGGAGCAGGCCACGGCGGTGCCCAGGCACTCCAGAGAACCATCGCTACAGCCGTGGATGAGCGAAAATGCGGCAGCGGCGAGAAAGACGAGGCGAATGGCGTGCTTGGTCATGACGTGGCGTGGTCCGACCGTAGCGCTCCGCCTGTGCTGAGGCGACGACAATTTGGACGCAGCGCGGGCACCCGGCGCGATAACGTGACCATGGCGTGCCGAGGTGGGGCTCGCCATCGGCCCTCTCACCAAGGCAGTCCGACATGTCTGCAACTTTCCTCGTCACTGGCTTCGAGCCCTTTGGTCCGCATCGCAGCAACTCCAGCTGGGATGCGCTCGAGCTAACGAGAGCTCGCTGGCCCGCAGACGTTGCCGTGCTGCGCTTGCCCGTGGACTACGTTGCGGCGCACGAGCAGCTGCGCAGCGCGCTGCTGGAGTTACGACCGCGCGCGGTGTTGTGCACCGGGCTCGCCGTAGGAGACGTGTTCCGGATCGAGCACCGGGCTCGGCGCCCGCCTGCCCTCGGCGCGGAGCCGGGGCCGGAGGAGAGCCGTGGCCGCTGGCCCTGGCAGGAGCTGCGAGACGCGCTGCAGACGGCTGCCGTGCAGGTCATCGACTCGGAGGATGCGGGGCAATACGTGTGTGAGAGCACGTACTGGTCGCTGCTGAGCTGCACGCCGCCGCTCGCGCCCGAGTTTGCTGCGTTCCTGCACGTCCCTCCGGCGGGACCCGGGCACCCCCTGGAGGTGATCGCTGGCGCCGTGGGCGCCGTGGTGGACGCGCGCCGGGCGGCGATGCTGCCCGGGGGGCTACTCGCTGGGTCGCCCGCTGGTGAGGCCAGCGCCGCGGCAGCGCCTTCGGGCAGGACCCCGCACGGTTAGCGCTACGGTTGAGAGCTGGCGGAAAAGCGGTCAGCGACCTCGCTCAGCGAGCCTGAAGTCACAAAACGCCAACGGCAGAAACCCAGCTGGGGATTTCTGCTGCAAGTCTTTGCTGCTCGATCCTGACGGGACCGTTACCCGGCGGAGAGCTGGCGAAGCGAAAAGTCAGAGTGAAGAGCCCGAGGGGGATTCGCTCTGACCGGGTTGCCTTTGCCGCCCGGTCAGAAGCGAAGCCCACCCAACGGCAAGCCATCGCAGACTGAGCCCAAACAGCAACGCAAACGACCTCCATGCCGAACCCACTGGGGGCTCGACATGGAGTATGGCGGGCATCGCTGTTTGGAAGCTCGCAGCCGCTGAGCGGCTCGAGCTCAAAAGTCAGCAGTCGGGCGAGCGAGGGACGCGCGCCCGACTGACGAAATAGAACTCAGCCGCCAGCGTCCATGCCGGTCGAGCCAGCCGAACCGGCCATGCCGGTCGAGCCCGCAGAGCCAGCCATACCGGTCGAGCCCGCAGAGCCGGCCATGCCGGTCGAGCCCGCGCTGCCGCCGCTGCCTGCGCCCGCGCTGCCGCCAGTGCCTGCGCCCGCGCTGCCGCCGGTGCCT
>JAICQL010000047.1 GCA_025937895.1 Polyangiaceae bacterium | reverse complement strand
CGCGGCTTGCACGCAAATCAAGCAGGCCGTGCGAGATCAAGGAACGCGCAGCAGCTCTGCCTAACTCGGTCGTTGCTACTGACGTGGCCCTCGCTGCGCTCGGGACCACGCAGCAGAACGCCAGCCGTTGAGCAGACGGGAGAACTCAGTGGCGAGGCTCGGAGTTCCGCGTGAGCAGGCCTGGCGACTGGTTGGTGCTGGAGCGCGTGGTGCTGGAGGAGGTAGTTTCGAGATCAAGGACGTGGGCAGGCCATCGCGGGTGCGATGAGGGCGTTCTGGGGTAGCGTTCCAGTCACAGTGACGCCAATCAAGTTGGCATGACGCCGTGCAAGGGCGTCGTCCAGGATGAGCAAGGCGTTGCGTTCGTGGGCGACTGCGATCGCTTCGGCTTCGCCCTTACCGAGGTCAGTGGCTAAGGCCAAGAGCGCGAGCGTAGGGGATGACACAACCTCTGCCCAAACAAGGGACGCGACGTTCGGGACGTCGTGACCAGCGCCCCTGCCAGCATCGAGCTCCTCGACCACGCTCCTTGGCACCAGGACCTTTGGATACAGGGTACCCAGCAGAGCGATGGCGCCAAGCTGATGCAAGTAGAGCAGCGGCGAAGTGTTGGTGACGACCTCACGCATTGGCGAGGTCACTGTTCAGGTCGGCCTCTGTTTGGCGGAAGGTCTCAACGCCGAACTCACCGAGCCTGGCCAGGAACGCGACGCGAGACACTCCCGCCAGTTCGGCGGCGGCGCCGGACGACAACCGTCCAAGCTCGAAGAGCTTCATCGCCGCTGCGATTCGCAGCTGGATACCAGCCGTGTGAGCGTCGAGCTTGAGGGCAACGAGAGTGGCCTCCGGTATCTCAATTGGCACAGAGCTCATGCCGACAGGATAGCCTGGTGAGCAGTCGACTGGTAGCGGACCGGCTCGATTCAGGGCAGCGCTGCGGCCTCTTGGCCAAGCACAATTCAAAGGAACTTCATCGGCTCCGCGCGAATCGAGGTAGGCGTTGCCGTGCGAACCTCTCACGAGAGAGGCTCGTTTGCGCGCGCTCTGCCTATTGCGGTTGAATGTATCGTGGCGCGAGCCGTGGCTGTCAATCAAGTCCTCGACGCAAGTGGACGCCGCCATAGCTGCGGCAAGTGGTCGTCGCCCAAGCCTTCGGGACACCTGGGAGCGCGCTGTCGAACTCGGACGTTGCTCCCGACGAGGCCCTCGCTGCGCTCGGGACCTCGCGGGAGAACGCCAGGACGTTGGACGGACAACGCGACCACGCGCATGGCACGACGGCAAATTGATTCGACGTGCAAGACTATAAGCTTGCGGTCGTTCCACCTGGGCGGCGAGCCACTTGCCGCGTGAGAGGGTGCACCGCGGCATGCCGAACCCGCTCGCCTTGAATGTCGCCAGCCGCAGCCTAGAATAGTGAACCAAGTACCAGCGGACACAACAGGGTGGCTTCAATGCAAGGCGGCTCCAAAGAAGGAGGCAACATTCGACTACCGGCGGCGGTGTGCGCCGTTGTCGGCGAAGTCATCAGCCATACCGGATCCCACAAGGTCCTTGAACTGTTGTTCAAGCGCGCTGGTGCGCCTGGCGAGCCTCCCAATCTGTCTCACCTGGCGAAGTGGAAGCACTGGCTGCAGCTCGCGGGCGATGATCCCGACGTCGACAGTCTGAAGGCTTTGGCGCTAGTTCTGGAAGAGTTCATGGATCTGCCGCCTTCAGTTGAGGCTCCCGCGTTTCCAGAGTGGCAGGCCCAACGCGAGCGGGTGGTGAGCGTTCTGGAGGAGTATGGCCTGCGGTACTATCGCGGTGGTCGTGTTCTTCCGAACGATGCGCCGCCTCCGACGATCTCGTTCGAATCAGCGAAGTTAGAGGCTGCCGTTCGAAAGCCCAGCTCCGTCCAGGAACTGCTCCTTCCTTTGGTGCGAGGGTTGCCGCGAGCCATGCATCCCCTTTCGCAGCGCCGTCGTGGCGCGGTGGCGCTCTCCTTTCAGTCCGAGTATGACGTCCAAGACCTGCTTCATGCGTTGCTCCGGCCTTGGGTTGCCGACATTCGTCCAGAAGAGTTCACGCCCAGCTACGCAGGTTCGAGTACGCGCATGGACTTTCTCCTGCCAGCGCACCGCCTCGTCTTGGAACTCAAGCTTGTTCGTGACCGGCAGCATGGCAAGAAGATTGGCGACGAGCTGATCATCGACATTGAGCACTATCGCCGGCATTCGGACTGTGATGCGCTGTGGTGCGTGATCTACGATCCTGGGCATCTACTGATGAATGCGCCTGGCCTCGTGAGTGACCGTGAAGGCAAACGAGCAACGCCGGACGGGACAGTTGATGTCCGCGTCTTCGTAGTCGCGGCTTAGAACCATGCATCTGCCGTCCAACTCGGACGTTGCTCCCGACGAGGAATTCCTGCATCCGCTACCAACCCTGCACGACCTGCGTTCCAAACACCTGTGCATCTAGCCTGCGCAGCGCGTCGACTTGAGGCGTGTGCCGTGCTCGCCGCCATCTCCCGCCAAGAGACTCGATCTGCGTACGCCGAGCATCGTGCTCAAGCATATAAAGCTGTCGTAGAAGCACGAGTAAATCCATTCCGGCGAGTTCTCGCTCGGAAATCTCGTTGTGCCTGCGATACCCGTCGAGAAAGTTCTGCCAGGTCTGTTCCGGGGCCCCGACGAGTCGCTGCACCCAACGGAATACGGCAAGGTCGTACGCCAGAATGCCCGGGCCGCAGCTCTCGAAATCATACAGGCCAATCTGGCCATCTGCCATCCGCACAGCGTTCGAGAAGTTCAGGTCGCCGTGGCACAGTCCCTCACGGAACTCGCTCAAGCCCACGTCTTGGGCTCGTGTCAGGACGCGAATGCGTAGATTTTCGACGTAGTTGCGATGCTCATTCTGTTCGCTGAGCTGCGCGACTATTGTGTCGAAGGTATCCGTTGTTAGACGACGGAGCGTCAATTCGCGTCGATGCTGCTCAAGCTTGCAGTCTGCGAGCGCGCCATGCATTTGTCCAACGAGCTCACCAAACGCCCCTGCATCGCGACTCGGGAGTAGTCCATCCCCATCCAAGTACTCGTACATGAGTAGCTGGCGCTCGCCCTCGGGCGCCTGAATTGTGGTGACGCAACCGCCGTCCCGTCGCTTCACCGGAGCCGCAACTCGAACTCGGCGAGCTGCAAGATGGCGCAGCACCGCGACTTCCCCCGACTTCTTCTCGGGACCACCAGCGGGCATTGTATAATCTCGCGATGAGGCGCTCGCTTTCACCGGACACCAAGTAAGTGGCGTCCAAGTGCCGCTGAATCAGCTCGCAGGTGGCCGACTTTTCAACAGTATACACTTGGCGCATCGCGTCCAGCAGAGCGACCGGAGCCACCGTCGAGTCGACGCACTTCAGCGGGACTGCCATGCTGGTACCATACGCGCAACCGATATGGCGCGCCAGGCGGCAACGGTGCACGGCTGCAGCGGTCAGAAGGACCGATGCTGGGAGCGCTGGCAAAAAGCTACCGTCTTCGGATAGGGCATCGCCGGGCGCATGAGTGGGGCGATGGCAGGCACGGGTCACGCTGGTTGGTGCCAAGCTGATCGCAGTCCAATTTGGCCGTTGCTGCGGACGTGGCCCTCGCTGCGCTCGGGACCACGCAGCAGAACGTCAGCTGTTAGCCTATCAGCCCATCAACCCCCCGTTAGCGCGGGTGGGCGCGTGGGCAGGTCGGAATTCAGAACCAGGCCCGGCGCTGTCGAGTAGTCTGTTGATGCCGAAAGGCGCCCTACGGCGTGGATACCCCGGCTGCCCGCCAGGCTTGAGTTCGAGACTGCGCCCCTCTGGGCTCTTGTCCAAGCGTTGACGTGGCCGTTGCAGCGTATGGCGTCTTCAGAGTCGGGGTGTTTGGATGGCGGATGAGCGCGATTGGCAGCTCTGGGTACTCGAACGGCACCTTACAGACCTCCAACGTCGTCCCAGACGTGTTCGGCGCAACCATAAGGCGGCCCCGCCAGCCACGTTTGCCATTCGGGGCCCGAGACCAACCGCGTCAACTTTTACGCCGTCTACCTCCCCGCCCCCTCAGCCGCCACTCGCCGCTCCAGCTTGCGCCTTGCCTCCGCCGCATAGGCGTGACACGCGCCAGTATCGATGAACGGATCCGGTGTGACGCCGCGCTCGCGCGCTGCGAGCTTGTCGTCGATCTTGGTGAAGTCGGGGTGGACGGACACGAGGATGTCGCACGAGAGGTGGGCGACGACGTCGATGCTGCGGTAGAAGGCGGGCACCACTCCTGGGCGGGCGGGGTCGGTGTAGAGGAAGCCGTCGTCGGAGACGGGGTTGAGGCTGTCGCCGTAGACGATGTTCAGGCAGCGGCCGGCGTCGCACGATTGCCAGGTCCATGTCGTGGAGCCGGGGGTGTGACCGGGGGTGTAGTGGGCGACGAGCGTAACGTCTCCCACTCGTACGTTGCCGCTGTCGGGAATGACCTCGACCCGAGCGGCGGGCGCGAAGTGGAACCTGGGCTCGCCGCCGGAGCTTGCTTGTGGGTCGTCGTCTGTCGGCTGCCCTGCTTGGAGCGCGGCCGCGCCTTGGGCGCTCGCCACTACCCGGGCGCCGCTGAGGCGCTGGAGCGCGGAGATCCCGCCAGCGTGATCGTAGTGCGCGTGGGAGTTCGCGATCACGCGCACATCGGCGACTTTGAAGCCCAGCTTGTCGATGTTTGCGGCGATCAACGCGGCGGATTGCGGCAGGCCGCCGTCGAGTAGCACGTGGCCCTCGGGCGTGGTGATCAGCAGCGCGGACAGCCCGGCGGGACCCACGTAGTACGTGTTGCCGAAGATCTTGAAGGGCTCGCGCTGGCGATTCCACTCGTCGCAATACGAGCACTGGATCGGAGCATCCACAGCACGGGTCGCCGTATCTGCCGCGGGCGCCGCCAGCGCGGCTGCGGGGGAGGCCAGCACTGGCTCGGCCGCGGACGCAGCAGCCGCACCGCTCGATTGAGCCACGGACACGCGGGCGCTGGCGTTGCACGCGAGCCCGAGGAGCAGCGCGAGCGGCAGCAGGTCGGGGATCGTCATCTTCCCGTTCCGCGTGCGCCGACGAACGACCATCGAGATGCTCACGCTCGCATGGCGGCGGAAGAGCTGTCAAGGCGGGCTCGGGGTGCCGTCGCATCGCTACGACGTCGTCTGGCGTGATGTGGCGCTGTGTATGTTGGCTGCGGACTGACGCGGGCGCGCTTGTGTACCCAATCACCAAATGACGAAACCTGGAGCCCCACCAGGGGGCTCCAGGCTCGAAGGTGCTATTGCTAGTGGAGCAGGCTCACGCCACCAGCACGCGAGGGGACAGCGTCTGGCAGCTGTAACAGTCTGCGCTGGAGCGGCCCGCCTGGATGTCGGTCGGGATCTCGACGGTCAGGCGCTCTTCGCGGGTCTCATCTTCGTTGCTGTCGGCTCGCAGGTCTTGCTCGTTGTTCATCTGATGTCTCCTTGAACGTGAGGGCGATCGGCGCCCTCCCGCCAACGGAGAGATTGCAGCAGGTGTGCCACGGCACGCGGAAGGCGGTGAAGGCGCGAGTTTCAGCGCGTTTGTTTCAGCGAGGTGGGTGGCCGCATCTCACGGGGGCTGGGGGATTGGGCAGGTCTTTGCCCAACTTGCTCCCTCTCTGCCCAACTGGGCCGGGCGGGGGCTGCCCAATGTGCAACTGCGAGGGGTTTTCTCGCTGTGCGCAGAGCAGGGCTGCTTGGCACGGGGGTGGCAATTGGGTTGGCGATGACCACTGCGCCGGGGGTGGATGAGCCCGCGGCGTTCAGCCGTCCCGCGCAGGGACGCCGGCAAGCGAGGAACTCAATGAGCATCAGCATGGCCACGGGGGCGCACGAGCCCCAAGCAGTGAACGCGCCGCTTCGCGGCAGAGCTTTGATCGAGCGCATCCCGGAGCTCCTGGACTTCAGGGCGCCTTACCTGGAGCGCAAGCTGCAGCGGCTGGGGGTGGCGAGCTGTACCTCCGCAGCGCGCTCGCTGTTTCAAGAGGTGAAGAAGTATCTGCTGCTCAGTGAGCTGCACCTGGATCGGCGCATCGGCATGTTCTCGACGCGGATCGATGAGGCTTGGCACCAGTTTGCGCTCTTCACTCGTCAGTATGAGGAGTTCTGCCTGCACTTCTTCGGGCGGTTCGTGCACCACGCGCCGGCGGAGTCGCCGGACATGGGGGCGGGCAGCCCTGCACCGGAGATGACGCGCGAGGAGTTTGCGGCGGTCTACGCGGAGCACTTCGGTCCGCTGTCCGCGGCGTGGTTCGATGAACGTCAGGTGACGGGCGGTACGCGGCTGGTGCGGGCGCCGTGGACGGAGCCAATGCAGGTCGCTGAAGAGGCCGATCGGGCCGTGCTGCGCTGCGCGGGCGAGCCACCGCGCGTGCTGTGCCGGGTGCCGCTGCGGGCCGCAGGCGCGCTGCGCTTCATCGCGGAGCATCGCTTCTTCCTCGTGCGCGAGCTGCCGGGTCTGGGCCAGCGGCAGCGGCTGGATCTGTGCGAGCCGCTGGTCGGCTCTGGCATTCTGAAGGTGGCGCCATGAACGCAGCACGGAAGCCCTCGTCTCACGCGCGTTCCTCTGCGCAGGCCTGTCTGCAGCCTCTTGCTTGTGGTCTGCTGCTGGGCGTGCTCTTCGCCTGCGGCGGTGAGGTGGAGCAGCCTGCCCCGCTCGCCCGGGCGGACCTGGCGCTGGTCCAGCGGGTGGACGCGAGCGAGCTCGCCGATGGTGACGCGGAGGCCTTTGCCCGCGCCGATCAGAGCATGCGCCTGCTGAGCCAGCGCCGCCCCGGCCACGGTGGCGCGGAGAAGCGCTGGAGCGCCTGCAGGGGGGACCCGCGGGTGCAGCTCGGGCTGGTTTCGTTCGACGCCTGCATGGGCGCCGAGCTGTTCTTTCGCGAAGACTTCGCCGGCAACGGGCGCAGCTGCGCCAGCTGCCACCCGGTGAACAACAACTTCACCCTGGACGCGGAGTTCATCGCTGGCCTGCCGGACACGGATCCGCTGTTCGTCGCGGAGTACGATCCGGAGCTGGCCGAGCTCGAGCGCTCCGACTTACTGCGCGACCATGCTCTCGTGCTGGTCAACCCGGACGGCCACGACGCACCGACGGAGCGCTTCGTGATGCGCTCGGTGTCGCACACCTTCTCGCTGGAGACCTCCATCACTCCGGGCCCCGTGCTCGAGGGCGGGCTCACCCCGGATTCCTCGCCCATCCCACCGCTGCAGCGCACCGGCTGGAGCGGTGACGGCGCGCCCGGCGACGGCAGCCTGAAGGCCTTCGCGATCGGGGCCATCACCCAGCACGCGACGAGGTCGCTCGCGCGCCGCAACTACCGCGACTTCGTCCTGCCCAGCGATAACCAGCTGCGCCAGCTGGAGGTGTTTCAGCGCGGGCTGGGCCGCAAGAACGAGCTCGAGCTGACCGAGATCCAGCTCAGCGACCCGCGCGCGGACTTCGGGCGGCGCAACTTCCTGTTCGGGCCGGCGCGCTCGTGTGAGGACTGCCATCGCAACGGCGGCGCGAACAACGTGGTCACGCCGGGGCTGCCCGATCTCGCCAACTCCAACTTCGACGTGGGCACGGAGCTCGACCGGCTGGAGCTGCTGGATGAGCTGAACATCCCCTACGACGGGGGCTTTGGCGGCGAGCCGTTCGACACGGATCGCGACGGCGTGGCCGACTCCTCCGGCAATGGGCGCTTCAACTCCCAGCCGCTGATCGAGGCCGCCGACACTCCGCCCTACTTCCACACCAACTCCGCCGCCACCATCGAAGATGCCGTGCGCTTCTACACCACGCCCGGCTTCGGTCACTCGCCGGCGGGTCAGGCGCACTCCCCGGGCAAAGATCCTGGGCCCTTCTTGCTACAGCCGTTCGAGGTGGAGGATCTCGGTCGCTTCTTCCGCGTGCTCAACGCCGCCTTCAACTGCCAGCTGGCGCTGGCCCGGCTGCAGGCTGCGCTGCAGATCAACCAGAGCTATGCCAATCGCTACATCTCCATCCAGCGCGGCTTGCTGCGGCTGGCGGTGGTGGAGATGGACGACGCGCTCACGGTGCTCGGCGAGGTGGCGGAGCTGAACGTGGACGCGAGCGACCTCCTGCGTCAGGCGCGCGGCGACATCGAGGCCGCGGTCGAGACGCTGAACAAACACAGGCGCATCGAGCGGACGCAGCGCGCGCTGGAAGGTGTGGCCGCAGCCAACGACGCGCTCGGCACCGGCATGACCTTTCAGATCGGCGAGAGCACGTTGCTCTTCTGAGGTTTGTCACCACGCCGCCGCGCGGGCCCGAGCTGAGCTTTTTCGCCCCCTGGCCGTTGCTGCACGTGGGTAACGGTCATGGGTGCGAACAAACGTCGGCATTGGTGGTCCCACAGGCTCCTGGCGGCCCCTCTTGGTGGCGCTCTGCTGCTCTGCGCGCCCGACCTGCGTGCGGAGTGGACCCAGGTGGCCACCTTGACCCGTCCGACCAACCTGGGCGGCGACGGCAAGAACTTTGGCGAGCGCGCGCTGGCCTGCGGCGGCGGCACCGTGCTGGTCGGAGCCAGCGGTGAGGACAGCTACCACGGCGCCGTGTATGCGTTCTCGGGAGCGGACTATGCCAGCGTGCAGCGGCTGACGGTGCCCGAGGAGTTCACGGTCGGCGCCAACCTCGCCATCAGCGGTGACACCTTCCTGGCCGGCAGCTCGCAGATCGACAGCGCGACAGTCTCCTTCTTCGTGCAGCGCGACGGCGCCTGGGAGCTGCAGCAAACCGTCGAAAGCAGCGGCGACGCGCGCTACGGCGCGTTCGGCGACGACGTGGCGTTGCACGGTGACCTGGCGGCGGTGGCCGCGCCCAAGGAGGCGGGTGACCTCGGGCGCATCCACGTCTATGGGCGGCAGGCGGGCGTGTGGAGTGAAGAGGCCGTGCTCGCAGCCAGCGACGGCGCCCAGAACGACTTCTTCGGGCTGGGGATGGGCTTCAGCGAGGACTCGCTGATCGCCGGCGCGCCCACGAATCCGATCGACGACGCGCCGCGCGGCGCCGCCTACATCTTCAGCCGCGCCGCGAGCGGCTGGACGCAGCAGGCCCGGCTGGATCTGACCGGTCAGACGCCGAGCACGCCCGCAATCTACTATGGCGGTAGCGCGGACATCGACGGCAACTGGGCCGTGGTGAGCGGCTCTGCAGGTACCGATGAGCCGGTGGCTCCGCGCGCGTACACCTACTATCGCAACGGCTCCACGTGGCAGCCGGTGCAGACCCTCGTGCTGCCGGGCAGCGAACGCCTGGGCGCCCAGGTGAAGCTCCAACGCGACCGTCTGTTCATCGCGACCGCGAGCGGCGATGCGCAGCTCCTGCACGAATACCGGCTGAGCAGTGGCCAGTGGGCGCTGCGGCAGACGCTGCCCGCCTTCAGCGCGTCGAGCAAGTTCGCCGTGTGCGGCAGCACGTTGCTCCGCAGCAACGATGGCACCATCGTCGTGTATCAGGACCCAACGGCGGGCGCCGACCCCACCACGCCCAGCACGGCCCAGTCCTCGAGCAGGGATGAAGGCGACGGCAACGGCTGCAGCTTGACGACCGCGCCGGCCAGGGCAACGGGCTCCACACTGCTCGGCATGGCGCTCTTGCTGTTGCTCGCCGCTCCGGCCCTGCTGCGGCGCGCCGCAGGGCCGCGCGCGGTGCTCGTTCGGCATCACGCTCGTCGCGCTCGCCGCTGACCTTCACTCGATCGCCAGCACCTCCAGCTCTTCCGTGCCACCCGGCTTCTTGAAGCGCACGCTGTCGCCCACCCGCGCGCCCAGCAGGGCCCTGGCCAGCGGCGAGAGAAACGCCACCTTGCCATGCGCGGGGTCAGCCTCGTCCACTCCCACGATCTGGTAGCAGTGCTCGCGCTCTGCTTCATCCAGCAGGGTCACCTTCGAGCCGAAGCGCACCACGGCGCTCGAGCCAGGCTCGACACACTGCGCGCTCGCGATGCGCTGCTCCAGCTCCGCCAACCGTGTGCCGAGCGCCGCCAGGCGCGCCGCGTCGTCGGCGGCGCGCAGCTCGGCTCGCGCCGACTCCAGCGCTTGCCGCTCGGCGCGCAGCAGCTCGAGGCCGTGCGGTGTGACGTAGTTGGGCACCCCCTCCGGCAACGGTGGCCGGCGCGCGACCAGGATCTCGTCCGCCGCCGTGTCCTCCTTGGTGAACGCCTTGCTCATCGCGGTAGCTTGCCATGACCTGGGTGCGACGTTTCAGATTGCCGCTCGCGCCCGGGGACGCTACTCCCGGAGCTCGGACTGAACCGGAGCAAACACATGGATGTCGTGATCGTTGGAGACGGGCCGGGTGGCCTCAGCGCAGCGTTGTTTCTGGCCAAAAATGGCCTCTCCACCGTCGTGTACGGGCAGGACAAGACGGCCATGCACTGGGCACAGCTGCGCAATTATCTGGGCATCGATGAGATTCACGGCAGCGAGTTTCAGAAGAAAGCGCGCCAGCAGGTGGGGCGCTTTGGCGCACTCCTGCAGGATCGCCTGGTAGATGCGGTGGTGCGGGAGGGCAGCGGCTTCATCGTGCAGCTCGACGGCGGGGAGCGGGTGAGCGCGCGCTACGTCATCCTGTCCGAGGGCAAGTCACCGCGCCTCGCGCAGGAGCTGGGCGCCAGCTTCGAGGGCCCGAGGGTGGTCACCGACAGAAACAATCAGACCAGCGTGCCCGGCGTGTACGCCGTGGGCCGCTCCGCACGCCCCGGGCGCAGCCAGGCCATCATCAGCGCAGGCGATGGCGCAGTCGCCGCCATCGACATCCTGTCCCGGGAGAAGGGGCAGGACTTCTCCGACTGGGACTCACCGCCGAAGTGAGCGATCGCTAGGGGGCCACCCGGAACAGCGCCTCGAAGTTGACAGCAAACTGCGCCTCGACCTGCTCCGGGCTCAGGCCCCAGAGCTCGGCCGCGTATTGCACGGTGTGACGCACGTTGGCCGGCTCGTTTTCGGTCTGCTTTTCGCGGTCGGGCCCCAGATAGGGCGAGTCGGTCTCCAGCAGCAGCTGCTCGCGCGGCAAGGTCTCCAGCATACGGGTGAAGGACTCGGAGCGCCGCGCGTTGGCCGGGATGGAGAGGTAGTGACCGCGGCTGGCGATCTCGCGCGCCAGGGTCACTCGCCCGCCAAAGCAGTGCCAGTTCACCCGCTTCGCCCCCAGCTCATCCAGGAGCTCCAGGGTGCGGCGCTCGCGCTTGCGCGTGTGGATGATGATCGGCTTGTCCGCTGCCTGCGCGATGCGCACGAGCTCGCAGAAGGCCTGATCTTGCGCGGGCCAGTGGCTCTCTTTCACCCAGTAGCCATCCAGCCCGATCTCACCCACGGCAAACGCCTCGTCCACGTGCTGCCGCACCCAGTCGATGGCCTCGGCCGTGGGCCACGCCTCGCGCTGTCCCGGATAAGACTCGCCCGCGGCCAGCATGGCTGCCAGCACCGCGTCCACCGGGTACAGCCCGAACGCGGGCTTGACCAGCGAGTAGCGCCGCGCGAGCTGCCGCACCGCCTCGTTATCGGCAGGGTTGAGGCCGTTGCTGATGATGGTGGAGAGGCCCGCCGCCTGCGCGCGCGCCACGATGGCGTCCACGTCGGCGATCAGGTTGGGGTGAGTGAGGTGCGCGTGAACGTCGAACAGAGACATACCAGGCCGAGAGCGGTGAAGTGCGGGCAGCGCCCGCGAACACGGATGCCACCAGCCTAGCCCTGGTTGCACGCGAGCGCCGAGATTCCGTCAGCGCTGGCCTGCTTGCCTGGCTCGCTGGCGGGCAAGCCGCAGCCGGCCGAGGCACATCGCCCCCAGCGCCAGCGCCGCCAGGGTGTACAAAACTGGCCTCAAATACGGATATGCCGGCACCGCCAGGCCCGCGCCGATGCCGAGCAGCGAGGCGTAGGCGGCGAGACACATCGGGCACTTGGGCACCAGCGCGGCGAGCCCGAGGCTCAGCGCCACCATCCCCGGCGCTGCGCGCTGCCCTCGCCCGGGCGCGCGAGCCGCGCCACAGCAATCCTCACTCATACTGGTCATGCAACCTGAGCCACGCCATCGGGTAGGGTAGCCCCTGCTCCGCCCTGCCCTTCGGCACCAGATCCAGGAGCTGATAGGCACCGTTCATCGCCTCAATACCACGCGAGTAACATCGCAGCCGCCAGATCCTGTGCATCGATCCCGAGACGGGCAAGGTCCTGCACACGCTGCAGTCCGATCGCTTCGTCACGGGGGTGACGTGGCTCGAAGGCGAGCTGTGGCACGGCACCTGGGAGGGAGATGAGAGCGAGCTACGGCAGGTCGATCCGAGCAGCGGTGAGGTGCTCGCGCGCGTGGCCATGCCCGAGCGCACCGGCGTGTCAGGGCTGGAGTCCGACGGCGCAGACACGCTGTATTGCGGCGGCGGGGGCAGCGGCAAGCTGCGCGCCGTGCGGCGCCCCAGGCGCGGCGCCGCGCGCCCTCGTTAGCCGTCACCCGGCAGAGCGCGAGGGGGCAGTTCAGGCTCGAACTGCCCGCGCGAGCTGGGTTATGGTCGAGCCCTCTTCTCGAGTGGATGGGGACGGATCAGTCGGCATGAAATACGTCAATCTCGGTTCAACTGGCCTGAAGGTGTCGCAGATCTGTCTGGGCACCATGACCTTTGGCTCGCCGGAGTGGCGCAACTGGGTGATGGGTGAAGCGGAGGCGCTGCCCTTCATCAAGCAAGCGCTGGATCTGGGCATCAACTTCTTCGACACGGCGGATGTGTATTCGCTCGGGCAGAGCGAGGTGGTGCTGGGCAACTGCCTGAAGAAGCTGGGGGTCAAGCGGGATCGCGTGGTCATTGCCACCAAGGTGCACAGCACGATGGGCGATGATCCGAACCAGCGCGGGCAATCGCGCAAGCACATCAAGCACGCCATCGATGACAGCCTGCGGCGGCTGGGCGTGGATTACGTGGACCTTTACCAGATCCATCGCTTCGATCCGCACACGCCGATGGAGGAGTCGCTGGACGCGCTGGACTCGCTGGTGCGAGCGGGCAAGGTGCTCTACCTGGGCGCCTCGTCGATGTACGCCTGGCAGTTCGCCAAGCTGCTGTACCTTGCGGATCGGCTGGGCCTGCACCGCTTCGTGACGATGCAGAACCACTACAACCTGGTGTATCGCGAGGAGGAGCGGGAGATGAACCCGCTGTGCCAGGCGGAGGGCGTGGGCCTGATCCCGTGGAGCCCGCTGGCACGCGGCTTTCTCACCAAGAATCGCCCGCCGGGCACGCAGGGCGCCACCGTGCGCGCCAAGAACGACGGCTTCGCGCAGAGCATGTACAAGGAGGAGGCGGACTACGCGGTGGTGGACCAGGTGAGCGCGATCGCCAGCCGGCGCGGGGTGAGCAACGCACAGGTGGCGCTGGCGTGGTTGCTGCATCAGCCGGTGGTCACGGCGCCCATCGTTGGTGCCACGCAGCTCGCGCACGTGGAGGACGCGGTCAAGGCGACTGCTCTGGAGCTGAGCAAGGAAGAGCTGCAGGCGCTGGAGCAGCCGTACGTGCCCCACCCGGTGCTGGGTCACTCCTGACGCCATGTCGCGGCTCTGCTTGCCCTCTCGATTGAGTTCGCTGCTGGCGCTGTGCGCGGGCCTGTGGCTCTGGCCCGAGCGCGCGCACGCTCAGGTGGCGGTAGAGGTGGAGGAGGAAGAGGCAGCGCTGCCGGACACTCCCGCCTGGCGGTCGAACGTGGGCTTTCAGCTGGGCACCGGCTTCATGGTGCTGCTGCCGTCCGGCGGCGGCTCGGCGGGCGTGGGTCTGCAGGCGGAGGGCCGCTACGGCTTCGTCCTCGGCCCGACCGTGGTCGCTCCCGGTGGCGAGCTGAGCCTGTATTATCTATCGAGCCGCGTGATCGGCACGGTGATGCCCACGTTGCGCATCACCGTGCCGCTCGGGCCGCTGGCGCCGTACGTGCGCGGCGGCGCAGGCGCTGGTGCGCTCACCAACCCGGGTGAAGGCGGGCTGGCCTGGCTCGGCGGCGGCGGGCTCATGATCCACTTCTCAGAGCGCATCTCGCTCGGCGCGGAGGTGAGCTATCAAGCCATCAGCGGCACCGCATTTCGCGGCCTGTCGATCTCACCCATGCTGTCCATCAGCGGTTGATCCTGCTCGCGCGCTGACGGGCAGCAACTCGCTGAGGCAGCAGCTATCTGAGGGCAGCAGCTCGCTGAGGGTAGCAGCTGACGGCAGCGCGGCCGAGCGGAGTCCGAGCCATCTCGACACTCCGCTCCGGCTGCGCGAGCAGAGCTCACTTCTGCACGATACAGAAACAGCTGAGCTTGTTGCCGTCGGGGTCGCGGAAGTAGCCGGCGTAGAAGGTATCGCCGCGCGGACCGGCGGGCCCTTCATCCTTGGCGCCGAGGCGCATCGCGAGCGCGTACACGTCGTCCACTTCGGCGGGCGTCTGCACCGCCAGCGCCACCATCATGCCGTTGCCCACCGTCGCCGGGTTGCCGTCGTACGGCTTGGTGAGACAGATGCCGGGCTTGTCCATCGCCGCGCTCCAGACGATCCAGCGCTCGCCATCGCCCATGACTCGCTTGGCGTTCAGCCTGCCCAGCAGCTCGTCGTAGAAGCGCGCGGCGCGAGGCAGGTCGTTGGTTCCGATCGTCACATAGCCAATCATTTTGCGTGTCCTCCTGATGACCGACGGAAGTCGGCTCGACTGCGTATATCGCAGCAGCACCGTGAGCCCGTAGTGAAAGTAATCCGGCCTCGAGCTGCTGCCAGGCCGGCTTGACTTCCGCTGGCCATTGGTGTGAAGGCAAGCGCGATATGGCTTACTTTTTTGGCTCCATTTCTCGACGCATGAAAACTCCGACCTCGCTGGCCGCGTGCAGCGTGCTGGCGCTGCTGCTGGCAGCAGGCTGCGATGACGATGACATCGAGGGGAATCCGGGCGTGGGTGGCAGTGGCGGCGGGGGCGGCAGCGCAGGCAACGGCGGTGGCGGCAACGGCGGCAGTGGCACCGGCGGCGGCGACGCCGGCGTGGTGAGCGGACCGCGCGGCACGCTCCAGGTGCTCTCCACCGCGCCGGAGCTGCGCGCGCCCACCACCGCGGCGGTGCGCGGCAACAACCTGTGGGTCGTCAACGGCCAGCTGGGGGGCTTGTTCGGCGGGCCCGCGCCGGTGTTGCCCTTCAATGTGGTGTCCATCCCGCTCACCGGTGGCGCCGTGGGCAGCGAGGTGATCGAGCTGCCGGGCACGGATTTCTATCCCGAGGGCATCGCGGCGGCCGCAGACGGCACGCTGTTCGTGGGCAGCCTGCCGCAGGGCACGGTGGTGCGCGTGGCGGCGGACTCCGTCACGGCCACGCCCTTCGTGCCCGCTGGCGTTGCCCAGCGCGGCGTGGTGGGCCTGACCGTGGATGATAACCGCGACGTGCTCTGGTTCTGCGACTCGAACCCTCTGCCGGCAATGCCCGGCGGCGCGATCGTCGGCGTCTCTCTGGAAGACGGCAGCGAGCTCGTGCGCCACGCCATGCCCAACCCGGGCGCCACCTCCGCGCCCGGAGCCGTGGACGCCGGTGCTGATGCGGGCGACGCAGGCGCCAGTGACGCAGGCGCGCCCCCGCCCGCGGGCGGCGCAGCCACCTTCTGCAATGATCTGATAGTGGACGGCACCGGCAACATCTTCGCCAGCGACTCCAGCGGGCGCATCTTCCGCGTGCCCGCCGCCAGCGTGATGACCGCCAACAGCGCCAGCGTGTGGCTCAGCGGGCCCGCCGTGGCCGCGCCCACCCCCGGCGGCTTCGGCGTCAACGGCCTCGACATCGTCGGCGGCACGCTGATCCTGGCCAACGGCGGCCTCGTCGCGGTCGACCCCAACAGCAGCAACCCGGCCTCCACCGCGCAGCAGATCACCCTGACCCTCGACGGTGCCGTCACCACCCTGTGCGGCGCCGACGGCTTGCAAGCCGTGCCCGGCTCCAGCACCGACATCGTGGTCGTCGAGAACGGCGGCTGCCCCAACCCGCCCAACGGCGACGGCGACAGGGTGGTGCGCATCACCCTCGACCTGGACGACTGAGCACGTCGCGCGGAACCGAAGCGCCGCTCGCCAGCAGCTGAGCTCTCAGCCTGGCGAGTGGCGCGCTCGCAGGCGCGCGGGGTGGCCTGCTGCCACAGCTGCCCCGCGCACACGTCGATCATGAGCGTCACGGTCTTCATCGAAAATCCGGCAGGCGTCGCGCTCAAACATCACTTCGACGAGCGCTGCGGCGCGCTGCGAGGAGTCTCCAACGTCTCCCGTCCCTATCCGTATCCCTACGGGTTCGTGCTCGACGCTCCCGCCGCGGATGGCGACCACCTCGACTGCTTCGTCCTCACCCGCCGCCCGTTGACGCCCGGCGCCCTGATCGAATGCGAGCTCCTCGGTCTGATGGAGCAGTGGGAGGACGAGCTCATCGATCACAACCTCATCGCTCGACCGATCGGCGAACCCTCGCAGCTCACGCAAGCCGTGCAGACCGCGCTGGTCGACTTCGTGAGCCACGTCTTCGCTCACATGCCCGGCAAGCGAGTTCGCCCCGGTCGTTTCCTCGATGCTCACCAGGCTCTTTGCCACCTGGTGGCATTGAAGCGAGGCTGATGCCTCGGGCGCCAGCGTGCGCGCGACGGGCGCCATCCCCCGAGTGGTGTCAAGATAGGGTGGGCTTAGCGATAGCCAAGCGCCAGTACAAGCTTTGCTCCGACGCCAGCAAGCGTGGAGCGGAGTCATTGGGCAAGACCTTGCAGCCGGTTCTTCAATTCTGCGAAGCGTCTCTTCAATCGATGTGTCGCAGGGCGTGGCCCCCTCTTTGCAGCACATTCCAGAGTGGAAGGTGGCCCTGGAGAGGGGGTCTCGCGACCACATTCCCAACTGGAATATCGCCCTCAAAGAGGGGTCTCGCGACCCACATTCCGCTCCGGCGTATCAGCAGGAAAGCGCTCTACTCAACCTGCCTGCGGCGCCGCGACCGCATCCGCCAGCTCACCCAGCGCCGCAGACAGCCGCTGCTCGACCCCGGCGCGCCACTCGCGGATGGAGTCGACCTTGGGCCCGCTGCCGAACAGCACGCCGCGCGAGGAGTTGACCATGCCGCCCTCGATGCCGCGGGGACCGGGCACGAAGGAGGCAAGCGCGTCGCTCACGGGCGCACCCTGCGCGCCGTAGCCGGGAATGAGGAACAAGGAGTGCGGCAGCACCGAGCGCAGGCGCGCGGCCTCCGCCGGATACGTTGCACCTGCAACGATACACAAGCTGGACCAGCCGCTCTGGCCGCGCAGGCTCTCGGCGGTCTCGGCGAGGGCACGCGCCACTCGCTCGTACAGCGGGGCGCCGCCGGCCTCGAGGTTCTGAAAGTCGGCAGCGCCGGGGTTGCTGGTGCGCGCCAGCACGAATAGCCCGGTGCCCTGGCTACGCGCGGCGTCCACGAAGGGCTGCAAGCTGTCGAGGCCGAGGTACGGATTGAGGGTGATGGCGTCCACCCGGCAGGGGCTCTGCGGATACAGGTAGCTGTGCGCGTACGCCTGCGCGGTGGAGGCCAGATCCCCGCGCTTGGCGTCCAGGATGACCAGCAGCCCACGTGCGCGCGCGCGCGCCACCAGCCGCTCGAGCGCGCGCATCCCACGCCAGCCCAGCTGCTCGAAGAAGGCGATCTGCGGCTTGATCACGGGCACTCTGCCCGTGCACAGATCGATGACCTGCTCGAAGCAGGCCTGCACGCCATCGGCGCTCTGCTCCGAGCCGAGCTCGTCCAGGCGCACGCCGAACTCGGCCGGAATGCGCTCCAGGTGTGGATCCAGACCGACGCACAGCGGGCTTTTGAGCTGGCGCGCGGCCTCGACGTAGCGATCTGCAAAATGACCGTTCAAAGTGGCTCGATTCGTAGAGAGGCCTGGCAGGCGCGTCAAGTGTGCTAACCTCGGGCCGGCTTTCACCGAGAGCGGCATGAATATCGAGGTCGGGCAGATCCTGAACGGTAAGTACCGTATCGTGCGGCGCATCGGCGCGGGCGGCATGGCCACCGTGTACGCGGCTCAGCACACGGGCCTGGGCACCGCGCTGGCGGTGAAGGTGCTGCTGCCCGAGCTGGCGCGCGTGCCCACCCTGTCCGATCGTTTCCGGCGCGAAGCGCGGGTCTCGGCCACGATCAAGAGCCCACACGTGATCCAGGTGACGGACGTGGATCAGCTGCCCGACGGCAGGCCCTACCTGGTGATGGAGCTCCTGGAGGGGCACTCGCTGGAGCAGCGGCTGCTCGAGGCCAAGGCGCTCAGCCGCGAGCGCGCGGTGGACATCGCGCTGCAGATCCTGCTGGGGCTGGAGGCTGCACACGCGCTGGGCGTGGTGCATCGTGATCTGAAGCCGGGCAATGTCTTTCTGGCGCAGCAGGGCCACGCGGGCCAGGGCGAGGTGGTGGCCAAGCTGCTGGATTTTGGCATCGCCAAGGTGCGCGCCAGCGCGGAGTTTCAGAGCCTGACCCGGCCGGGCATGGTGATGGGCACGCCGGAGTACATGGCGCCCGAGCAGGCGTTTTCGTCCGATCAGGCCAGCGTGCAGAGCGACCTGTATTCGGTGGGGGTCATCCTGTACGAGATGCTGAGCGGCGTGTTGCCCGCACAGGGCGACATGCCGCTGGTGGTGGCCCAGCAGGTGATGACGGGCAAGGTGAAGCCGCTCGGCGATCTGTGCCCCGGCTTGCCGCAGGGGCTCGTGAACCTGATCGAGCGCGCGATGAAGCCGGACGCGGCGCAGCGCCCGGAGAGTGCGCTGTGGATGCGCCGCGAGCTGTCAGCGTTTGCCGGTGCGCTGAGCGCCGCGGGGCGGCTGGCGAGCATCGCGCCGAGCGATGAGACACCGCCGCCGGCCAGCGTCGCGCAGGGTGGCACGCAGAAGGTGCCCGCCGTCTCGTCCGTGGCCTCTTCTGCTGCGCCCTTGCCGGCGCGGTCCGCGGGGACGTCACCCGGCATCGCTGCGCCCGCGGCGGGGCCGATGACGGGCGAGATGAGCCAGTTTCGCGGCCTGGCCGTGCCCGCCCCGCCACGGCCGGGAGTGACGGCTGCTGCGGCGCCCGCCGCAAAAAATGCTGTCGCCGCGGGCAGCCCGCCTGCCGCCGGCCCGGCAAGCCCTGCCGTGCCGCCGAGCCCTGCCCCTGCTGCACCCGCAGCGAACGTGCAGGCAGCGCCCCCACCTGCCGCGGCTGTGGCACCAGCCCCGGCGCCTGCAGCATCACCGGCAGCCCCCGCACAGCGTGCGCCGCTGCCACCCACGGCGGAGATGCCGCGCGCAGAGCCACGCAAGCTGCCGACCACGGTGCCCACCAGCGATCCGCCCCGCAAGCGCCGCGGTTCGCTCTGGCTGTGGCTCACGCTGTGCAGCTTGCTGCTCGGCGCTGGGCTGGGCGGCGTCTGGTTGCTGCAGGTGATGAACGATCCGGGCCCGCCACCACCCATGCCCATGCCCAGAGGTTATCCGCGCCCGAGCGCAGCTCCTCCCACCTCTACCACCACAACGCCGGCCCAGAGACCGTAGCCGTGCGTCGAACGTACGGTACAGCTCTCCGCAGCGCGGCGAGCGTCATGAAAAAATCGCCAGCGAAGGCGCAGATCACGCCAGCAGCACGAGCAGTAGCTCGCGCAGGAGCCCGTTAATGGCCCACTCTTCGACACGAGCAAGAAACGCTTTTGAGAACCATGAGCCACGATTGCGGGCTATGGTGGGGCCGATGTTCAGCGACGATGACATCTGGCTGAAAAACTTCAGCGCGTCGCTCCCAGGCAGCTATCGCAATCGCTATGGCGCCGAGGCGATCCGCCTGCATGCGTCCATCTCTCGCGCACGCGGCTCGCAGCCCGCGCGGGTGGGCGTGGTGCCGGTAGAGGGCGATGGCCTGGGCATCTGCGTCGTCGCCAAGGATGAGCCCGGGCTGTTCTCCAACATCGCAGCTGCGCTGCGGCTGCAGGGCTTCGACATCGTGCACGCCGAGGCGTACACGCGCAAGCTGGAGAGCGGTGAGCGCGAGGTGCTGGATCTGTTCCGGTTGCAGGTGCAACAGGGCCGCACCCTGGACACCTCGGCCGCCACCGACATCGCGGCCTCCATCTCCGCCACCCTGCATGATCTGCTCGCGGGCAAGCTCGATCCCAGCCAGGCGCTGCCCGCGCCCCAGCCGGAGCCGCTGGGCACCTTCCACGATACGCGGGTGCGCTTCATCGAGGATGGTGACGGTGCGCTGTGCACGCTGGAGGTCGAGACGGATGATCGCTCGGGTCTCTTGCTCACCCTGGCGCGCGCTCTCTCGCAGCAGAAGGTCAGCGTCGAGCGCTCCGAGGTGCGCACCCTGGCCAAGCGCGTGTCCGATCGCTTCACCCTGGCGGAGCAAGACGGCTCGCCCATCTCGGAGGCGCGCCGCCTGAACATCCAGGTGGCCGTGATCAGCGCCATCGAGTCGCTGGCGTGGACGCCGCGCAGCTCGCGCCCGCCCAAGCAGTAGCTGTAGCAGTAGCCGACGCGGCAGCGGTCCGCTTGCTACTCGATCGTCGCGTTGTCCATCACCGCGCGGGTGTCCTCGTGCATGGAGATGCCGGGCATCACGTTCCAGCCGCCGCCGCGGTTGTCGCGCACCACGGAGTCGGTGATGCGCAGGGTGCCGCTATGATCGTTGCTGACGAAGAAGATGGCGCTGCCGTAGGCGTTGACCCGGTTGTTCTCGATGCGGGTACCGCACAGCGAGAGGGTCATGGTGTTGCCATCGTTGTAGATGGCGCCGCCGCTGCCGCCGCCCGGTGTGCCACGCTCGGCGGGGTTGCCGCCGTTACCGATCGCCTGGTTGTGTGAAAAGAGGCTGTTGTAGATGTTCCAGGACACGCCGATGCTGCTGATGCCGCCGCCGTTGGAGCAGCGGTTGCCGTAGCCGTCGGCGCCGCCGAAGGTGCTGTTGACCACCCATACCGGCTGCCCCTGATACTGGCTGGTGGCGCGCACTGCGGCGCCGCCCACGTCGGGCCCCTGTGCCGCGCACTCGTTGCGAAAGAAGCGGCTGTTGACGATCTTGAGGCGCCCGCCGCGCACCCAGATGGCTCCGCCGCCGTCGTACTCCTCGTCGGCGGAGGAGTCGCCGTCCACGAAGGTCAGGTTCTGCACGGTCAGCCGTGGGGTAGCTTGATTGTCGCAGTGATCGCTGGTCCACACCTGGTTGCGATCACAGGTGTTCATGTACAGGATGCGGCTGCGGCCGCCGCCGCTCAGGGTCACCTTGCCGCCGCCGTCGATGATCACGTCATCGCTGGCAGAGTTGACCACCTTGGCAGGGCGCTCGAGGGTGATCATCACCGGCTCCGGGCCGCAGTCGAAGGTGATGCGCCCGCCGCGCGCCACCGCGTCGATGAAGGCGCTGGCCGTGCAGCTTGCGGCGGTGCCCGTGCCCACCACACGATCGGGCACGGAGGTGTTCGCCAGAGCGCCCTCCGCGGGCACGTCGCAGCGCTCGCCGCTCCCGTTGCCTGCCGGCGGCCCCTCCTGAAACTGCACCAGCTCGCCCGGCGAGCCAGCTCCGCCCTCGTCTCCGGAGCAGGCACACACGGTGCAACACCCCAGGGCAGCGAGCAACACCAGACGCGACCCAGTGCGTTGCGACGTCATCGATGAGTCTGTTCCACCGGCTTCAGCCCAGCAAATGCGGCAATGGAGAGCGCTGCTCACCCCGCGCGCAGCGCACGCAGGAAGCAGCGGTCGCGTGTCCGCGCGGGTGTGTGCCGAGCGACAGGGTCGCGAAAGCCAGGCAAGGTGCGCCCCACCGGCGCCAGGCTTTCAGGCGTCGGGCAACAATTCCCAGGGCGGTGGAGAGAAGGACGCCAACAGGTGCGCGAGGAACGCGCTGAGCTTGGGGGTGAGGTGGCTGCCGCTGGGATACACGGCGGACAGCGGGCGCTCGATCGCCGACCACTCGGGCAACAGGCGCCGCAAGCTGCCCTGCCGCAGGTGTTCCACGCAGCGCTCCGCCGGCAGCAGCGCCAGCCCCAGCCCCGCCACCGCCGCGCTGGTCAGCACGTCGAAGTCGTTCACCACGAAGCGGGCCTCGAGCCGTACCGAAACGGTCTTGCCCGTGCGGCTCGACAGCTCCCAGCTGGAGCGCTCGGGGGCGCTGCCAAACGCCAGGCAGGGCCAGCGTGGCAGCTGCTCGGGCGCGCTCGGCGGCTCTCGCCCTGCCCCGTCCAGGAGCGCCGGGCTCGCCACCAGCACGCTGCGCATCACCGCCAGCGGCCGCACGATGAGCGATGAGTCTGCCAGCTTGCCCACGCGCACTGCCACGTCAAAGCCCTCGGCGATCAGATCCACCAGGCGATCGCTGCACACGATCTCCAGCCGCACCTCCGGGTAGCGCGTCAGAAAGCGCTCGCCGATCGGCCCCATGTGGCTGAAGTTCAGCGGCGACGCCACGCGCAGCAAGCCGCGCGGCTCCGCCTGCAGCTGGCTCACTGCCGCATCGGCGGCCTCCAGCTCCGCCAGGATGCGCTCGGCGTGCTGGTAGTAGGCACGACCGACATCGGTCAGGTGCAAGGTGCGGGTGGTGCGCTGCAACAGCCGCGCTCCCAGGCGCTGCTCCAGCTCCAGCACCTTCCGGCTGACGGTGCTCTTGGGCATGTCCAGCTCCCGCGCCGCGCGCACGAAGCTGCCGGCCTGCACCACCTTCGCGAACACCAAGATCTCGTTCAGATCCACCCGAGAAGATTATCCCATTGACGGGATTATCATTCCCGAATTCTCAATCTGGCCAATACGTGGAACTGGGCTAGATTGAAGGAGTCAACAACACAACGGAGAAACACAATGAATACCAACAATTGGACCCTGGACACCGCGCACTCGAGCATCGGCTTTTCGGTTCGCCACATGGTGGTGGCCAAGGTCCGGGGCCGCTTCACCCAGTGGACCGGCACCCTGCAGCTGGACGAGGCGGACGTGAGCCGCTCGCGGGTGGAGGTGGAGATCGACGCCAGCAGCATCGACACGAACAACACTCAGCGGGACGAGCACCTGCGCTCGTCCGACTTCCTGGACGTGCAACAGTTTCCGACCCTGCGCTTCGTGAGCAAGCGCGTGGAAGCGGTCGATGAGGAGCGGCTACGGGTGACCGGCGACTTGACCCTGCACGGCGTCCAGCGCGAGGTGACGCTGGACGTGGAGCGCGGCGGCAACGCCAGGGACCCCTGGGGCAACCAGCGCGCGGGCTTCGCGGCGAAGCTCTCGCTGCTGCGCAGCGACTACGGCCTGACCTGGAACCAGGCGCTGGAAGCGGGCGGTTTCCTGGTGGGCGACCGCATCGACATCGAGCTCGACGTGCAAGCGGTGCAGGCTGCAGCCCGCAAGACTGCCTGAGCTCACTCTGTTTGCGGCGGCTCGGCGGGCGGCGGCTCGGCGGGCGGCGACACCACGGGGGGCAGCTCTGCTGGTAGCGGGATGTCCTCCAGCACGACCAGCACGTCGTAGCCCTCGCCGGTGAAGTCGGGCGAGCCAAGCTCCGAGGCCAGTGCCACGGCGAGGCTCGTCACCTCGAAGCCGTCTGCAGCGGCCTGCGTCGCGAGCCGCCGGCTGAGACGCCGCGGAATGGCCGACTCGTGACAGTGCGCCGCTCCGGCGATGATCAGGAGCTGCGCACCAGGGCCGGCCCCCGCGAGCCAGCTGGCGGACGTCTCCGCCATCGTCTCGTCCCAGACCGTCTGCGCGACGTACACGTTCTCCAGCGCCAGCTGCACGTCGTGATCGACGGCGCCGAGCAGGCCGAAGATGAACGCGCGGTGCTCGGCGTCGTCCAGATCGAGCTCCGGCAGCTGCGCCAGCTCGCGCTCGTCCAGCGACTCGAGACCGGTGCGCCCAATTTTGCGGGTCAGCTCGCGCGGCGCGTTCAGCGCCAGGGCGGGCAGGCCCTGGCTGCGCGCCGTCTCCAGCAGCGGGCGGTAGAACGCAAAGTCGTAGCCCCAGCGCTCCACGTATTCGGTGGCGGTGATCAGCCCGGCCTCGTCCAGCTCTCCCCGCACGTACGCGCTGAGCGGCGCCTGAAACGGCCGCTGGAACATCTCCATGCCCAGGGCCAGGGGTCGCTCGCCCGCGCGGCTCACCAGCTCCGCCAGCGCGCGCGACTCCGCATAGTGATCGGTGACACGATTGTGCAGCTCCCCGAAACAAGTGACGGGAGCCTGCGCCAGGCGCTCCCAGAGCTGCGCCTCCGTGAGCAGCTGGCCATCCACCAGGGCGCGGATGGGCAGCGCTGCCTCCGCCACGATGTCGCGCGGCGGCTCACTCGCGCCTGCATCCGCGGGGGGCTCCGCCGGCGGCGTGGGCTCCGGCGCGCCCGCGTCGGCAGCCAGCGATGGCTCCGGCGATGGCTCTTCCGGCGATGACGCTGCGGGCGGCGGCGGCTCCTCCGGCTCCGGCGGCGCAGCGCCCGCGTCCGCGGACGGCACCTCCGCCACTGCCACGGAAGCCGGCGCTTCGACGGCGGCCGGCGTGGGCTCGGCCGGCATGGGGTCGACCGGCAGCTGCGCTGCTGCGCGCTGCAAGGGCGAGACCCGCTGCAGCTGATCGAGCATGCGGTCCGCGTGGCGCTGCGCCGGCGAGCTCAGCTCGGGCGCTCGCTCGCTGCAGCTGATCGTCATCACTGCGCCCATGAGGCAAGCCCCGGAGAGCAGCGAAGTGACGGGACGGATACACATCATCGAGCTCGGTACACGCATTGAAATCGGCCTCCCTCGCGCTCGCGCGCGGATTTGTGGTCATGCGCGCAAACGCGTCTTTTCGTCAATGCGCTCGAGCAGCGCAAAGCGCGACGGTCGCAGCTCTGCCGCACGCTACTGTAGAGTTGTGTCCAGGCCGTGTCAGTGCGCGCTGTTGCCGGTGAGCGACCTGAGTCCAGTGGCAGGTCTGTGGCACCCCACTGGGCGCAGCTTGGCTGGGCACTGATTTGACAAAGACCGTGAGCCTCACGGCGACCCGCCCGTCCACGATGCCCCGCGCGCCTTGACGCGCTTTCGCCGCTCATTATCGTCGGGTCCGCCTCGTGCAGCGCTCACGTCAGAGGGGCTGGCGGCCAGCGCACGCGGCCCGGAGCCTGTCCCATGAAGCTTCCTCGAGCTCGTCTCGTGTCTACCGTTGCATTGGCAGCAGGCCTCGCTTGCTCCAGCGACATCAGCCTGCAATCCACCGCTGAAGCCCCGCCCTTTGGTGCGGCGGGCAGCTCTGCCTTTTCATCTGGTCCCGCCGCTTCGGCGGAGCGCTCCTCGCCGGCTTCCGGGCAGATGCAGTCCTCGTCCGCGCTCACGCCAGCGCTGCCCGGGGTTGCTCCGCCGAGCGGCGCAGCGGGCTCGAGCAGCGCAGCGAGCGCAGGGCCGGTGGCGTGTGCAGACGACGACGGAGATGGGCTCTGCAACGACGTGGATGCCTGTCGCGAGGTGCAGCAAGACGACGGGGCAGACGTGGATCGCGACGGCGTGCCCGACGCCTGTGATCGCTGCGGTATCAGCGTCGCGCTGGCGCTCGGTCCACTGTTCTACTTTCCGCTGGATGAAGCAGGTAGCGCGGAAGAGGCCATCAACCTCGGCCGCGTCCGCCAGAACGCACGGTACGTGGGCCCCGTCACCCGCAATCAGCTCGGCGTCAGCGATCCGGATGGGCGCGCGGTGCACCTGCGTGGCGAGCAAGACGGCCAGTTCTCCAGCGTCACCTTGCTGAACGTGGCGGAGTTTCCCGGCACGGCGCTGACGGCGATGTTCTGGGTGCGCACCAGCAAGACGTCGACGTTTACGGTGGTCTCCTACGGGCTCGCCACCTCGCTCAACGAGCTGGGTATCATCTTCGAGGGCGCGACCATCCGGGTCACGCTCAACAGCAGCGCGTTCATCGGCTCCGGGCTGGACGCGCAGGCGCTGGCCGACGGCGCCTGGCACCACGTCGCCTTCAGCTGGCAAGGGGCAAGCGGGCAGTTCTACTTCGATGGCGCGCCAGCGGGCCCGGCGCTAGCCACCGTGGCCGGCGCGGAGGAGACCGGTGGTCGTTCCATCCCCGTCACGGGGCCGCTCGCCTTGCGCCCCGGCGGGGTGCTCGTGCTCGGGCAGGAGCAGGACTCGCTCAATGGCGGCTTCGACGTCGCGCAGGCGCTACTGGGTGGGCTCGATGAGGTCGCCATCTACGACCGCGCGCTGAGCGCGGGGGAGATCCGCTCCATCTTCGAGGCCACCACCTGCGGCGAGCGCTGCGACGGCGAGGACAACGACGGCGATGGCCGGATCGACGAGGGCTTGCTCGGCACCGGCCCCGCCTGCGCGGCGAGCTCGTGCCAGGCCATCCTCGACGCGGGGCAGGCGTTTGGCACCGGCCAGTACCATCTCGCGTCGTCGCCCGGCGCGCCGGTGACGTGCACGTTCTGAGGCGCATGCTGGCGGGGCGGTCCCCTGCCGCCAGCGCGCGCAGAGCAGCCGCTCAGAGCAGGTGCTCAGAGCAGCCGTGAGCCGCCGCAGAGCAGCCCCTCAGAGCAGATGGTAACGCTGCCGCCAGCCCAGCACCTCTTTGGCGCGATCGTTGGCGATCAGCGCCTTGCGCTCCGGCAGCGGCGCGCGGAAGTGCTTCACCCCGGGCAGGAAGCGCTTGATCAGCTCGCGCGAGGGCAAGTTGGATGAGGTGTCGTCGGCGGCGAGGATCAGCGGCTCACAGCCGAGGTTGTCGCGCTCGATACCCAGCCGGCAGGCGATCGCCAGATCGCGCGAGTCGATGTAGGACCAGAGGATGCGCAGCCGATCCTCCGGGTGGTCGAAGCGCGCCTTGACCTGCTCGTGGTCGGCGGGGGCCAGCACGTTGCCGATGCGATACGAGAGGATCTGCGTGCCGTCCCGGCGGTGGAACATGGCGGCCGTGGTCTCGTTGACCACCTTGCTCAGGCCGTACGTGTCCTCGGGCAGCTGCGGGTGCGCTTCATCCACCGGCAGGTATTTCGGCTCGAAGAACTCGTTGGCAAAGCAGATGCCGTAGGAGGATTCGCTGGACCCCAGCACCACCTTGCGGATGCCCAGCAGCCCACACGCCTCCAGCACGTTGTACGTGCTCATCGTATTGACCCGCCACACCTCGGTGTTCGGGTGCATCTGCGGCCGGGGGATGGCGGCCATGTGGATCACGCCCGCATAGGGCGCACGGTTACCGGTGGAGTGCGGGGAGAAGGCGTCGATCACCTGCCCCAGGTCCGTCAGGTTCGTGGTCAGGTGGCGGCACAGCGCCTCTGCCGGGGCGCGTACGTCCACGTTGACCACGTCATAGCCCTCCTCCAGGAGGTGCTTGATCACCCAGTGACCGACCTTGCCGCTGCCGCCGGTCACGATCATGCGCTTCTTTGCCATGCGGCCGGAGTGGTCACATGGGAGCGGGCGCGGGGTCAAGCGCTAGCTACGGCGCAGCGCGCCATGGCTCGGTGGCGCCCGGCCAGATGCTCCGCTTTGCATCAGTCGCAGCCCGCAACCGCCGAACTGTTGGGGTTGTCATTGCCGAAGCAACGCCCCTCCCCACAGTCAAAGCTGTCCCCCAGCTGCTCGCCGTTGGTGCAGAACATCAGGAACCGATCGTTGCGGCAGAAGTTTCCAGCACAGGGGATCGTGCAGCTGCCCACGGACGCGTTGCAGGTGGTACCGGAGTTGGTACAGTTCTGAAACTGCGTGCCAACCCCATTCTGACACCCGAACACGATGTTGTTCAGGCAGAAGAAGCCGTTGCCGTTGCAGGTGATGCAGCCCGCCCGCTGATTCGCCACGCAGCCTCCCGCCGCGACGCTGCACACGTTGTCCGTACACGCGTTGCCATCATCCGGGCAGAAGAGCGGCGTGCCCGGGTTGCAGCGCCCGCCGCCGCACGTCTCCGTGCCGTTGCAGGGGTTGCCGTCCGAGCAGCTGTTGTTGTTGGGGGCGAACACGCAGCCGCTGCCCGGGTTGCAGCTGTCGTTCGTGCAGTTGTTGTTGTCGTTGCAGGCAAGCGGCTGCCCGGCGGTGCAGTTGCCGTTGAAGCAGCCCTCGTTGCCGTTACAGGCGTTGCCGTCGGAGCAGCTGGTGGGGTTCTGCAGCTGGCCGTTCAGGCACGCCTGCCGCTGGTTGCCGTTCACGCACTGCGCGGCGTTGCAGTTCGCGCAGCGCCCGGCCACGCACCCCAGCCCGCAGTTGCTGTTGACGAACTGCCCGTTCACGCACTGCTGCTGCGTGTTGCCATTGATGCAGCTGGTGCCGTTGCCCTGGCACACGTTGCACTGCTGGGAGCCCGCGTTGCAGCCTAGCTGACAGAACGTATCCTGGAAGAAGCCGTTGACGCAGCGACGGATGGTGTTGCCGTTGACACACTGCACGCCGTTGCCCGTGCACTGGTTGCAGCCGCGGCCGTTGGTGCAGCCGTTCGGGCAGTTCTGCACGGTGGCGGTGGCGCCGTTGCACACGCGCAGCTGGTTGGGGCTGGCGCACTCCAGGTTCACGTTGCGCGCGAAGCTGCGGCCGTCGGCCGCGCACTGGCGCATCTGGCCGTTAGTGCAGCTGAACTCGTTGGCGCGGCAGGTATTGCAGTCCGCCGTGACGGGGTTGCACAGATCCTGCGGGTTGCAGGTGGCCAGGGTGTCAAAGCCGGTCAGGCCCTCGTTGCAGCGCTGCACCTGGCCGTTGTTGCAGCGGGTCTGCCCCGGCCGGCACGCGCCCTCGTTGCACTGGCAGGCCTCGCCGTCGAGGCCGCTGCCGCAGTCCTGCAAGGTCTGCCCGCACAGCTCATCGGTCTCGCAGAACTCGCTCTGCTCGAACTCGCCGTCGGGCCCCTGCGTGCACACGAACAGCTGGCGATCGCTGCAGCGCGCGCTGCCGATGGGATCGCACGCCAGGCAGCGCCCTGCCTCCTCCGAGCACAACCCGGGCCCACACTCCTCGCGGCTCTCGCTCTGACCGCGCGCGTCGCAAGTGACCAGGGTGTCCCCCTCGCAGCGCACGGCGCCGGGCGTGCACACATCACACTCGTCGTTCGGCGCGTCGCAGAGCTGGTCCGGCTCACACGTGCGCACCAGCTCGAAGCTGTCGCGCCCGGGCGAGCACTGGGTGATCACCGGGTTTTCACCGCGCGTCTCGCAGCGGCGCGCGCCGCTGGCGCAGACCGGCGGGTTGCAGCGGCGATTGGCGGCGTCGCACAGCGGCAGGCTGAGACAATCGGCGATCGTCTGCCAGCCGGTGAGCAGGTCCACACACTCCTCGAGATCGCCGCTCTGCTCGTTGCAGCGTACGCTGCCCGGCTCACAGGGATCGGCGCAGCGGCCCGCGTTGGCGTCACACGCCGCCTGCGAGCCGCAGTTCTCCACGTCATCGAAGCCGGTCTGCCCCGGGTTGCACAGCTGCAGGTAGCCCTCGCTGCAGGCGTGCTGGCCCGGCTGACACACCGGCTCCTGGCAGCCGTCGAAGCGCTGGCTCGCATCACACAGCGCAGCCGTCACGCACGTCTCGAGCAGGTCATAGCCGGTCAGCGACTCGTTGCAGCGCTGCAAGTCGACACCTTCACAGCGGAACTCGTCGCCGCTGGTGGCTCCGCGACGGCACCTTGGCGGCTCACAGAAGGCGCTCGTCGGATCGCTGTCGTTGCACAGCGCCGCGCTCTCACAGGTCGGGCCGGAGCTGTCAAAGCCGCTCTGATCGGCGCGGCAGACCTGGATCTGCGCGCCGTTGCACTGCATGGTCCCGGGCTCACAGGGCGTGGAGCGGCAGCCGTCTTGCCCCTGCTCGGCCAGCCCCGGGTTGCAGTACGCAGGGCCGATGCAGGTCTGGATGACGCGGAAGCCGGTGCGCTCCTCGTTGCACACCTGCAGCACGCCGCTCTCCGTGCACTGGTGCTCGCCCGGAGCGCACACGGGCGGCAGACAGGCAGGCATGCCCGAGGGCGTGAAGTTCGAGACGCTCGCCTGACACAGCGCCGCCGTCGCACAGTCCTCCGCAGTGACGAAGCCGGTCCGCCCCTCCGAGCAGTACTGCAACTGCGTGCCCTCGCAGCGCACCTCGCCTGCAGCGCACACGGGCAGCAGGCAGGAGGTCACGGCGCCGGGGTCCGGAGCCGCGCCCAGCTGCACCATGCCGTCCGAGCCCACGATCAGACCGCCACCGGCGCCCATGGCCGGGTTCAAGGTCAAGTCACACAACTCGCGCGTGACGCAGGCATCGAGCTGCGCCCAGTCCTGACGATCGTCCCGGCATACCTCCAGCACCGGAGCTTGATCGAGGTCGCTGCGATCACAGCGCCGGTCACCCGGGGTGCACGGCTCGGGCAGACACTGGCGCAGGTCGCCGTTGCAGTGTGCCGGCGAGAGGCAGGTGGCGAACACGTCCCAGCCGTTGCGGTCCGCGTTGCAGCGCTGCAGCACCGCGCCCGCGCAGCTCATCTCGTCCTGGCCACAGCTGGGGACCAGGCAGGTGGCGGGATCGCTCTGACACAGCGCCGCCGCGGCGCAGCGCTGCACGGTGATCCAGCTCTTCAGATCGTCCGCGCACGTCTGCAACAGTGCGCCGTTGCACTGAAATTGCCCGGCGCTGCAGGCGCCCGTCTCGGCCGCGCCCGCGGCCCCCGAGCTGCCGCCGCCACCTCGCACGGGTGAGCTGGCAGGGGCCAGCGTGTTCTTGCGCTCACCGGTGACCAGCTGCGTACAGCCGAGACCGAGCTGCGTGCACGCCAGACCGACGCTGAAGAGGAACCCGGCAACTCCCAGCCTTTTCGCCCATCCCGACATCACTCGTTCCCTTACCCGCGCCTGGCGGATCGCGACTTTCAGGCCATTGCGCTCGCAAGGCTCCGGCACGCTGAGCCCGAATGGCTCGTACGTTGACGGCAGCAGGGCTCTACGTGACTGCTGCGGTGCCCCTGCTGCGGCTCTCCCCATACTCGGAGCGGCGATTGGCGTCCAGTCGTGGCGAGCCACGGTCAACGACCTCGAGCCACATGGGGGCAAGGGCCTCTCCCGCGATGCCTGCCGCTCGTAACGCGGTTACTGTTGCACGCTGCTCAACTCTAGCCGCACCTGCCAGCTTTTCCGCGCCCTTGCCCCGCGCTATGACGGTGCGTTGCCCATGAAACGCTCCCTTGCTCCATCGCATGTGCTGGTTCTGCTCTCGTGCCTGCCGCTGGGCTGCAGCGATGCGGGGGGCCCCGGCGGCAACAGTGCCGGCTCCAGCCCCTTCGGCTCGGCGGGCTCTGCGGCCACTGGCGGCTCCAGCGCGGGCTCGGCGGCAGGCGGCGCAGCGGGTAGCGCCGCAGCGGGCAGCGGTGGCGGCGCCGGTGCGCCGCAGGGCGGCTCCGGAGGCTCCGGAGGCGCGGGCGGCAGCAACACGGGCGGGGCGGCCGGCAGCGGCTCGGTGCCCGTCACGCCGCTCGTCGCCTACGTGTACGTGGGCGGCTACGCCAACCAGATCTCGTTTTTCACGATGGATCAGCAGACGGGCGCGCTGACGGCGCTCGGCGCGCTGGCCGTCAACCCCAACCCCTCGTTCCTGGCGTTTGCTCCCAGTGGACAAGCACTGTTCGCAGTCAACGAGGCCGACAACGTGGACAGCACCGGCTCGGGCGCGGTCTCGTCCTTCCGCATCGACCAGACCAGCGGGGCGTTGACGTTCATCAACCGTGTCTCATCACAGGGCGCCGGCCCCGCTCACGTGTCGGTCGACGCCAGCGGTCGCTTCGTGTTCGTGGCCAACTACAACGGTGGCACCGTCGCCGTGCTGCCCGTGGCGCCCAACGGCACGCTCGCCGCGGCGGTGGACACCGAGGCACACGGCGGCGGCGCACAGGCCCACCAGGTGGTGATCAACCCCACCAACCAGTACCTGTTCGTGCCCAACAAAGGGCTCAGCAACATCTCGCAATATCGCTTCGACTCGACCAGCGGTGAGCTCACCGCCAATACTCCGCCGGCAGTGGCGCTGGCGGGCGGCGCGGGCACCCGGCACCTGGCGTTCCATCCCACGGCGCCGTACGCCTACGCCATCAACGAGCTGGACGACACCATGACCGCGCTCGCGTACGACGCGCAGCAAGGCACGCTCAGCACCTTGCAGACCCTGTCCACCCTGCCCATGGGCGTGAACGGCATGAACAACAGCACGGCAGAGGTGGTCGTCGCCCCCTCCGGCAACTTCGTCTATGGCTCCAATCGCGGCCACGACAGCATCGTCATCTACTCGGTGAACGCGCAGACCGGCATGCTGACCCTGGTGGGCCATCAGCCTACCGGCGGTGGCACGCCACGCAGCTTCACGCTGGATCGCAGCGGCAGCCTGATGCTGGTGGCCAACCAGAACGCGAACGAGATTGTCACGTTCGAGGTCGATACCGACACGGGCCTGCTCAGCGAGCGCAGCTCGGTCAGCGTGCCATCGCCCTCGTTTGTCGGTGTGCTCTACCTGCCGGAGCCCTGAGGCGCCCAGACGCGCGACTCTGCCCGCTGGCCGGCATCGGCGATCCATGGCGCAATTCGTACCCGAGGTTTACGCGATCGATTTCGGCACCAGTAACTCGCTGCTGGCTGCCGCCAACCTCCACGAGGTGCACCCCGCCGTGCCGCTGGATGAGCACGCGGAGGATCCCACGGTGCTGCGCAGCGTGCTCTTCTTCCCGGAGGCCACCAGCCTGGGCGAAGAGCGCTGCTTCTTCGGCAAGTCGGCGCTCGAAGAATACGTCGCGCGCGGCTCCCGCGGGCGGCTGCTGCGCTCGCTCAAGCGCTTCTTGCCGGCGCGTGGCTTCGTGCGCACCCAGATCGGCTCGCAGAGCTACACCCTGGAGCAGCTGATCGCGGGCGTGCTGCGCGAGCTGCGGCTGCGCGCCGATCGCTTCTTCGGGGCGCAGGTGGAGCGCGTCATGCTCGGGCGCCCAGCTCGTTTTGGCAGCAATGCCGAGGAAGACGCGCTGGCGCAGGAGCGGCTGCGCGCGGCTGCGCTCTTGGCCGGCTTTCGCCACGTCGACTTCTGCCCGGAGCCCGTGGCCGCCGCACGTGATTTCCGCGGGCAGCTGGCGCGCGAGCAGCTGCTCCTGGTGGGCGACTTTGGCGGCGGCACCTCCGATTACACGCTGGTGCGCATGGCAGACGGCGGCTTCGCGCTGCGCGATGTGCTGGCGACGCACGGGGTCAGCGTCGCTGGCGATGCGCTGGACGGCTCGCTCATGCGCTCGCAGCTGGCGCGCCACTTCGGCGCCGAGGTCCGCTACCGCGTGCCGCTCGGTGACAACGTGCTCACCATGCCGCGGCCGCTGATGGAGAAGCTGTGCTCCCCCGCGGAGATGTCCCTGCTCGCGCAGCGTGACCTGCAGAGCTTCCTGCGCGACGTGCGCAGCTGGTCGCTCGGGCCCGAGGATCGCCACCACATCGATCAGCTGCTCACCCTGGTCGAGGACACGCTCGGCTTTGTCGTGTTCGAGGGGGTCGAGCACACCAAGAAGCAGCTCTCCAGCGAGCCGCGCGCGCGCTTCGCGCTGCACGTCCCCGGCATCGACATCGAAGAAGACTTCACGCGCAGCGGCTTCGAGAGCGGCGCGCAGCGCGAGCTGAGCAGCATCGTCGCGGCGCTGGACGAGACGCTGGCGCGCGCCAACGTGCGCGCGAGTGACGTGGGCGTGGTGTGCCTGACCGGCGGCACCGCCCGCGTGCCCGCCGTGCGCCAGGCCCTGACCGAGCGCTTCGGCGCCGAGCGGCTGCATTCTTTGCGGGGCCTGCACGCGGTGGTCGAGGGCCTGGCCCGACACGCGCAGTGGCAGCTGGCGCAGTAAGGCGGCTGCTGCCGCAGTGAAGCGGCAGCGGGCATGCCCGCCCCCGTAGCAGTGGTGGGCCCCCTGACCGCAGACGTGCTAGGCTCCTCCTGCGCTGCCGCGCAAGGTGAACCTGATGAGCGCTCTCGAGCAACCCGGCTACGTCGTGCGCCCCCTCCGGCGTGCCGAATACGAGCGCCTGGTCGAGGCGGGAGCGTTCGAGAGCGAGCGGGTCGAGCTGCTGGAGGGCTTCCTGGTCGAGATGAGCCCGCAAAAAGCCCCCCATGCGAGCGCCATCGAAGTGCTGGCCGAGCTGCTCTACGCAGCTCGACAGCCCGGGCAGAAGGTGCGCGTACAGTTGCCGCTTGCCCTGGGTGATGACTCAGAGCCGGAGCCGGATCTGTGTGTGGTGCCCGCCGCCGACCACCGCGAGCATCACCCGTCACAAGCCTTGCTGGTCATCGAGGTGGCCGAGTCGAGCCTGGTCAAAGACCGAAGAAAGGCAGCGATCTATGCGCGCGCTGGTGTGCCCGAATATTGGCTCGTGGATGTCGAGAACCAGCGGGTCGAAGTACGCACTCAGCCGGAAGGTGGAGCGTACCTCCGGCAGGAGACCATTGCCCGTGGGGGTCAGCTGCACTCATCCGCGCTGCCGGCGCTGAAGGTGTCCGTCGCAGCGATCTTCGCGGGTTGAGCCCTGGCCCATGCCACCAGCCCACGTGCCCCCGCGCGCTCCCCTCTCGCCAGCTCAGTGGCGAGCGCTGCTGGACGTGCACGACCACCGGCCCTGGCCGCTGCCCGTTCGTCCCTTCCTGATGACAATGAGCTGGCATGACCTGCTCTTCGCCCACTGGCGCGTGCCGGTCGCACGCCTGCGCGAGCTCGTCCCCGCCAGCCTCGAGCTCGACCTCTGGCAGGGCGAGGCGTGGATCGGCATCGTGCCCTTTCACATGTCACAGGTGGGCCTGCCCTCGCTCAACCGCCTGCCCTGGCTGAGCGAGTTCTCGGAGCTGAACGTGCGCACGTACGTGCGCTGCGGCGGCAAGAGCGGCGTGGTCTTCTTCAGCCTGGACGCGGCATGCTGGCCCGCAGTGCTCGGCGCGCGCGCCGGCTTCCGCTTGCCGTATTACTGGGCGCTCATCCACTGCGAGCGCGAGGGTGAGGCCATCCGCTATCACAGCGAGCGCGTGCTCGGGCCTGCCGCCAGGTTCGAGGCCAGCTACGGCCCGAGCTCGCCGGTGCGCCGCAGCGCGCCCGGCAGCTTCGAGCACTGGCTCAGCGAGCGCTATTGCCTGTACACCACCGACGGCGCCGGTCACGCCCTGCGCGGCGAGATCCATCACCTGCCCTGGCCCCTGCAGTCGGCAGAGGCAGTTTTCGGGCGCAACGACATGCTCGGCTGGCTCGGGCTCGAGCCGCTCGCTGCGCCGCCCGTGTTGCACTTCGCGCGGCGCATCGACGTGCTGGCGTGGCCGCTCGAGCGCTGCACGGCAGACTGAGCGCGCCGTCCAGCGCTCAGTGGCTGCGCAGGAAGCTGGCGATGTCGCGCCCCACCGCCACCGAGCGCTCCGTCTGCGGGCGATGCCCCGTCTCCGGGTAGACGATCAGGCGCGAGTCCGGGATCTCCGCGTCCAGCCGCTGCTGGTCCGCGAGCGAGAAGATCGGATCCCGATCGCCGTACAGGATCAAGGTCGGCGCCTCGATCTCGTCCAGCTCACTGGAGTGATCCTCCGAAAGCTGGCTGTTCAGCATCGCCTGTAAGATCCGCGCCGGCACCTTCAGCGTATCCTCGACCGAGGTGCTGAGCACCTTGTCCGGCACATCGCGGAACAGCAGCATGCTCTGCAGCTGCAGCGCCAGCTCCGCAGGAACAGGGTCCACCAGGCTGTCGATGATGGGCTTGAAGCCCAGCGCAAAGGCGTTGCCTGCCACCGTCGGCGCCGTCGCGAGCAAGACCAGGCTACGAACCCGGTCCGGAAAATCCATCGCCACCGTCTGCGCGATGACCCCACCCATGGAGTGGCCCACCAGGTGAGCCCGCTCGATGCCCTGAGCGTCCATGAACGCGACCACGTCACGGGCAAAGTCCTGCCGCAGCCCGTAGCAGCACGCCGGCTTCGACGAGTCCCCCTGCCCGCGCTGATCCAGCAGAAACACGCGGAAATTGCGGGGAAACGTCTTGGCGAACTGGCTGTATTCACGGTGCGAGTCGGCGTAGCCGTGCAGCAAGATCACGGCGTCTCCCGACTTCGCCCCCTGCTCGGTAAACTCCAGCTCCACCCCCGTGGAGAGCTGCCCCGTGCGCAGCGCGCTGCTGACCGACCCCAGCTCGAGCTCGGCAGCATCAAAGGATGAAACATCCGCCCCACACCCCAGCGCCAGCATGCACCACGTAGCCCACACCACCGGTTTGCTCATGAGTTCTCCAGGTTCAAGCCAACTGTCTCACCGAGCGAAGCTGCATCAGCGAGCTGCAACAGGGTCTTCTTCGCCATTCAAGTTCGCAAGCCGCATTGTGCCTCAGTGCCGCGCTCGTCGTGTGCGCTTGCTGACAGGAGAGGAGGGGGGCTCGCCTCCGCGCGGCTCCGTCCGTCGCCAGGATGAGCCCCCCGACACGGCGAACGCTGCTCGGGCACCGAGCTCCATCCGGCGCTTACAGCGGTCACCAGCCCCCCACTTCCGGAGCCTCACCCTGCCCCTCGCTGAACGAGCGATGACGAGTGGAACATCCAGACAGTCCCCGCTTTTGCTCGCGCCGCCAAACTTCATCGACGCCGAATCCAGGGCGCCCTTCCCTGTGCCATCCCGGACAGAAAAGCGGATGGGAAGCGTTTCCTGAAAGCGACATCTCCGGTACCCTACGTTCCGGGAGTTCGCGCGAGATTTACCATGGGAAACGCTTTCCGCCGATTCAGTCTGGTCAGCCTCGGAGTTCTGCTCGGTGCAGCCGCCTGTAGCGACGCCGCCACGGACGAAGGCACCCCTCCGCCGCCGTATCAGGGCCTGCCCTCCAGTAACCAGCCCGCGCCGGCGGCGATGACCCCCTCACCCGCTGCCAACCCCGAGCCCGGCCAGCCCCCGCCCGCGAGCCCCGCTCCCTCCGGCAACAACGAAGCCCCGCCCATCACTGCGCCCATCGTTCCCACCGAGCAAACCCCCGGGCAGACGCCGTCGCAGGAGCCTCCGCCGGCCGTGACTCCGCCAGTGGAGCCGCCGCCAGCGATGACGCCGCCGGAAGAGCCCCCGCCCCAGCAGCCTGAGGAGCCCGCGCAGCCGCCCCCTCAGGAGCCCCCTCCGCAAGAGCCACCCGCCGGACCTCAGACCCGCGTGTTCTTGCTCTTCGGACAGTCCAACATGTGGGGCGTGCCGCTGCCGCAGCAGCAAGATCTCACCATCAACCCGCGCGTGGAAGTGCTCACCACCCAGGCCTGCGGCCGCCACGGCAACAACCAGTGGGTGCCTGCGCAGCCGCCGCTCCACGGGTGCGTCGGCGCGCCGGGCACCGATGGTAGAGGGCCAGGTGTCGGCCCCGCTGACTACTTCGCCAAGGCGATCGCCGATGCCTTTCCGCAGGACACCATTTTGCTCGTGCCTGCCGCGGTGCCCGGCGTGAGCATCAGCACCTTCCAGCCCGGCGCTCAGAACTATAACAACCTGCTCAACCGCGCCCGCATGGCGCAGTCCCGCGGTCAGATCGCGGGCATGCTCTTCCACCAAGGTGAGACGGATAGCGGCAACCCCAACTGGCCCAACAACGTGAAGACGACCGTGGACCGACTGCGCGCAGACCTCGGAGTCGGTGAAGTTCCGTTTGTCGCTGGCGAACTACTACCAACCCCCATTGGCTGCTGTGGCGGCCACAACCAGCGGGTCAATGAGCTACCCGGCATCATCACCAACACGGCAATCGTCCGTTCTCAGGGGCTCTCCGCTCTTCCGGGAAACATCGATCAGTCGCAGGGCAACCTACACTTCGATCTCCCCTCGCAGCGCGAGTTCGGCCGTCGCTATGCGGCGGCAATGCTCGAGCTGCTCGACGATTAGTCACGTCGGTTGCACGAGCGCTCGGTGACCCCGCCCCTCGCCCCCCTCCCCCAAATCCTCCACGACACCCCCTGGCTGCTCGCGCTCCTCGCCACGGTGCGCGACCACGGCCCAGCCGGCGCCTTCGTGGCAGCCGGCGCGGTGCGCGACACCGTGTGGGACGCACTGAGCGGACGCGCGCCGGAAGGGCCGTATGGCGACGTGGACGTGGTGTACTGGGCGCCGCCGGAGCTGGAGCACGATGCGCGAGCGCACGAGGCTCGGCTGCGCGCGGCGGCGCCGCACGTAACGTGGGAGGTGACCAACCAGGCCACGGTGCACGAGTGGCACGAGCGGGCGCAGGGGCTGCGCGTGGCGCCGCATCGCACGGTGGCGGAAGGGCTCGCGACATGGCCGGAGAATGCGACGGCAGTGGCGGTGCGGCTCACGACTCACGGCGAGCTCGAGGTCATGGCACCGTTCGGTCTCGACGATCTGCTCGCGCTGCGCCTGCGCTACAATCCGGCGCTGGTGGGTCCGGACGTCTTTCGACGACGGGTGGCCGCCAAGCGCTGGCTGCAGCGCTGGCCCAGCTTGCAGCTCATCGGCCCAGCGTGAGCGTGCGGGGCGATGCAGCGGGCCCATTCTGGCGGTATCCGAGCGCGGAACTGGCTCCGAGCCCTCAGCCCCTGCCCGTCTTCTCCGCACGCTCCAGCCATGCCACCAGCCCCTGCGCGTTCAGCTCCAGATCGGCGCCGAGCACGCGCTCCACGGCGGCGTCCGGCTCGGGCACGCCGTGTGCGCGCAAGCGAATCGCGAGCAGCTCGTGCAGCTGCTCGCGAATGCGCGTCTGGCGCTCCGGCGCTCCGGCGTTGTCGCGCGCAATCTGCACGAAGCTCTCGATCTGCTCGCACAGGGACTGCGCCAGTCGGGCGGCGCCGCTGACCCGGCCGTAGTGGGTCAGGTAGATCGCCGCGGGCTCGAGCGCCGCGAGCCGGCGCACGCTGGCGACCAGCTGCTCCGGATCAAACTGGGTGGGGGTGGTGGTGGGCACGATGTACGGCCCTTGCTCGGTGGTCAGCTCGGGATACGACAGCCCGAACGTGTCGCCGGTGAAGAGCGCCGACTGCTGCACGTCGAACAGCACGTGATGGTGCAGCGCATGGCCGGGGGTGTGCAACACCGTGAGCTCGGCGCCGCCCAGGGTGCAGCGCTCGCCGTCGCGCGTCTCGCTCACCCGCTCGCGCGGCACCGGCACCAGCTTGCCGTACAGCTGCTCGTACGCACGCTGCCCGTACACGGCGATGGTCGCGCTCTCCAGGCGCGCCGGCTCCACCAGGTGCGCGAGCGCGCGCGGGTGCGCGAGCACTCGTGCGCGCGGCAGCTGCTGCAGCAACAGCCCGGCGCCCCCTGCATGATCGAGGTGCACATGGGTCAAGAACAGCAGCTCCACATCCTCCGCCGCAATGCCCAGCTGTTCCAGCGCGGCAACCACGGCGGGCACGGAGGAGTTGGTGCCGGAGTCGATCACGGCCGCCTTGCCGTCACGCTGCAACACATGCACGGAGGCAAACCCGGGGCGCACGTATTCGGCGTCCACGGTGGTCACACCGTCGGGATGGCGGATCAGGCGGGGAGCGGGGCTGGACATGCAGGCCAGCCTAGCATCTGCGTGGCCGCGCCGTGCGCCCGACGCTATGCTGCCGAGGCGTGCCCCCCACCCCGTCGCTGCCCATCCTGCGCGGCGCGCAGCACCTCACGTTCCGCTGCACGGCCTGCGGCGAGTGCTGCCGCCGCATCCGCGTGGTGCTCACTCACCACGACTTGCGCCGCCTCAGCGCAGGCCTCGGCCGCCCCGCGGAGACTTTCGTGCAGTGGCTCTCGCCCGACGAGGTGGACATGACCGGCGAGCCCGGCAGCTTCGTGCGCCTCGCTGTCGGGCGGCGCCTGATGGTGCTCGCACACGGCGGCGGGGCGTGCCAGTTGCTGCAGCCCGACCAGCGCTGCGGTGCCTACGCCCACCGCCCGCTCGATTGCCGCCTGTATCCCTTTCACCTCGAGCGCGACGAGCAAGCTCGACCGCAGGAGCTTACCCGCCTCGACCCCGAGCGTTGCGGCGACAACGGTGAGCCCACGCAGCTCGAGCCGCTCGCCGCGCTCGACGCCCAGCGCTGGCAGGAGCTACGCGAGTTTCAGCAGCGCGTGCTGCGCTGGAACCAGCTCGCCAGCCACCGCCTGCGCTTCCGCAAGCCGCTCGGCGACGAAGCCGCCTTCCTCGCGTTTCTTGGCGCGAGTGGCTCGGCACCCCACGACGGCGTGCCCCACTAGCATGCCCCCACCCCACGACCCCTTGCGCGCGCTTCCCCCTCAGCGTGCGGGCGACAGTGGAGCTCCCGGGGTGCGCTGCGCCCGGCGCAGCTGTCTCGCGGCGAGGGGCAGGAGCTCGACAGCCAGCACGGCCAGCGCCGCGCCGAGATAGCGGAAGGGCAAGTAGTACAACACCACCGAAAAGGAGAGCCCCTGCCCGAGCAGCACCGACGACTTCTTCAGACCAGGGCCGCGCGTCCACGCGGGCAGCGCCCACCAGCGAGCGGCCCACGCGCCCCCCAGGCACCACGCTCCCCACAGCACGATGAGCGGATCAAAGGGGTAGTCGCGCCAGCGCAGCGCATACGCCAGCACGGCGAGCAGCGCCGTGTGGTAGCGCAGCCACCAGCTCAGCCAGTCTTGCTGCGCGCGACGAGCGTAGCAATACCAGGAGATGTACAGCGCGTAGACGAGCACTGCGAGCTGTAGCAGCGGAAGCAGCGAGGAGAGCAGCATCGCCTGCCAGCCCGGCGCGCCGGGGGCGGGAACTCGAGAGGCAGCTTCGGCCGAGGCGCTCGTCGCGCTGGCGAGCAGCGCTTCCGCCAGCGGCTTCATACCGCTGTCCTCGTAGCTTCTGTTGGAGCCGCCGGCGAGGCTCAGATCGTGCTCCGGTACATATTGTAGCAGTGCGCTCGCAGAGTACGGAAAGTGTGAGCCCGCGTGGCTGATCAAGGTGCCGAACGGCTTCCTGGTGATGACCAGCCCGAGCCCGTAGTCGCCGTGGCGCGGCGTGGTCATGGCGCGATACGACTCCGGCGCGAGCACGCGGCCGTGATGGAGGGCGTCGTTCCAGAGCAGCAGATCGCTCACGGTGGAGTAGATGGCGCCGCCCGCGCCAGACTGCGAGGGACCCCACGGATCGAGAAGCATCCAGCGCACCGAGTCGACCCAGAGCGGCCCCAGACGCAGCTGGCCGCGTGCCGGAGCGACTCCCGGGCGCGGGGTGATGCCGGTGGCGTGCATGCCGAGCGGACCCCAGAGCTCCGATTGCAAAAATGACTCGTAGCTCTGTCCGGAGACCTTCTGGATCAGCAGGCCGAGCAGCGCGTAGCCCGCATTGGAGTAGGAGTAGTCGGTACCGGGCTCGAACATCAGCGACGTGCGCGCCAGCTGCTCCAGCAGGCGCTCCGCACGCGCGGGATCGCTGAGGTGCCGCGCGGTGTGCAGCTGATCGGAGCTGAGCCCGCGCGGCAGACCACAGCTATGCGAGAGCAAATGCTCGAGAGTGCAGCTCACTCCCGCCTTGCTCAGCGCGGGCGCCGCGAGCTGCGGAAAGTAGCTGGACACCAGATCTCCGAGCGAGAGCTGCTTGCGCTCCATCAGACGCAGCGCCGCTGCGGCCGCAAACTGCTTCGAGATGGAGCCGATCCAGAACACCGGCTCGGTCGCACCCTCGGCATCGCCCAGGCGCTCCAGGCGCAGCAGCCGCCGTGACCCGTGGCGCAGCTCCATGCTCCCGGAGAAATCCATGTCGCTCGCCCAGCGAGCGGCTTGCTCCGAGAGATCGGCGGCGCTCGCCGCGCGAGTCACTCCGAGCACCGCAATCATTACGAGCGCCAGCGCTGCGACCCGCCGCCGCAACGGTGCTCGCTGCAACGGCGCGCGCTCCAGTGACACGCGCCGCAAGGGTGTGCTGGCAAGACGCGAGGCGAGCGATGACGGCGCCATCGCCGCAGACGGTAGATGGCCTACCCCGCCACGGCAAGCGCCCGACTGAGACTTGACCGACGTGACCCGACTGAGCCGACGTGGCGCTACGCGCCCGCCGGAGGGCCTGCGGGCTGAACGTGCTGCATGTACCAGCTGTAGAAGCGCTGAATGCCCTCTTCGAAGCTGATGCGCGGGTGG
>JAICQL010000316.1 GCA_025937895.1 Polyangiaceae bacterium | reverse complement strand
TGCCGCCCTCCGCCGTGCCGCCCTCCGCCGTGCCGCCCTCCGCCGTGCCGCCCTCCGCCGTGCCGCCCTCCGCCGTGCCCAGCTTCGCCATGCGCTGGCTCACCAGTGTCGTCGGGCGGCGCGTGTATGGCCGGGACGACGCGCTCGGGGCGCTGGACCGCTTCCTGCGTCGCGGGCGCGGCGTCTTGCTGCTGTCCGGTGAGGCAGGGCTGGGCAAGACGCGCCTGGCGGCGGAGCTGATGCAGCGCGCGTCCGCCGAGGGGGTGCGCGTGTTGCTCGGGCGCGGCTTCGATCCCGACGCCGGCGTGCCGTACGCCGCCTTCGCCGACGCCTGGGCGGAGGAGCGGCGCGCGGGGCTGTGCGCTGCCGCGCAGGATCCATTCCTGTCGTTCGTGGCCAGCGGCGCCTCTGCGCAGGAGGACCGGCTGCGCCTGTTTCAGTCGGTGGAGCGCGCGCTGGAGCAGCTGGCGAGCAGCGCGCCGGTGTGCCTGGTGCTGGAGGATCTGCACCAGAGCGATCAGTCCAGCTTGCACCTGTTTCACCACCTGGCGCGCGCCTCCGCCAGCTTGCCGCTCTTTCTGGTGGGCACCTTGCGTCAGGAGGAGGTGCGCGTCGGCAACCCGCTGCACACCTTGCTCGGCGGTCTCGGGCGCGAGCGCCTGGCCGAGAGGGTCGTGCTGGAGCGGCTGGATCAGGCTGCCACCGCGCGCCTCGTGGCAGAGCTGTGGAGCGAGGGCGAGGCGCCCTGCGGCGCCGCGCTCGACGACGAGCTGCAGCGGCGCGTGTATTCGCTGAGCGAGGGCAACCCCTTCTACACGGAGGAGGTGGTGCGCGCGATGCGCGAGAGCCACAGCGCCGAGCCCAGCTTGCCCGCGAACCTGCTGCAGACCGTGCGCCTGCGGGTGACGCGGCTGGGCCGCGACGTGGAGCGGCTGCTGGCCGCCGCGGCCATCGTTGGCCAGAGCTTCCGCTTCGAGGTGGCGCGCGGCGCCGCAGGGCTCGACCCAGAGCCGGCGCTCGACGCGCTGGAGCGGGCGCTCGATGCGCAGCTGGTGGCAGAGGAGGGCGACGCCTATCGCTTTCACCATGCGCTGACCCGCCAGGCCCTGCTGGACGCGCTCACCCACGCTCGCCGCGTGCACCTGCACCGCGCTGCCGCGCAGGCCATCGAGAGCCAGGGCCCCGCCGCATGCGCCGAGCAGGCGGAGGTGCTGGCGCTGCATCACGAACGGGCAGGGCAGCTGGCGCAGGCGCTGCCGTACCTGCTCCAGGCTGCCGAGCGCGCGCAGCAGCGGCTGGGCTTCACCGAGGCCGTGGGCTTCCTGGAGCGCGCGCTCGAGTGGCTGGACGCCACCGGCAGCGTCGATCTCGCCACCCGCTTTGCCGTGCTGCGCCGCTCCGGCGGCATGCGCCTGGCGCTCTCGGACCTGGACCGCAGCGTACGCGATCTGGACGCGGCCGCCGCGCTGAGCGGCCCCGACTGGCAGCCGGCACCCGGCGAGCTGGCGTACGTGCAGCGCCTGGCCGCGCTCGCCTCCATCCAGGGCGGCCACCTCGACCAGGCCACGGAGCGCCTGGAGCGCGCGCTCTCGGTGTTGCACGGCGTGCCCGACGACGCCGAGCTGCCCGCGGTGCTGTACCTGTTTGCGCAGCTGCGCTGGCACGAGGACCGTTACGGCGAGGCGCGCGAGCTGGCGCAGCGCTCGCTGCACGAGGCCGAGCGCCGCGGCGACGCTGCGGCCATGGCCAAGGGCCACGAGATGCTGGCGCTCTGCAGTCACTCGCTGGGCGACTGGCAAGAGGGCCACGCGCACGAGCGCCGCCGCCAGCAGCTCGCCGCGGGCTCGCTGGACGTGGATCAGGCCTTCGACGTGCACCTGTGCCTGTGGGAGTACCACCTGTACGGCGCGATGGGCCCCGGCGGCATCCGCCCATCCGTGGATCAGACGCTGGAGCAAGCGCAGCGAATGCAAGCGCCGCGTGCGCTCGGCCTGTGCAAGAGCTTCAGCGGCGCGCTCGACTTCCAGGCAGGCCGCTGGCGTGAGGCCGAGGCACAGCTGCGCGAGGCCGTGCAGCTCTTTCGCCAGGTCGGCAGCGCCTCCGGCGAGGCGCTCTCGCTGCAGCGCCTGGGCGTGTTGCTCACCGCGCAGGGCCAGCTCGAGCCAGCGCGTGGCGCGCTGGATGAGGGCATCGTGGTGGGCGGCCGCGCCGCGATGCGCTCGCACTGTCTCACCCGCCTGCATGCCTCGCTCGCGCGCAATCGCCTGGCCGCCGGCGATCGCAACGCAGCGCTCGCCAGCCTGGAAGAGGGCCTGGCCGAGGTGGCGCGCCACGGCCACTGCTCCACGTGCAATGCCCTGCTGCTGCCCGAGGCCGTGCGCGTGGAGCTCGCGTTCGAGCACCTGGGCGCCGCCGAGCGACACGCGGAGCAGCTGGAGCGCGTGGCAGAGCGCTTCGGCAGCCGCGTGTGGACCGCCATGGCCCGCTGCGCGCGCGGCAGGGTGCTGGCCGCGCGAGGAGAGCACGCAGCAGCGCTCGCCGCGCTGCAGGCCGCAGGCCGCGATTTTGCCGAGCTCGGGCACCGGTACGAGGCCGCGCGCGTGCTGTTGCTGCAGAGCCGCGTGGCAGGCTCGGCACCCCGCGGCGAGAGCGCGGCCAGGCAGCTGGCGGAGCAGGCACAGGCCGCGCTGACCCAGCTCGGCGCCACCGCGTTAGAGACCTGATTTCAAGACTTTATCAGTCGCCAGCGGAGCCCGCCGGGCCGCGCCTGCCACGACCCGCTGCCCGCCTGCAGCCCCAGATCAGCCCGCGGTAAGCGAGCGGGAAGGGCAGCCCGCTAGCCTCCAGTCATTCCCAAGACCTGGAGGCCTGCATGACCACACCAGAACCACGCCAGCTCGTCGTCGTCGTCACCCATGGCATCGATCACGAGCTCAGCTCCGTAGCATTCACCATCGCCTGCGGCGGCATCACCGCCGGACTGCGCGTCAGCGTATTTTTGACCAGCGCCGGCGTCGACCTCGCACGCAAGCGCGCCATCGACCTCGCCCACGTCCCCCCGCTCGACCCCTTGCAGCGCCTCGTGCGCGACTTTGTCGAGCGCGGCGGCACCGTCTGGGCCTGCTCACCCTGCGTCAAGAGCCGCGGCTACACCCCGGCCGACTTCATCGACGGCGTCGAGATCACCGGCGCCAGCGTGCTGCACGCCCAGCTGCTGCAAGGCGCAGCCACCCTGAGCTTCTGAACTTCTGCCCAATCAATGCCTTCAGCCTGTGGAAGCCCAGCGCTTTGAAGGTGACCCAAGGCGAGCAACAGATCGCCAGCTACCACAAGACCGAGCAGAGCTACCGCAAGTGGTGCAAGAGCTGCGGCGGCCACCTGTTCACCGACCACCCCAGCTGGGGCCTCGTCGACATCTATTCCGCCACCATCCCCGACCTGCCCTTTCAGCCCATGCTCCACGTGCACTACGGTGAGACCCGCCTTCGCGTGCGCGACGGCCTACCCAAGCAGAAGGACCTACCCACTGCCTTCGGCGGCTCCGGAGTAGAGCTGCCCGAGTGACCCCCAACCACCCCGCCCCAGCGCACCGAGCAGCCCCCTCTTCCGCCCCAGCCCGAGCACCCCCCACGCCAACCTGCGCCCAGCCACCATGAACCTGCCCATCACCCGCATTACTCGCATCGCCCGCTCCGCCCGCATCGCCGCCGCCGTCGCACTCCTGCTCTGCGCCGCCTACGCCGCCCCGAGCCCCTTCAGCCCACCCAAGGTCTTCGGCCAGCTGCACGACATCATGATGATGGGCAAGACCGAGCCCAACGTGAAGCTCAGCGAGCTACCCCTGCAGGGCGCGCACGCCGTCGGCGCGCTCAGCGGCCTGCGCGGAGAGGTCACCCTCCTCGACGGCACCGTCTGGCTCTCCTACGCCAGCCCCGACGGCACCATCAAGGTCGAGAGCCACAAGGCCAGCCAAGAGACCGCCACCCTCCTGGTGTACAGCCAAGTCCAGAAGTGGCGCCCCATCCAGCTCAGCGCCGACATCCCCCCCGACCGACTCGACCCCACCATCCAGCGCCTTGCCACGGAGAACGGCATCGACACCAGCAAACCCTTCCCCCTCCGCGTGCAAGGTCCCCTCGCCAACATCCAGTGGCACTCCCTCAAAGGCAAACCACCCCAGCCCGGCGCCCCCCATCACCAGCACCACGACCTCGTCGTCACCAAGACCCTCGCCAAAGCCCAAGCCCAGCTCATCGGCTTCTTCTCCACCAGCCACCACGGCGTCTTCACCCACCACGACTCCAACACCCACCTCCACATCATCCTCCCCAAGCAAGAACAAATGGGCCACCTCGACTCTGCCACCATCAAAGCCGGCGCCACCCTGCTCCTGCCCCAGTGAAGCCCCAGTCAGGCCGCCCTCAGAGCCACGAGCCCACCCGCCAAGCGAACCTCGCTCAGCTCCGTTCACCGGCATCGTTCATGGAGGGCTCGTGATCCACGGCGCAACCGACGCCAGGATGTGCCCAACGCACGGCGCGCGTCGCCGGGCGGGCCACGGCACCACCCGGCCCACCCCTGCGTCCAGCACCCGACCCCGCCCGGCGCTACGTCCCCAGCCAGCGCCATGCTCCCGCACCCCACGCGCATCCCCCTGCGCGCATCCCCCGCTGATTCGCCCGCCCCGCTGATTCGCCCGCCCCCACTGATCCGCCCGCCCCGCCATCCCCACTCCCCGCCGATCCCCGCGCCCCAGCGAAGCGAGCCGGTCCCCGCGCCCCCCACTCGCAAGGGCACGAATCCTGCCGGCAGAGCCAAAAATGGCCTCGACCCCGCGCCAGTGTCGATAAGGAGAGGGCTCATCACCCCCATGGCGCTTGCCTTGCTGCGCGCTAACGCGCAACTGTGACTGAGCTGCCGAGCTTGCGTGCTGGTGCTCTCTGAGATGACGAACAAGGTGCTGCAGTTTCCTGACCTCCACTCTCGAACGAATGGGCGCGCCGCGCGGGCCGCACCGCGCACGAGCCCCGAGGAGGTGGCAGAGGCATTGAGCGCGGGGATGGTCCCGCCGGACGCGCATTTCGATCAGTTCCTGGATCCGGTGGCGCGTGCGCTGTCGGGGCAGCACTGGACGCCGCTGGCGGTGGTGGTGCGCGCGGCGGAGTGGCTGGAGGAGCGCCGTATCCGCACTGTCGTCGATATCGGCTCGGGCGCTGGCAAGTTCTGTGTGGCTGCGGCGCTGGCGGGGCACTGCCACTTCACGGGTTTGGAGCAGCGCGCGCACCTGGTGGCGTCGGCACGCGAGCTGGCGCGCACCTTCGGGATCGAGAGCCGCGTTCACTTCCTGCACGGCACGCTGGGCAGCGCACGTCTCCCCAGCGCCGATTGCTACTATCTGTACAATCCGTTCGAAGAGCACTGCTTCGAGCCGGCGGAGCGCATCGACAACGAGGTGGAGATCGGCGTCGAACGCCAGGCGCGCGATCTCGCCGCCATGGACGAGCTGCTCGCTCGCGCGCGCCCGGGCACCTATGTGCTCTCGTACAATGGCTTCAGCCTGCGCATGCCCGCCAGCTATCGAACGGTGGCCATCGATCGTGAGCTGCCCAACGTGTTGCGCCTGTGGCGCAAGGCCGCGGCACGGCCGGTGTAACCTGGGAGTCGCCGTCCAGCATCTACCCGGCGAGTCGCTGTCCAGTATCCAGACGTACGCGCACGCAGAGCGCCGCGTTTCGCCTCGCAGCTCCCGGCGCGCCATTGCTCGCGCAGCTCACGCCACCGGCCTTCTCCCGGTGTGTCTCCGGTATGGCTCCGGTGTGTCTCCGGGTGGCAGTGGCGCTGCCACGGCTTTAGGGCCGGCGCGGGTTTCTAAGGGGATTGTGTCATCACGGGCCGATGTTCGTGACTGTGCGTGCGCCGGCGCCGAGACACCTTCAGGGACCTATGTAGGCACGCAAAATCTCACCCCCGGCAGGTTGACGATCGGCAAACCCGTGCTCAAGTGATGCATCGTCAAATGTCGCTGATGTCGCGGGTCCAGTTTGAGCAGAAGGGCACCAAGCTCACCGCCGTCGAGATCGTGCGCGGCAGCCGGGTGCCGCTCATCGCGCGCCTGCACCGCACCTTGCTGGCGCTCGGTATCGTGATCTCGTCTTATCAGGTACGCACGGATGCCAGTGAGGTCGTCGAGCGCATCGTGCTCGAGCGGCAAGATGGCGGCGCCATCGAGGCGCAGCTCAGCGACGACACCAAGGCCGCCATCCTCCGCCTCGCGATCGAAGGCTGAGCGAAAGCTCATCAGCCCGCAGGAGTCGTGAGCTTCAGCCCCACGATGGAGCCGATCAGCAGCGCGAGCAGCAGCAACCTGCTCGCGGACGCCGGCTCCCCCAGCAGTAGCATCCCGCCCAGGGTGGTGCCCAGCACCCCGATGCCCACCCAGACCGCGTAGGCCGTGCCCAGCGGCAGCGTCTTCGCGGCGAGCGCCAGCAGCCAGGTGCTACCCGCGAGCGCCACGATCGTCAGCAAGCTCGGCAACAGCCGCGTGAAGCCCTGGGTGTACTTGAGCCCCAGTGCCCAGACCACCTCCAGCACGCCGGCAACGATCAGCACAAACCACGACATCGCAGAACCACTCCGTTCTGCAACCCGTCTTTGCTAGCCGGTACAGGTTGCCCTCGTCGGGAGCCGCAACGGGCTCGAGATTCAATCTAGCTCAGCAGTGAGCGACCGCAAGGCGCCGCGGGTTTCGCGCAGCAAGGGCAGGGGATTGGCTCGGCCCCGAGCGGACGCCGGTGCACCTCAGTATGTGCCCACCGCCCGCGCTCACCCCCGCGGCGTTCGCTGCAGCCGCACGCACCAAGCCGCGGGCCCCAGGCGCGGCGCCGGCACCACTGTACCGAGCGCCCCCAGCGCTCCGAGCGCCGCGGGCTCATCGCCCGCGGCCGCGGAGCTCAGCAGCAACGCCTGAGGCTCGAGCTCGTGGGCGAGCTCGAGCGCGCGGGCCAGGGTGCGGCCGTAATACGCCATGCGATCGTCGATGCTGGTGGCCACCGCTGGGCCGCGGTGCAGCGCGACGCTGGTGCGTACCAGCGCCGCGTCGCCCAGCGCGTCCCACAGCTGGCGGCACGCCGCGACGGCGTCGCTCGGGCGCTCGAAGCTGGCGATCGGGAGCGCCATTGGGGAGGTGGGGGTGCGCCCGTGTTGGGCGTCGGCGGCCGCCGGCCGTCGTTCGAAGTTCTTGGCCGTCTCC
>JAICQL010000070.1 GCA_025937895.1 Polyangiaceae bacterium | reverse complement strand
GTCGTGGTTGAAGCGAAACCCCGGGCGGCGTGCCTGGGGCGCGGCGAGGCGGGTCGCCATCCGCGCGTCGTCGACGCGGAAGCCCCTGGCGCGCGCCACGCTCGCGCGCGCGGCCCGCGCACCGCACAGCCGCGCGCGCCACCTTGCTCCGCCGCTCATCGCGCCGGCGCCGGCGCCGGCGCGATGAGCTCCACCGGCGCGCCGCGCGTGAGCCCCAGGTGCCGCTCGGCGCTGCCGTCGCGCAGCGCGATCTCGATCACGCCAAAAGCATTGACCAACCCCAGCAGCTCCCCGGGCGCGGCGTCCGCGTACGTGCGCCGCCACGGCACCCGCTGGCCGCCGACGTGCACGTGCGTGGCGCCGCTGCTACGCGCCAGCGGCCCGTCCACGTTGCTGATCAGGTTGCCGTAGTGGTCGCTGCAGATCACCTCGCCGCGCACGCCGTCCGGGGTGCGCGCCGCCCGCGGCAAGGCACTGGGCAGAGCCACGGCGGGCACTCCTAGCGAGTCAAAGCTCCGTGCGCCACTGGCGAGCCCCCCTGCAACGGGTGCGAAGACATCGCGCCCATGAAACGTGAAGCTGGGCTCCGGCAAGCCGAGCTGGGCCACGTCCAGCGCCAGCACGCGCGCGCCGGGCGCGGCCAGCAAGGCGGGGCCGAGCAGGCCGTTGTCGGGCAGCACGAAGTAGTGGCCGTCGATCGCCGCCGCCAGCGCGCGCCGCTCACTGCCCACCCCGGGATCGACCACGGCCACGTGCACGGTGCCGCGCGGAAACCAGCGATAGCAGCGCTCCAGCCAGAACGCGCCCTCGGCGATGGCCTGCGGGCGAATGCCGTGACCCAGGTCCACCACCCGCGCGCCCGGAAAGCAGGACAGGATGACCCCGGTCATCACGCCCACGAACGGGTCGCTCACGCCGAAGTCGGTGAGCAAGCTGATGACCCCGCTCGGCGGTGGTAGCGGCGCCGGAGCCACGGCGCTCACGAGCTCTCGCCGGGCTCACCGGAGGAGGAGCGGCGCGGGTCGGGCGCCTCGCGCCAGCGGGTCACGCGGCGAGCCCAGCCCTCTTCCGCATGAGCGCGCCAGGCGCTACGCAGCGCCGAGCGCAGGTAGCGACAGAGCCACTCGGGCGGCTCACCGGGGCCGGACCAGCCCTGCCAGCTGGCGTCTCCACTGGCGAGCGACACCAGCACCTCGGTCTTCCACACGCCGGCGGCAGTGCTGAGCTCCACGAGGTAACGCGCGCCGGAGGCATCGCTCGAGCGCAGGCGCGCATCCAGGCGGCCGCCGGAATCGGGTTGCATGACCAGAGGCTGGGAAGGGGCGGGTGGGACCGCGAGCATACGGCGGACAGCATGGCGTACCACCCTTGGTTTCGGTGGGAAAATGTCCTACGTCCCGCCAGACTCGACTTTGACGAGGAGGCTTTGATGCTTGGTTCCGGGTTTAGTTTCATTAATCGCCCCGCTGCTCTCGCTGCCCGTGCGGGCTGCCGTGGCACCGCGGCGGGCGTGCTGGCAGTGGCGTTCGGGGTGCTGGTCTCGGGTGTTGCCGCAGCGCAAGATGCGCCCGCGCCTGCCGATGAGCCGGAGGCGCCCGCGGCGGAGCCGGCGCCCAGGATCCAGCTGACCAAGCCGAAGCCCATGATCGATCTGGCCACTCCGCCGCCTTCGGGGCCGGTGGGGCGCACGTTCCACGAGCACGACGGCTTCTATGCGCGCGCCAACGTGGGCCTGGGCACGTTGCTGAGCGCGGGCGCCAGCGCGGACGGCGCTCCGGACGTGGACGATAGCGGCCTCACCCTCAGCTACGATCTGCGCATCGGCGGCTCGCCTTCGCCCGGCTTCGTGCTGGGCGGCTCCCTGCTCGGCGCGATGCAGCTCACCGGCGACTGGGAGGTGGACGGGGTCCCGGGCGCCAGTACCAGCGGCGATCTGAGCTACATGGTCATCGGCCCCTTCGCGGAGGGCTATCCGGACTCCCACGGCAACCTGAACTTCGGCGGCACGGTAGGGCTCGCGCTGCTCGGCGGTGACAGCGGCAATGACACCTCCGCCGTGGGCGTGGGCGGCGGGTTCTGGGTGGGCTCGGGCGTCTGGGTGGCACCCGACTGGTCCATCGGCGGCCTGCTGCGGCTGGACGCGGCCACGGGCAAAGACGACGACGTGACCGTCACTGCCATCGCGCTGAACGCGCTGTTCTCCGTCACCTACAACTGAGGCGTAAGCGTACTCTCGCCCCCACTCGCGCGAGCCGGGCTCTCCGCGGGTGGCGGCGCGGGCTCTCGGCGGAACACCACTGGGCGCCGGCCTGGCTGCCGGCGCGCTGCTTTGGGGCGGCAACCCGCCGGCGGCCGAGATTCGCCAATACTTTCGCAGTTACAGAGGCGACCCTCGGGATTGCGTCGGGGCTGATTTACCCCTTCCCTTACCGGAAAATGAATATATAAAAAGCCCGCCGATTCAGGAGTCCGCCGTATGCCCAGCCGCACTTGGAAGCAAGAGACAGCCCACCGGGCCTCAGAGCCGCTGTTTCGCGAGATCGAGATCTTCGAGACACAGTTCGAGCTGCGCCGCCGCGGCAAGATCGACGAGAAGCTGTTCGCCGAGACGCGGCTGCGCCGGGGCGTATACGGGCAGCGTTACGACAACGGGCAGCGCCACGACGGCGAGCGCACGCAGAAGCTGTCGTATCCGTGCGGCGACCTGACCAAGGGCCCCAACACGGTCTGGGATGCGCCGGGCATGATGCGCATCAAGATCCCGTACGGCAAGCTGAGTGCCACCCAGCTGGAGACACTGGCGGCGATCTCGGAGGAGTACTCGGATCAGATCCTGCACGTGACCACGCGCCAGGACATCCAGCTGCACTTCGTCCACATCGAGGATACTCCGGACCTGATGCGGCGCCTGGCGCTGGTAGGCATCACCACGCGCGAGGCCTGCGGCAACTCGGTGCGCAACGTGACGGCCTGCTCGCTCTCGGGCGTGTGCCAGACGGAGAGCTTCGACGTCACGCCCTACGCGAACGCGATCACGTACTTCCTGCTCGGCCACGACGATACGCAGGGCTTCGGCAGGAAGTTCAAGGTGGCCTTCTCGGGCTGCAAGGACAACGCCTGCGGCCTGACCAACTTCCACGACCTGGGCTGCATCGCGCGCACGCGCGAGGTGGACGGGCGCATCGAGCGTGGCTTCGAGACGTACGTGGGCGGCGGCCTCGGCGCAGTGCCGTACCCGGCGCAGCTGCTCTCGGAGTTCTTGCCCGAGGCGGAGCTGCTACCGACCGCGCAGGCCGTGGCGCGCCTGTTCGCCCGGCTGGGGGAGAAGCAGAATCGCTCGCGCGCGCGGCTCAAGTTCGTGGTGAAGAAGCTCGGCATCGCCGAGTTCTCGCGGCTGGTCTGGGAGGAGCGGCAGACGCTGCGCCCCGATCCGCGCTGGACCGCGTTCCTCGAGGACCTGCACGGCAAGGACGAGCAGCCGCTGCGGCCCGGAGCGCCGCTTTCGCCCGGGGAGCGCTCGGCGGCCTTCAATGCCTGGCGCGCCAGCAACGTGCAGCCGCAGAAGCAGGCGGGCTACGTGACGGCGCGGGTGACCTTGTCGCTGGGTGACTTCACTCCGGTGCAGGCGCGGGCGCTGGTGGACGTGATGCGCCGTTTCACGGGTGACACCTTGCGCACCACGGTGGACCAGAACCTGCTGTTCCGCTGGGTGAGCGAGGCGGACCTGCCGGAGCTCTTCGCAGCGCTGGAGGCCGTGGGCCTGGGCGCGCCCGGCGCCGAGTCGATCGCCGACGTGGTCGCCTGCCCCGGCACCGACACGTGCAAGCTCGGCATCTCGTCCTCACGCGGCCTGGCCAGTGAGCTGCGGCGCCGCTTGCTGGAGAGCCCCGTGCCCGAGGCCGCGCGCGATCTGCACGTCAAGTGCAGCGGCTGCTTCAACTCCTGCGGGCAGCACCACGTGGCGGACATCGGCTTTCTGGGCGTGAGCCGCAACGTCAACGGGCGGCGGGTGCCGCACTTTCAGCTGGTCGTGGGCGGTACCTGGACGCAGAACGGCGGCACGTACGGCCTGGCGATTGGCGCCGTGCCCTCGAAGCGCGCGCCGGAGCTGATGGAGAAGCTGACCTCGCGCTACGCCGCCGAGCGCACGCCGGGGGAGAGCTTCCGCGCCTTTGTCGATCGCATCGGCAAGCGCGAGATCCGCAAGCTGGTCGAGGCACACAGCAAGCTGCCTTCGTACGAGGAAGATGCCAGCTACTACTCGGACTGGGGCGACCCGCGTGAGTACAGCATCGGCGACATCGGGGTCGGCGAGTGCGCGGGCGAGGTGGTCAGCCTGGTCGAGATGGGGCTGGCTGCAGCCGAGCGCGAGCTGTTCGAGGCGCAGCTCTTGCTCGAGAGCAAAGACGCCGCCGGCGTGGCGCGTGGCGCCCGCTCGGCCATGTATCAGGCTGCGCGCGCGCTGACCCGGGAGAGGAGCTTCAACCTGAGCGAGGACCCGGAGGAGATCGTCTCCGAGTTCCGCCGGCACTTCTACGACACGCAGGTGTTCTTCGATCCCTTCGTGGGCGGCAAGTTTGCGCACTTCTTCTTCCGTGCGCACGAGGAGCGCGAGCAGGCGCAGACCCTGGACAGCGCGCACCAGCTGCTGGAAGAGGCGCAGCTGTTCCTGGACGCCGCGCACCAGTGCCACGTGCGCGAGGGTGCCCGCCTGGCGGCGCTCACTCCCAGCAGCAGCGACGACCCGGTCGAAGAAGAAGTTCCGGCGGAGTGAGATCGGTAGGGATCAGATGGACGTGCATCGCATTCAACTCAAGGTCTTCGCCCAGCCGAGCTTCGTGATCGACCCGCACCGCTCGATCCGGGTATTTCACCGCTGGATCAAGGAGCAGGTGCTGCCCGAGCAGCTGGTGGACGTGGTCGACTACAGCCACGTGCACCACGCGCCGCGCGTGGCCCTGATCGGTCATGGCTCTGACTACTACCTGGACGACAGCGCGGGGCGCCCCGGCCTGCTCTACTTTCGCAAGCGTTCGGCGCCGCCAGCGCACGAGCGGCTGGCGGACGCGTTCCGGCGCTGCCTGACCACGGCCCGACTGCTGGAGCGTGACCCTGGCTTCGACTCGCCGCCCCAGTTCGCCACGAGCGAGCTGCTGCTGCGCTTCGTCGATCGCCTGCTGGCGCCGAACACGGACGAGGGCTACGCCCCGCTGCGCGAGCAGGTGGAGCACTTCCTGGCCGAGCTGTATCGAAAGCCCGTGGACATCGTGCGCGAGGGCAGCGAGCGGGAAATGCTCAGCCTGCGCATCCGCGCGGCCTCGGCGCCGAGCCTGGACGAGCTGCTCGAGCGCCTGGGCGGCAGCCTGGTGCAGCCCAAGAAGCGGCTGCTCAAGCTGGCCTGAGCGGAGGCGCTCAGCCGGCGCTCGGATAGCGGGCGCGCAGCAGGCGCAAGAACTCCAGTGCGGCAGGGCTCGGGATCTTGCCCTCCAGCATCAGCAGGTGGAGAGGACGGAGGATCCTGAGATCGTCCAGGTCGATCACCACCAGGCGGCCGCTGGCGCGCTCCAGGCTGATGGTGAGGCCCGACACGAAGGCGATGCCGAGCCGGCCCATCACGGCGTTCTTGATGGCCTCGGTGCTGCCCAGGGTCATCGTGGTCTGGAACGGGATGCTGGCGCGCGCGAGCGCGTCGAGCACCACCTCGCGGGTGCCCGAGCCGGTCTCCCGCACCAGGAGCGAGCGCCCGGCGAGCGCGCGCGCAGAGAGCTTGCTGCCCCGCGACTCGGCCACCAGCGGGTGATCGGGCGCAGCGATCAGCACCAGCTCGTCGCGGGCGAAGACCTCCACCTGCAGGTTCTCCGACAGCACCGAGCCCTCGGAGAGCCCGAGGTCCAGCTGCCCCTCGAGCACCAGCTCCTCCACGTGAGCCGCGTTGACGATCTCGAGCGCGAGCTGGAGCTGGGGATGCGCCGCGCGCAGCTCACCGAACAGCGAGGGCACGATATAGCTGCCGATGGTGGTGCTCGCCGCCAGCGCGAGCTCGCCCAGCTCCAGGCCGAGCAACGCGCGCAGCGCCGTCTCGGCCGCCGCCTCTTCCTGGAACAGGCGCCGGGCGTGCCGGGCCAGCACCTCGCCAGCGGCCGTCAGCCGGACACCGCGCGGGCGACGCTCGACCAGCGCCAGCCCCAGCTGGCTCTCCAGCTCCGAGAGCTGCTTGGAGGCCGCGGGCTGGCTGATGTGCAGCTGGCGCGCCGCCTCCGTGATGGAGCTGGTCTTGCAGACGGCGCGGAACACTCGCAGGTGATTGAGGTTGAGCACCGCGCGGCAGCATAGCCCAGCGCTCCGGGCAATGCCGGGCAGCAGCGCTCAGCTGTACAGCGGCTCGACCGCGGCCCAGCGCGCCGAGCGCGGCGGGCGCGCCTCGAGGCCGTCGAAGTCGAGATCGGTGTCGCCCTCTTCCATCCAGGCGATGACCACCACGTCCTCGTCGTCACCGTCGAACTGCACCAGATCGAGCTGCACGCCGAACTGCAGCTGATCGGCGCTGACCGTGCGCTGCGCAGACGCGAGCGGGCGCGCATACGGCCGCGGGCGGCCCGCGCTCACGTCGCGCTCGCGGTACGACTGCACCACCAGGCGCAGGCCCTGACTCTCGAAACCCTGACTCTGGTGACCCTGACTCTGGTGACCCTGACTCTGGTGACGCAGCGCCTCGTGCGAGGTGTGTGCCCCGCGCTGGTGCACGCGCACGCGGCGCCGGCCGAGGCCGTTCAGGCCCATCGAGGTGTCGGCCAGCAGCGACGTCCACGAGGCCTCATCCGCCAGCGCCGGACAACGCGCGGCGAGTGGGTTGGGAGGAGGGATGCTGCCCGATGCGGTGGGTGGCACAGTGGACATGCCCGAGAGCTATGCACGCTACATGCCAGCGCTCGAGGCACACTGCTGGGTGCCCGGAATGGCTGTGGATAACTCTCGAGTGGGGTGGCTCGCGTACCTCGTCGGGGCGTGCCAGCCGGTTGCGTTCATGACGTTTTCACAGCAGATGAGCGCCGCTGGAGCGGGCCAAGTTCTCGGCATTCGTGGCCCCGTGGGGGGTGAAGTCCGGAGCTCATCGCTGCGCGGGAAGAGAGCCCTCGAGCGGGGTCCGACGCGACCGGTGAGGCTCGCCCGACCCGGGTCGCACAGCGAAATTCGCGGCCGCGACCCACGCCTCGAGGGTGGCACACTGTGCAGCGGCGGAGACAATCTGTGCGCCGGGAGTGAGCGACGCGAACACCACCCGCCGCCCGCTGCGAGCCGTCGCCACCACACCGGCGTCGCTGTGCGCCTCACAGGTCCATTCCGGCCCTCGCAGCGCCGTCCGCTCCACCGGATCGGGACGGAGACTCGGCAGCAGTAGCTGCTGCAGGGCGGCGGCATACTCCAGGTCTGCCAGCTCGACCTGCCACGCCAGCGCGCTGGCGCCCGGCGACTGAAAAGTTGACAAGCGATCGGCCTGCCACGCCGCTGCCCGCTCTGCCGCTGCCCCGCCCCACTCCTCCAGCACCAGGCGCAGGCTCTGCTCGCCCAGCACGTCACCATGGCTCCGCCGCCAGCCGGGGCCGGGTGTCGGAAAATCCGACAGTGGCGCCGCAGCCACGGCGGCCAGAGCAGGCCGTAGCAGCGCGTGGCTGCTGGGCGGCGGCTGCCGCAGCCAGCGATCCACGGCAGCAAAGCCGCCGGTGTTCAGCGCCCGCTCCACCAGCGCGCGGCCGTCGCGATACGGCGCGGCCAGCGAGCGCAACAACACGGCCGGTACCCGGGCTGGCTCACTCGCGCCGCCCTGCCCGTGCAGCTCCTCGCCGCCCAGACCCGCCGCGAGCCCCAGCCGTTCCACCACCGCCAGCGCGTCAGCTTCGGCCAGGGCGTGCAACACGCTGCGCTGATCGGAGCTGAGCCGCTCGTCTGCCAGCCGGCGCAGCAGCCCGTGCTCGTGATCTTGCAGGGCGTGCACCAGCTCGTGCGCGAGCGCGCGGCGCCGGGCCCTGCCGCTGAGGCCCTGGCGCACGTACAGTGCCGGCGCACCTTCTGCCCACGCGTAGAAGGCCTCCAGTTGCGCCTCCAGCAGCGGCGAGAGCAGCGCCAGCAGGTCCGCCCCCGCGGGCACCAGCCCGAGCCGCCAGAGCAGCTCTGCCTGCGCGCGGCGCGCCGGCTCCGGCCAGTCGCGGGCGGCGTGTGCCAGCGCCGCCTGCGCCAGCTGCTGCGCCGGCAGCTCGATCAAGAGCACGCGGGGCGGCGGCGAGAGGCCGCGTAGCGCCGACACCTGCGCGAGCAGCTGTTGCAGCTCGGCGTTGCTGTCCGAGCTCGGCTCGCTGCTCGCGAGCTCATTGCTTGCCAATTCATGGTTCGGCAGCTCCCGGCCGGGCTCCGCGGATGCCGGCTCGGAGCTGGGCTCCGCAGTAAAGGAGCCAGACGCCAGCGGTTGGTCCCGCCAGCGCGGAGCCGCACATGCCACCAGCAGCAGCCCGAGCAGCGCCGCCCGCCCGCTCGCCCGCGCCCGATTACTCGCCCGCGCCCGACTAGTCGCCCGCAGCAGCGCGCCGTAGCTTCTGGATGGCCTCGGCGCGATCGGGTGTGTCGAAGATCTTTGAGCCCGACACGAACACGCGCCCGCCCGCTCGCGCGATGCGCCCCGCATTGTCGGAAGATACGCCGCCATCCACTTCGAGATCTATCGGTTGACCGGATTGGTCGATCATCTTTCGCACGGCGGCGATCTTCGGCAGCTGCGACTCCTGGAAGGCTTGACCCGAAGCGCCAGGGCTGACGCACAACACCAACACCAGATCCAGCGCGCCCAGGTACGGCGCCAGGGTGTCCACGGACGTCTCCGGCTTCAGTGCCACCCCCGCGCGCTTGCCCAGGGAGCGGATCTGGGCCAGCGCCACCGCCAGGTCCACACACGCCTCTTCGTGCACGGTGATCGTGTCGGCGCCCGCCTTCGCGAAGGCCTCCAGGTAGCGCTCCGGCTCGTTCACCATCAGGTGCACGTCGATGGGCAAGCGCGTGGCGCGGCGCGCCGCTTTCACCGTGGCAGGGCCAAAGGTGAGGTGCGGGGCGAAGCGCCCGTCCACCACGTCCACGTGCACCCAGTCCGCGCCGCCCGCCTCCACGTCCGCGATCTCCCGCGCCAGATGCCCCAGATCGGCACTCAGGATAGAGGGCGCGATGACGATGGCGTTGGACATGCGCGCGGGATACACGAGGACCCTGGGCGAGGCCAGTCATTCCCCGGTGCTTGCAGCCAGGTTGCAGCAGGCCGGCCTGGTATCCAACGGCTCTCGGGCAGAACCGCGCGCTCACCGCGCTGCTCCTTCCAGAGCTGCACACCGCGTCGCGCGTGACGGGCAGCGTCACGAAGCGCCCACCTCCGGCTCGAAACGCTTTCTCGTGCCCAGCGCTCAAAACGTCCAGAGGTCGCGGCCTTACCCCTTGGCAGACGCCGTGTTAAGGTGAATGTACCGTTCGCCAGGAGATCTGAGTGATCACGCGCCCGCTCGGCAAGAAAGACTACGACCACATCGTCCAGGTGATCGATCGCTGGTGGGGAGGCCCCACGTCGGCCCTGGCCCATCCCGTGTTCTTTTACGAGCTCGGCCAGTGCGCGCGCGTGGTCGAGCACGATGGCATTCTGGTGGGCTTCCTGTTTGGCCTGATCGCGCCCGGCCCGCCCAAGGTCGGGTATGTGCACCTCGTCGGCATCCACCCTGACTATCGCCGTCGCGGCGTGGGCAAGGTGCTCTACCAGGCCTTCGAGGAAGAGTGCCGCTCGCAAGGTTGCGCCAGCATGAAAGCCGTCACCACCACCGGCAATGACGGCTCCATCGCCTTCCACCAGGCCACCGGCTGGGACGTCTCCCTGGTCGAGGACTACGCCGGCCCCGCCCGCCCGCGGGTGGTGTTTCACAAGAAGCTGTAAGGCGGTTGCCAGAGCCGTCGCGGGATCGTGCTGGTCGCGATGACCAGCGACGGCTCGACGCCGCTAGTTTACGAGCTGAAGGAGCATTGTCCCCTCCGCTGTCTCGTTCGCTAGATCGGCAATGGCTGGCTTCGCCTTGGCGGGGTCTCCGGCATCAAGGACAGCGGCTTACCACGTCGCCTCGCACGACCGCGCGGCGCCCGTTGCGCAGAATCACCTCCAGCTCCGCGCTCTCACGCGGCGCGTCGATACGCGGCGGCGCGCCCACCACGCGAACGGGAAGGAAGCCCGCGACGGCGGGCCTCACTCACGGCCTTCGTCGCGGCGGGCAGCTCCTCTCGGAGCTTGGTCCCCCACACCGCGAGTGTCCCGACGTGCAGCCCGTGCCGCTGCGCATATTGCCCTGCCGTCTGCCCGCTACGTCGCCAGCGCTGGACAAACTCGAGCCACGCCGCCTTCGAGCGCCGCGGTCTCTTGCCCGATGTGCCCTTGGAATGGTGCCGCCTGCTGCCTCTCGCACTCAGGCTGCCCGTTAGGGGCTTACGCTCCGGGTTAGAGCTTGGGCCAGGGCGAAAGCGCGGGTGGGGCCGCACCACTGCCAAGCGCTTGCGCCAGTTTCCTGGCGTGACCGGCTGAGGCTGAGCGGAGAGTCGTTCGATGATCATCGCCCTTGAAGCGTCGATGACTGTGGTTCGGGTCTTCTCATTGTCGCAGCGTGCTCGCGTGCGCTGCGGCGTCGGCGGGACCCTCGCGCAGAGGTCACTCCCACAGAATCCATCATGACGCTCTAAGGCGTCCTCCTCGAGTTGGTGGACAAGCCGAGGCCCACCACGGCGAGCCATCCGCACTGGGTCGAGCGAGGCAGAGTGAAGCCGTGTCGTGTGCTGATGCGCTCATGACGACGGCGCGGCAGCACGGCGTCGTGGGATGGCGCTCATCAGGGCGCGCTTCCTGAACTCCAGTGAGGCCATCGAGCACATCCGGCGCTGAGCAGCACCGCTCGAGCGGCGAGCGGACAAGGTGCCACGTCCCAACTCGAGCAGTGCTATGCGGTGCCCTCGCAGCTCCGCGGCTACTCGGTTGCAGCGCCGTAGAAACGTGACTATGCCCGTGAGCCAACCAACACGGACGGAGGTGGCGGATGACGACGATGGATCTGGCGAAGCGGTACGTTGCGCTGTGTAAGGAGGGGAAGTTCGAGCAGTGCCTGAGTGAGCTGTTCGCGAAGGACGCGGTGAGCGTGGAGGCGGGCGCGCCGCCCGGTATGGATCGCACCGCCAAGGGGCTCGAGGCGATCCGCGCCAAGGGCGACTGGTGGGCGAAGAATCACGATATCCACGACATCAAGGTCGAGGGCCCGTACCCGAACGAGGATCGCTTCATCGTGCGATTTACGATGGATATCACGATCAAGCAGCAGAACCAGCGGGTCACGATGGATGAAATGGCCTTGTTCACCGTGAAGGATGGCAAGATCGTGCGCGAGGAGTTCTTCTACACAGGCGGCTGACGCCCAGCGCGGCGCCCAACGTGGAGCCGGAGCGCCGTGGCCAGCTGCGAGGTCACGGCGCATCCGAGAGAGCGCCGCGCCGCCTCACAGGAGCGACCTGCAGCGCGCTGGCGGCCCGTCATCGCACAGCGCCAGGAGCCCCGTGCAGCGCGAGGGGTCGAAGCCGGTCTGATCGGCATTGCAGGTGAGCAGCTCGTCGAGGCCGTCGCAGCGGGTCTCGCCTGCTTCACACGCGGGCTCGATGCAGGCGCCCGCTTCTGGATCGCACAGCGCGGCGCTGGCGCAGGCTGGACCGACGTCGACGAAGCCGTCGCGACCGGGGGCGCAGCGCTGGGGCTGCGCGCCGCGGCAGCCACGCTCGCTGGGGTCGCAGCCGGGTGTGCGGCAGGTGCGGGCCGCAGCGTCACACAGCGCGGCGCTGGCGCACTCGGTGCGCTGCCAGCCAGTGAGCACGTCTTCACACGTCTCGAGGAAGGCGCCGTTGCAGCGCGCTCCGCCGACGATACAGGGATCGGCGCAGGCGAGCGCACGGGGGTCGCAGCCGCCCGCACGCGCGCACTCGGCCACTACATCCTGGCCGTCGCGGCCCGGGCGGCAGCTCAGCAGGGTGTCGCCCGCGCAGCTGAGCGCGCCGGCTTCACACTCGGCGGGCGCGCAGCCCTGCGGCCCGCGGCTGGCATTGCACAGCTCGGCGCTGCCGCACGGTGAAAAGTCGACCCAGGCGTTGCGACCGTCGCTGCAGCGCTGCAGCAGCGCGCCTGCGCAGCGGAACTCAGCGGCGGGGCACACGGGCTCGAGGCAGCGCACTTCATTGTCAGGCCCCGCTCCGGACTCGCTGCACAGCTGAGCGCTGGCGCACTCCGGCTCGTCAGTGGGGACAAAGTCACCCACCTGCGGATCGCACACCTCGATGCGCGCGCCGTTGCAGCGCCGCTCGCCCGGCGAACAGGGCAGCGGATCACAGCCGGTGCGCGGATCACAGCGTTCGCTTTCGGTGCACAGCTGCTCTTCCGAAAGCTCGGTCTGGCCTGCATTGCAGGCCAGCAAGCGATTGCCCTCGCAGCGCCGCTCACCCGCGCCGCAGGCAGGCAGCAGACAGGCGCTCTCACCGCCAGCGCGGCTCAGCTCACACAGCTCGCTCGTGGCGCAGCTGTCGAGCAGCTGCCAGGTGGCGGCTTCGCTGCACCTCTCGAGCCGCGTGCCCTGACAGCGCGACTGCCCGGGATCACACAGGGGCAAGCTGACGTTGCCGTTGCCGGCAAGGCCACCGGCCCCTCCCCTACCCGCCGCGCCGTCCCCCGCCGCGCCCGCAGGCGGTTGCGCAGCCGCGGAACTGCCGCCGCGCGCCGTGCCCTCACTCGACCCCTCACTCGGACCCTCACTCGACAGCGCCAGAGTGCCCGACTCATCACGCTGCAGCTCCACGTCGCCCAGCAGCTGACCGCAGCCAGACAGCCACCAGAGCGCCGCGCTCGTGCCCACCACCAGCCACTTTTTCCACGCCATGCGCCGACTCGTCTCGATGCAACTCGATGCAACAGCGCCCGCGACCTGAGCGCAGCCTGACGTTAGCCGGCGTTTCGGCGCGAGGCCACGTGCGTTACTGGCGCCAATTGCGACGAGCAAGCGAGCGTGGGCGCTAGCCTGAGGCCGATTGCGACTCAGGTTAAAAACGCCTCAGCCCCGCGCCCTGCCGGTGCCGACGATGCGCAGGAAGCTGCGCATGCCGACCGTCATGCGCCGCCCCTCGCGCCAGACCACGGCAGTGCGGCGCCGCAAAGGTCCGAGTCCACGCGGCTCCACCGCCAGCAAGCGGCCGCGCCGCAGATCCTCCTGCACGGTGGCGATGGGCAGGAAAGAGGCACCCAGCCCCACCGCCACGAAGCTCTTGATGGCCTCCACGTTGTCCGTCTCCATCTTGACCGTGAACGGCTGGCGGCGCGCCGCGAAGCGCTGCTCCAGGTACTCGCGGAAGCCGGTGTTGCGCGGGAACAAGATCAGCTGCAGCGACTCCAGCGCCACCTGCCGCGAGGCGCTGGAGCCAGGCGCCACCACCAGCACGATCTGCTCCTCGAACAACCGCCGCACCACCAGCTCCGTGCGCTCCGGATCGGAGGTGAGAAAGCCCAGGTCCACCTCGGCGCCGGCCACCCAGGCCTCCACGTCACGGCTGGTGCCGGTACGGATGCGCACGTCGATGCCGGGATGCGCGCGGCGGAACTCGCGCAGCCAGGGCGGCAGGTGTTGCACGCAGGTGGCAGCGCCCGCACCGATCGACAGCTGCCCGCTCTCGCCCTGCGCCAGCTCGATCATCGCGCTGTTCAGATCCTCCGCCAGCGCGGCGCCGCGGCGCGCGAAATCTCGTAGCAGCTCCCCCGCCTGCGTCAGCCGCACGCCGCGCCCGGCGCGCTCCACCAGCCGCGCTCCGAGCGCCGACTCCAGCGCGCGCAGCTGCTTGGTCACCGCCGGCTGCGTGAGCCCCAGCCGGCGCGCCGCGGCGCTCACGTTGCCTTGCCGGGCCACCTCCAGAAAGCTGCGCACGGGCGGGCTGAGCAGATCCATGAATGCTGGCTATGATTACACATCCAAACATTCATTGGTATCATGGTGGCCCTCTTGCCAGGATAGCCTCCGGCGCGTGTGCCAAAGCTGCACGCCGCCCAGCTCAACTGTCGTGGCGCGGCGAGCCGCCGCCGCCGCGAACCGTTGCAGAACCTAGGAGATTTCGAACATGACCGTCACGGCAGTGGTGGGCGCCAACTGGGGCGACGAGGGCAAGGGCCGCATGGTGGACGCGCTCGCGCGCGATCACGACATCGTCGTGCGCTTCGCGGGCGGCGGCAACGCCGGCCACACCGTGATCACGCCGCAGGGCAAGTTCGTGCTGCACCTCTTGCCCTCCGGCTCACTGTGGCCGGACAAGCTGAACGTGCTCGGGCCGGGCGTGGCGCTCGACGCGAGCCAGCTGAAGAAAGAGCTGGCGCAGCTGGCCGAGCGCGGGGTCACGCCACAGCTCCTGGTCTCTGATCGCGCACAGCTCTTGCTGGATCATCACCGCCGCCTCGATCAGTACGAGGAGGCGCGGCTCGGCGCGCGCAGCTTCGGCTCCACCCGCACCGGCATCGCGCCCTTCTACGCGGACAAATACGCCAAGGTTGGGGTGCGCGTGGACGATCTGTTCGACGACGAGCGGCTGGTGTCACAGCTGGAGCTGACCCTGGCAGCGAAGAACGTCATGCTGCGCGACCTGTACGGCAAGCCGCCGCTGGAGCTGAGCGCCGTGCTGGACGAGCTGCGCCGCGCGCGCGAGGTGCTGCGCCCGTACGTGGGTGACGTCAGCGCGCGCTTGCACTCTGCCTTGAAGAGCGGCCAGCGCATCCTGCTCGAGGGGCAGCTGGGCGCGCTGCGCGATCCCGACCACGGCATCTTCCCGTGGGTCACCTCGTCCTCACCGCTGGCGGGCTTCGCCAGTGTGGGCGCGGGCGTGCCGCCGCACGCCATCCGCCGGGTAGTGGCCGTGACCAAGGCCTACTCCAGCGCGGTCGGCTCCGGTCCGCTGGTGACCGAGCTGGGTGGAGATGAGGCGCAGGAGCTGCGGCAGCGCGGCGGCGACGCAGGCGAATATGGCGCCACCACGGGCCGCCCGCGCCGGGTGGGCTGGTTCGACGCGGTGGCCACACGCTACGGCTGCCGCGTGCAGGGCGCCACCGAGGTCGCGCTCACCGGGCTAGATGTGCTCGGCTACCTGGAGCGCATCCCGCTCTGCACCGCGTACGCCGACGTGGACGGCAGCACGCTCAGCGAGTTCCCCACCACGCGCAAGCTCGACCGCGCCGCGCCCGTCTACGAATATCTGCCAGGCTGGCGCTGTGCGCTGTCCAACGTGCGGCGCTTCGAAGATCTGCCGGAGCAAGCGCGCGCCTACGTGCTGCGCATCGAGGCACTGATCGAGGTGCCGATCCGCTGGGTCTCCTTCGGGCCAGAGCGCGATCGGTTCCTGGAGCGCTAGCGCCGCCCCGCGTTCCCAAAGGGTCTGTTCCTGAAGAGCCTGTTCCTGAACAGCGCCCCGCGCGCCGGCGCGGCACGTTCGAGTCGGCGCAGTAGCCCCAAAATGTCCCTACTCGGCGGCTGCGGCAAAGCGGGGCGCGTGTCCCTCGAAAGCTACGACCTCGTCGTAATTCATGCGCGCCTGCGCTCGACGAAGCGGCGCGCTGCGCCCGACAGCTGGAGCGCTCAGGGCAGGCTTCCGCGCGCTCGTACGACCACCAGCGACAGCCACAAAGCGCTGCCACACGAGGGGTGAAGAGCCCTCTCGGGTGAGCTCGACACCCGCTGTCGGCGCCGGCCCATTTGGGGCCCTGCCGGCCGGCTCCGGAACAGTCGCTCAGGGCCGACAACACTGGGAAAACTGGCGCGTTCGGCGCAGCCCTGGCGCGCCGAGACAACTCGCGTTTTGATAGTGAACGAGGCACGTTAGAGGTACCTGCGCTCGGCGCGAAACTGCGCTACCACGAGTGAACGGCCAGGGTGAAACACCTGGGGAAACGATCATGCGAGATACCTTACCCAATCGACGTGTCAGCAGCCTCTCCAGCGCGGGAAGCGCGGCCGGGCGCGGCCCTCGGCGTGTGGTGTGGCGCGCGGCGCTGCTTGCGGCTTGCGTGCCGCTCGCCATGGCGTTCGGCGCGTGTGCGAGCCCGGCAGGGATCGAGGTCGATCCGGGCAGTGATTTTCCGAACGCCGGTGGCACGGGGCCGGTCGCCAACAACCCGTGCGCTGCCGAGGAGACGTTCTGTGCCGGCGCCGGCATCAACGGCGCGGCGGCTTGCTGCCCCAGCGGCACCGACTGCTCGGAGCAGCGCTGCGTGCCCGCTCAGCCCTGTGAGTCGAACACCGACTGCGACTCGGACAAGTTCTGCGGTGGCAGATACTGTCGGGCCTGGTCGTTCCTGGGCGATCGCCCGTTTGATCTCAGCTGTCGCACCAACGTGGATCTGCCGTCACTGCGCCCCGAGCAGCAGTGTCACTGGCCGCAGGGGACGCCCGCGGAGTTCCCCGACTCGGTCCACGTCATCAGCACGCCGATGGTGGTGGACTTCGACTTTGACGGCGACCCCAACGAGGTCGAGCCCTCGATCGTGTTCGTGTCCTACGAGGGCAGCCTGGCGGACAACGATGGCGTGCTGCGCGTGATCGACGGCAGGACCTGCCGGCTGCAGTTCAGCTATCACGACGACGCGACCCCGCTGGTGCCGGACGTGTCGCCGGCGCTCGGCGATCTCGACGGCGACGGTACGCCCGAGATCGTGGCGGTCGATTTCGACAGCGAGCCCGCCGCACGCTCCGGCCTGGTGGTGCTGAAGAAGGCGGGCAACGGCTTCGAGGTGATCGCCCGCAAGAACTCCAGCCGCTCGCCGCTGTTCAAGGCCATCTCCATCCACGACGCTGACGGCTTGCCCGACGGGCTGCCGGAGATCTTGACCAACACCGGCATGTTCTCGCTCTCCGTGGGTGAGCTGGACGGGCTGGTCGAGCGCGTAAACATCGAGGCCGCGCTGCTCGAGCCCCCGGCCGTGTACGACGTGGACGGCGATCGCACGGCGGAGATGGTCGCGCCGACCGGCATCTTCAACTGGAATGAAGACGGCCAGACGATGGCGCCCAAGCTGGCGCGCGGCCTGCCGCTCTGGAACCCGAACGCCGACGTGCCCAGCGGCGCCTTCGTGGGCATGGTGGAGCTGGGCGACTGGCGCAACGCCACCGGCTCGGACGGGCTGGAGATGGTGATCATCGCGCGCGACCAGCTGCTGGTCACGCAGGTCGATGGCCGCGTGATCATGAACGTGCGCGGCAGCGGCTCCGGCCTGGTGGGCGGGCCGCCGGTGATCGCGGATTTCGACGCCGACGGGCGCATGGAGTTTGCGTCCCCCGGGCGGGATCAGATCACCGCCTTCGATCTGGACTGCATCTCCAACGACGACTCGGTGCAGGCCAACCCGCTGAACTGCAGGAACCCGAGCGGCCCCAACCCGCAGGGTATCCTCTGGCAGGTCGATCGCGGGCCGCGCGGCGCCACCAGCGGCGCGTCGGTGTTCGACTTCGACGGCGATCAGCGGGCCGAGGTCGTGTACGCCGATCAGTGCTTCATGCGCATCATGAACGGCGTAACGGGTGAGGTGCTGTTCAGCGTGCCGCGCTCCTCCACCTCGCGCTTCGAATACCCGGTGATCGCCGACGTGGATGGCGACGGCCACACCGAGATCGTGACCAGCGAGAACAACAGCGACCCGCTGATCAGCTGCACGGAGTTCGACGAGCTGAACCAGCGCGAGCAGGTGCCCTTCGTGTCGAGCCGCGGGGTCACGGTCTGGGCCGACGCAGACAAGCGCTGGGCAGGCTCGCGCCCGATCTGGAACCAGCACAGCTATTCGATCAACAACGTGCGCGACAACGGCACCATCCCTCCGATGCAGGAGGTGGTGAGCAAGTGGAACCAGCCGGACCTGAACCCCAACTCCTTGCGCCAGAACGTGCAGGGCGAGACCGGCATCTCGCTGGAGCTGGCGGATCTCACGGTGTCGGGCGTGAACGAGGTGCGCTGCCTGGGCAACACGGGCCGCGCGGAGCTCTCGGCCAACCTGTGCAACCGCGGCTTGCTGGATCTGCCGGCGGGCGCGGCCAAGCTGCAGATGTTTGACGGCACGGGTGCCACCCCGGTGTGCGAGCAGACCAACTCCAACGCGCTGGCGAGCGGCAGGTGTGAGGTCGTGAAGTGCCAGATGGGCGTGCCCAACATCGGCCCCGGCATGAACGTCCGCCTGGTCGCTGACCCCGGCGACAGCGTGCAGGAGTGCACGCAGGGCGACGCCAACAACGCGATCATCCCGAACGTGTTCTGCCAGCGCGGTCCGATCTGAGAGCGGCAGGGGCAAGGGCCGTGCTCAGCTGGGCTGTGTTCAGCTGGGCGCGGCCAGTGTTCAGCTGGCCGCGGCCAGTGTTCAGCTGGGCGCGGCCAGTGTTCAGCTGGGCGCGGCCAGTGCTCAGCTCGGTGCGGCCAGTGCTCAGCTCGGTGCGGCCAGTGCCGCGCGCGGCGGCAGGGCCCAGCTGAGCGCGCTCGCCAGGCGCGGACGCGCCTGCTCGTGGATGGGCTCACCGTGCGCCATCACCAGGCTGTCGAACGGGCGCTCCAGCAGGCTCTGCACGCTGGCGGCGAAGGCCGTGCGATCCCTGAGCTTCATGCGCCAGAAGCGGCTCGCCGCGAGACGCCGGTGGCAGCCGCCCAGCCACAACATCAGGTGTGCCAGCCAGCCCTCGGGCGAAAGCACGTGGAACACCAGATCGGTCAGCACCAGGGTGCGCGCTGGGCGGTGATAAAACGCGTACTCCGAGATCGCCGGCGCACCCGCCAGCGCGATAACCTCCACCGCTGCGCTCAGCTCCGCCGGCAGCGGCTGATCGAGCGTGAGGTCGATGCGTAGCTCCGGCCGCTTGCGCAGAAGCCCCGGAGGCGCCAGCACGCGCGCCTCTGGATAACGCTGGCACGCCGCCGGCAGGTACAGGTGATGCAGCAGGTTGGGGGCAATCAGGTAGCGCACCTCGCCCAGGCGCGCGAGCTGGGCCCCCAGCGCGTCATCGATGGGAATGGGCGAGACCAGAGCCAGCTGCCCGCCCCCGAGCGGCAACACCGTCATGCGCGCGGGGAAGCACATGCCCAGCGGCAACACCTGCGCAAAATCGAACACGGGCAAGCCGGACTGTGACATGCCATCAGTCAAGCACGGTTGACCATATTGTCAATCCTGCTTGACTAAATTCGCAGCATGCCCCGGCCCAAGCCCCTCCCCACCCCGCAGCCATTCACCGCCCAGCTGGAGACCGCCAAGCGCGCGAGCACCCTGCAGCTGCTCTTCAAGGCCGCGCGCCTGCTGGACGAGCAGGCGCTGGCGCGCGCCGCGCGCGAGACGGGTCGCCCGCCGCTGCGCCGCGCGCACACCAGCTTGCTGCCGCACGTGGATCTGACCGGCACCCGCATCACGGAGCTGGCGCAGCGCCTGGGCGTGAGCAAGCAGGCCACCTCGCAGCTGGTGGACGATCTGGAGGCGCTGGGCGTGATGGCGCGCGTGCCGGACGAGCAGGACGCGCGCGCGCGGCGGGTGGTGTTCACCGCACAGGGCCGGCAGGAGCTGCTCCTGGGCCTCGCGCTGCTGCAGCGCATGGAGCACGAGCTTGCCGAGCGAGTGGGCGAGCAGACCATGGCCCAGCTGCGCGAGGCGTTGCTCGCGATCCTGGCCAGCCTGGAGCTGCCCGGCGCCGAGAGCGCAGCCGCTCCGTCCGCCGCCCGCGCCGCCAGAGCTCAGCGCAGCTCGAAGGCCAGAAAGACGGTGCGCTGACGACGGCTGAAGTTGTCGTCGCTGACCAGCAGCAAGGTCTGCGCACCGCTGGCCGAGCGCGGCCCGAGCGTCATGCCCTCGAAGTTGTCGAGCAGCTGCAGCCCGGCATCAAAGCGTGAGACCACCCAGTCGAGATCCAGCACCAGGCGCTTGCTCAGCAGCACCGGCGGGCCCGCTGCCGCAGCGGGCGGCACCGTCACCTCGAAGATCCGGAGCACGTTGCGGCCGCGCTCGTCCGGACGGGGCTCCACGTACGAGCGCTCCAGCACCAGGAGCCGCTGCTCGTCCAGCGCCACCAGCTCCGACACGCCGCTGCAGCTCAGGCACTGGCCACCTGCGGGCGGGCGCGGGGCCGCCGGGTCCGCCGGGTACAGGTACTGCGCCGGCGCCGCCCGTTGCAGCGGTGTGCCACCGGCGCCGAGGTCCCAGCGGCACACCCGCAGCCTGGCCCCGTGCTCGAAGTCCGCCTCCGGCCCGTCCTGCTCCAGCGAAGACTCGCTGATCGCCCACAAGAAGCGCCCGCCCGGCGACAGCGCCAGCCCCTCGATGCCCCGGTTCGGGCGCGTCCCGCGCGGCGGCTGCCCGGCGGGCGCCGGCAGAAAATCCTCCGGCACCGGCAGCTCCCCGGTGAGCATGCCGTCGGGGCGCAGCTCGAGCACGCGCGACTGCAGCTGCTCGGGCCGATCCTCGTGCCCCTCGATGCCCAAGAACAGCCGCTCGCCATCGCCGGTGAGCGCCTCCGCGTCGATCGCCTCGAGCAGCCCGCTCGGCGCGGCCTCGCGCAGCGGCAGCACCCGTTCCGGCAGCACGCGCAGCGACTGCCGCCCCAGCTCCACCCGGAACGTGTACAGCCGCGGCGGGTAGCGCCGCGCATCGTCCGACACCGCATACAGCCGCTGCTCGCGCTCGACGTAGTGCAAGCCCGAGAGCCCGCCGAGCGCCGCATCCCAGGCCGCCGCCGGCTCGGCCCCGGTGCGTTCGGCGGGCGGCCGCGGCGGATTGAAATCGTCGATCAGCTCGAGTCGGAGAGGCGGGAGGGGCTCGGCGCTGACCGGACCCTTACTGGCTCTAGAATGAGCCCCCTCGGCGTCCGCAGCGCGCGGCGCGCCACACGCCAGCAGGCTCAGCGCCAGGAGCACAGCGCCTGGAGCACAGCGCCTGGAGCACAGCCCCAGGAGCACAGCGCCAGGAGCACAGCGCACGGCACCCGCCGCGAGCGCCTCATCGCGAAGGCGGCGGCTCACAGCGAGCACCCGCGCGCGGCAGCACCAGGGTGTCCAGATACCGCCGCAGGTGCTGGAAGACGCAGAGCGAGCCGAAGCTGAGCGCGGAGTGCCCGTAGTGCTCGCTGGTGAGCAGCGCGGCGCCCTCCATGACCGACACCGTGTCCTGCGCCAGCTCGTACGGGGTCAGGATGTCGCGCGTGCCGCCGATCACGAGCGGTGGTACCCGCGGCTCGAACTCCAGCCGCGGCAATGGATCGCGCGGCACCTGCCAGCCACTGCAGGTCAGCGCCGACAGCCCGCCCAGCGCGAACTGTGGCGAGCGGCGGATGTACGAGCTGAACAGCTCGTCCGCGGCCGCAGGCGTCAGCGGGGCGCTGGCATCATCGGCGCAGTTGGTGGTCAGATTGGCGCCCGTGTTGAGGGTGGGCACCACCTCGGCAGCGGCCGCCATGCCCGCCATCATCTCCGGCGGAGGCTCCTCACCCGCGTACACGCGCAGGCTGGTGGCGGCCAGCTCGCGCCCGGCGCCGGAGCCCAGCAGCAGCTTCCAGTTGGCGCGCGCGAACTGCAATAGCCCCGGCAGCTCGCCGTCCATGAACATCGCCTCGAACACCGCCTGGGGCTCGGGCGGGCAGCGCAGCACTCCCGCCGTGCAGTCGGCAAAGAACTCCTGCTGCAGCTCCAGCAGTGCTGCGAACTGGCTCTCCGTCTGCAGGCGCAGATCGGGCACGGGCCCCACCGGTGCGTCCAGCACCACGGCGCGCGTGTGCTCGGGGTACAGCAGCGCGTACAGCTGGCCCAGGCGAGTACCGTACGAGATGCCGATGAAGTTGATCTCCTCCTCGCCCAGCGCCTCGCGCATGCGCTCGATGTCGGCCACCACCTGGTTGCTGCCCAGGTGCTCGAACAGTGGCCCCGAGCGCGCCGCGCAGTCACGGCTGGCCTCCTCGACCTCGCGCAGGTAGCCGGTCGAGCCCTCCTCCAGCAGCGCATTGATGGCATCGCCGGCGGGGATGTCGCAGTCGAGCGCCTGGCTGTCGCCGGTGCCGCGCGGATCAAAGCCGATGAAGTCGAAGCCGGGCAGGATGGTGCGCAGCGCTGCCGCCGAGCCTGCCACGAAGACCTTGCCCGACGCGCCCGGGCCACCCGGGTTGAGCAGCACCACCCCGCGGTAACCCGCTGCATCGCTGGAGCGAACGCGGTTGAGCGCGAGGCTCACGCTGCCCAGCGCGGGATCCTGGTGATCGAGCGGCACCTCCAGGCTGGCACACTCCAGCTCGCCGCACGGTTGCCAGCTGAGCGCGCCCTCCGGGCGCTCGCGCAGCGGCGCAATCATGGGCACGAGCGGCTCGCTCGAGTCATCGTCCGAGCCGCACGCGCTCAGCGCCAGGAGAAGAGAAAGAACCGCCCCACCACCCGCGATACGCATGATCCGCCCGATAACACGGAGGATCGGGGCTGGCCAGCGCGTGTCGCGCAGTGATCAACGGCTCGAGCTGGGCGGGCTCTCCAGGCGGAGCTCGTAGCAGAGGGCCGGCTGCCCCTGCACGAGCTCGCGCCCCACGAGCAGGAAGCCCGCGCGGGCGAAGCTCTGCAGGCTGCGCAGGTTGTCAGGGCGGATGCGGGCCAACAGCAGCTTCAGCCCCAGCTCGCGCGCGCGCTCCACCCCGGCTTGCAGCACTTGCACGGCCAGGCCCTGGCCGCGCTGCTCCGGCGCCACCGTGATGCCCAGCTCGGCGCGCTCTGCCGACTGGCGCTCGATGCGCAGCACGCCCACCGGCACGCCCGCGCGCTCGGCGATGAACAACAGCCGGCGCTCGCCGCTGATGGCGCTCCGCAGCCAGCGCTCGTGCTCGCCGCGCTCGATGGTGGCGCCGTGGAAGGAGGCGGCGCGCGTCTCGAGGTCATTCGCCCAGCCAAAGGTGAGCTCGAGATCGCCGGCAGTGGCCGCGCGCAAGCTCACGACCATGTCGCAGCCTTGCGGTCCAGCAGGTCGAGCAGCGCGTCGATGACCCGCCACACGCCGCGGCCGTCGATCAAGCCGCGGCCTGCGCTGACCAGCTGCTCGCGCGAGCTCGGGCTGGCGAGCAGCCGCGCGCTGAGCTCCGCGGCGCGCGCGGGCGCCCCCTCGTCGGCCCAGCCCGCGTCGAGAGCCGCGCCGTGTGCGAGCAGGGGCTCGGCCACCACCCGCTGGTTGTCGGCCACCTTCAGCAGCACCACCGGCACCCCCAGCGCCAGCGCCTCCCAGGCGGTCACCCCGGCTGCGCACAGCAAGAGCTCGGCGCGCAGCAGGCACTCGCCGAGCTCGGGCGGGTCCTCCACCAGCTGCAGCCGCGCGCCGCGCGCCGCGAGCTCGCGCAGCCGCTGGCGCCGCTCGGCGGGCACGCCGGGGCCCACGATCAGCGAGACCTCCACCTCGGGCAGCGCTACGAGCAGCGCCGCTGCCAGCGGCTCGCTCTTGCCGAGCGGATCGGAGCCGCCGAGCGCCACGGCCACAACCTTGCGCTCGCCGCCCGGCGCCGCGGAGCCGCGCGCACCGAGCAGCTGGCGCAGGCCCCGGCGCAGGAGCACGTAGGGCGCGCCCGCGAGCACGCGCTGGCCGGGCTGCAGCGCGCCGTAGCGCGCCGCAGCGAAGCCCAGGTTCTGGTTCACGATCAGGTCCGCCACGGCGGGCTGCGCCGCCAGATCGTCCAGGGCGAGCAGCGGCAGCCGCTCGGCGAGCGCGCGGTGATAATCGGGGGTAAAGCCGTAGCCGTCGATGGCCAGCGCCGCCGCGGGCTGCGCGCGGGCGCGCTCGAGCAAGGCCACGAGCTCCGCCTGTGTCGTAGCCGCCTCCGGCGCCTCGAGCTGGACGTTTGCGGCGCTCAGGCGCGCCGCCAGGCTGCCCTGCAGCCCGCGCCCGACGAACAGCGCGCGGCCGCCCAGCTCGGTCCAGGCCTCGAGCAGGGTGGCAATGCGCACGGCATGGCCGTAGCCCGTCGCGGCGGAGGCGTCGGCGCGTCCGAGCAACCAGCGACCGGCAACCCGCCGGCAGCGCAGGGCGTGCTCGCTCTCCGCGCCGCGCTGCACGACCCCCGCGTTGAGCGCGGCGAGCTCCGGGTGCCCATCGAGGTAGCGAGTCACCTCGGCGATCGACGGGTCCGGGCCCAGCGCGCCGAACAGTGCGCGCAGCAGCTGCAGGTCTTCGGGCGTGTCCACGGTCAGCCGATGGCGCAGGCGCTCGGGCTGCGGATACGCCGTGCGCAGCACGCGAAAGCGCCCCGGCACCCGGTACAAGTACGGCATCACGTGCTCGCGATCACCGGGCTCGCTGGCCTCGCGCGCGGCCCTCTCCAGCGCCTGCGCGCTGCACACCTCCACGTCGAGCCCGAGCGGCGGCCGGCCGCCATCGAGGGTGTGATTGGTGGCGTAGTCCACCTCGCCGGGGCCACCGCGGCGGGCGAGAAACTCGCCGATGACACGGTCCAGCTCGCCCGGGTCGAGCAGTGGGTTATCGGCGGTCAGCCGCACCACCACCTGCGCCGGGTGTGCGGCGAGCGCGCTGGCGAAGCGCGACAGCACGTCCGACTCCGAGCCGCGCACCACGAGCGCGCCGAAGCGCCGTGCCTCGGCCGCCACGCGCTCGTCCGCCGGCTGCGTGGTGGTGGCGACCAGCAGCCGATGCGCAAAGGTCGAGCGCTGGACGCGGGTGAGCAGGTGGCCGAGCAGGCTCCTGCCGGCGAGTTCGAGCAGGACCTTGCCCGGCAGCCGCGACGAGCTCAGCCGCGCCTGCACGATCACGAGGAGCGACGGCTGGCCCACCCCGGCAACCTTCAGCTCAGACCGCTGACGTGCTCGCGCCGCAACGGCGTGCCGCGGCGCAGCGCCACCGTTGCGCGCTGGCCCAGCACCGCGCTCAGATACGCGGGCGCCAGCCCGTGACCGGGGCGGATCACCCGCACGTTGCGCGGGGTGAGCAGCTCACCCGCCTGGATGTCCTCCACCACGAACAGCGAGCGGCGATAGGCGCGCGCCTGCCGCTCCTTGGCGCCGGGCTCGTAGCTGGGCTGGCCGAGCGCCGCGCTCACCTCTCGCACCTGCTCGACCAGCTGGGCGAGCTCGGCCGGCTCCAGCGAGAAGCTCGCGTCGGGGTCGCCGTCGGCGCGGCGCAGAGTGAAGTGCTTCTCGATCACGCAGGCGCCGAGCGCCACCGAGGCCACTGCCACCGAGGTGCCGAGCGTGTGATCGGAGAGCCCGGACAGCACGCCGAAGCGCTGAGCCAGATCCGGGATGGTGCGCAGGTTCATCTCCTCGGGCGCCGCCGGGTACGCGCTCACGCAGTGCAAGAGCACGATCGCGGGGGCGCCGGCGCCGCGCAGCGTCTCCAGCGCGAGCGCGATCTCCTCGGCGGTGGCCATGCCGCGCGAGATGATCACGGGCTTGTGGGTCGAGCCGATCTTGCGCAGCAGCTCCAGGTCACCCAGCTCGAAGGACGCCACCTTGTACAGCGGCACCGCCATGCCCTCCAGAAAGTCGACGGCGCTGGCGTCGAAGGGCGAGGAGAACAGCGGCACCCCGCGCGCCTCGGCGCGGGCCTTGAGCCGCGGCTGCCAGTCCCAGGGCGTGCTCGCCAGCTGATACAGGCTGTACAGCGTGTGGCCCGCCCAGGCCTCGTTCAGCTCGACCCGAAAGTGCTCGCTGTCACAGTCGATGGTCATGGTGTCGGCGGTGTACGTCTGGAGCTTGATGGCGTCGGCGCCGGCGTCGATGGCGGCGTCCACCAGCGCCTCGGCGCGCGCGAGGTCACCGTTGTGGTTGCCCGACAGCTCCGCCACGACGAACACCGGGCAGCCGGGGCCAATGCGGCGAGGGCCGCGCGGCGTGTCGATCGCGAACGGCTGCATCAATTTCCCCCGGGGTAGCGCGAGGGTAGCTCGCTCGGCCTGCGCGCGGGTAGCTCGCTGGGCATGCGCACCGGCAGCTCGCTCGGCCTGCGCGCGGGCTGCGCCCCACTGGCGAGCGGGCTGCGCTCGCTGGCGGGTGACGGCTGCAGGCGCGCCGACTCCAGGTGCTGGCTCAACAGCAAGGCCACGTCACCGTCAGCCAGGCGCAGCTCGCTGCGATCGCTGGTGTAGTGGAACTCCTCCGGCAGGCTGACCCCGCGCTCGCTGTTGTCGCGGCTCCAGGCCACGTGCTCCGGCTCGACCACCAGCAGGTGGCCCAGATCCCTGGCGCGCCGGCACTCCTCCGGGCCCATCAGGCACTCGTGCAGCTTCTCGCCCGGGCGGATGCCGATCACCGCCTGCGGCACCCCTGGCGCGAGCGTGCTGGCCACCTGCTCGACGCTGGCCGCCTGCAGCTTGGGGATGAAGATCTCGCCACCGCGCATCCTGCCCAGCGCCTCCAGCACCAGCGCCACCGCGTCGGCCATCTCGATCCAGAAGCGGGTCATGCGCGCGTCGGTGATGGTCAAGCGGCCCTGCTCGCGCTGCTGCAGAAACAGCGGGATGACGCTGCCGTTGCTGCCCATCACGTTGCCGTAGCGCACCGAGCAGAAGCGGGTGGCCAGGTCGCCGGAGTACGAGTTGGCCGCGGTGAGCAGCTTCTCCATGCACAGCTTGGTCGCGCCGTACAGGTTGATGGGGGCCACGGCCTTGTCCGTGGACACGCCCACCACCTTCTCCACTCCGGCGTCCAGCGCCGCCTGGATCAGGTTGACCGTACCGGTGATGTTGGTGTGGATCGCCTCCAGCGGATTGTATTCGCACAGATCCACGTGCTTCATGGCCGCGGCGTGGATCACGAAGTTCACGCCGCGCAAGGCCAGGCGCAGCCGGGCCTGATCGCGCACGTCGCCGACGAAGAAGCGGATGCGCGGATCGCTGAAGGCCTTCTGCATCGCGTGGTGCTTCTGCTCGTCGCGGCTGAAGACGATCACCTTGCGCGGCTTGCCCAGCTCCAGCACGGCGCGCACGAAGGCGCTGCCGAAGGAGCCAGTGCCTCCGGTGATCAGGATGCTCTTGCCCGCCAGGGTGGCCATCAGGGCCGAGAGGGCAGGCTTTGCTCGAGGAGATTGCTTCATGGTTTGACTCTCGAGCCCGTGGGCTCGCCCCCGCGGAGGGCGCTGTCGAGGGCGCTCACCACTCGCCGCACGTCCTCGTCGTTCATGCGCGCGTGCAGCGGCAGGCTCAGCTCGCGCTCGTAAAAGGCTCGCGCCCGCTCGCACCCGGCGCGGCCGTACAGCTCGACGTAGTAGGGCTGATCACAGACCGGGATGTAGTGGACCATCGGCACGATGCCCTGCTCCACCAGCGCGGTCATGAGCTGCGCGCGGCTGACTCCGGCGCGCTCGAAGTCGATCAGCACGCTGAACAGGTGCTGAGCGTGCAACCTGGCGCCGCCGCCTTGCGCTTCAGACCCGCTCGCCGTCGGCGTCAGCCAGGGCGTGCCCAGCGCGGCCAGCTCCGCCCGATACAGCGCGGCCAGCGCGCGGCGCCGCTCCAGCCAGCGCGGCAGCTTGTCCAGCTGTGAAATACCGAGCGCGCACATCACATCGCACAGGCGGTAGTTGTAGCCGAGCCTGTCGAGCTGATAGCCGAAGTGGCCGCCGGAGCCCGGCGCCGGGGCACGCACCAGGCCGTGCTCGCGCAGCCGGTCCACCGCTTGCTTCAGCCGCGCGTCGTTGGTGCACACGGCGCCGCCCTCACCGGTGGTGATGTGCTTGACGGGATGAAAGCTGAAGGTGGTCGCCTGGCTGTAGCGCCCGCTGCCCACCGGCTCCTGCTCGTACGCGGCGCCCAGCGCGTGCGCAGCGTCCTCCACGATCCAGAGCCCGTGGCGATCGGCGATGCGGCGCAGCTCCCGCAGCTCGGCGGGCAGCCCGGCAAAGTGAACGGGCACGATGCCGCGCGTCCGTGGCCCGACCAGCCGCGCCACGCTCTCGGGGTCGATATTGCCGGAGTCGGGGCAGACGTCGGCGAAGCGCACGTCAGCGCCCAGCATGCGCGCTGCGTTGGCGGTGGCGACGAAGGTGATGGGTGAGGTGATGATCTCGTCACCCGGGCCCAGCCCGAGCGCCGCGTAGGCGAGGTGCAGGGCCGCCGTGCCGCTGTTGACCACGCTGGCGTGGGCCGCGCCCGTGCAGCGGGCGAGGCGGGCCTCCAGCTCGGCCACGCGCGGGCCCTGGGTGATGCGCTCCGAGCGCAGCGCCTCGACCACCGCCGCGATGTCGGCCTCGTCGATCAGGTGCGCGCCATAGTGCAGGCGCTCGTGCAGGCGCTCGCTCAAGCTCCGCTCCTGCGCACGTGTTGCAGCGTCTCCGCCAGCAGCGGGCGCGCCGCCTGGGCCGATTTTCGGACGATGGCGTACAGCGCGCGGCTGGCGCTCACCGTGTCCTCCAGCGAGGTGGCGTTGGCGCAGCAGCGCTGCGCCGCCTCGATCTCCATGCCGGACCAGGCCGAGACGAAGGGCACCTGGGCCAGGGACGCGCGCAGCTTCTTCTCTTCCTTGTCGAGCTGCTTGAAGGCCACCGGCTTGGTACGCAGCTGTGAGGCCAAGGTCTCGCAGCGGGTGACCTCCGCCTCGGCCGAGTTCAGCGCCTTCTGCATGCGCACGATCTGTGCCTCCAGCAGCTTGCCATGCTTGCGGCCATTGAAGGTGGCCAGCGCCACGTCCAGCACGGCGCCGGCGTCGAGCGGGGTGGCAGCGAGCCCGGCTGCGGCCTGAGCCAGGGTCATGTGCTCCATGTTCTGGATGAAGGCGCCACCCTCCGTGCAGTTGATCACGCGCACTGCGCCGCCCAGCTCCGCCGCCCTGTTCTCCAGCCAGCGGCGGTAGCGGTCAAACTGCAGCGAGGTGTACACGGGCTGCCCATCCCAGCCCGGCACCTGCAGGAATGACTGCACGGGCCTGCGCGACTCGGCGACCCCGCCGTGCAACTCTCGCACCGCGTTGATGAGGTCATTGCTCAGGTTCTCGAACGTGCCCAGCCCATCGCGCACCGAGACGCGCGCCGCCCCATCCAGCGCGGTCTCCACGTAGTAGCGGTCGCCGGTGATGGCCAGGTCCTGCCCGACGAACAGCACCGGATCACAGCCCAGCTCCAGCGCCAGAGCCAGCGAGGTGGTGGCCACGGAGCCGCCGGCGCGCAGCAGGCCCGGCTGCCCCAGCGCCCCGAACGTGGTGGCGTGCACCTCTTGCACCGACGTGTACGTGAAGTGCCGGCGCGCCTCCAGCTCGTACATGCCGGGGTGCACGACCAGATCCAGCACCAGCGCCCCGGCGCCGTCGAGCTGGCCATTGCCCAGCTGGTAGCGCAGGTCGATGGGGTCGGCGACCACCACCAGATCCGGCGCGATGCCCGCGTGCCGGAGCGGCGCGACCGAGCGATTGCCGGCGATGATCAGCGCTCGCCCGGCGAGCTCGCGCAGCTGCTCGATGTTCTTGGACAGCGAAGGGCCGGCGGAGACGATCACGCAAGGCCGTCCGGCGAAGGCGCCCTTCAGCACGCCGATGGCGGGCCGCGCGGCGAGGTGGCGCATGTTGCGCAGGCAGTTGCGCACCCAGGTCTCGCCCTTCTCCGCCGCGGTCGCACGGTTGAAGGCCAGCTCCTGGATGGTGTTGCCCAGTGCGCGGTGCAGTTCGCTCGAGATGCCGCCACCCGGCACCCGGCGCAGGATCACGTTGCGCGGCGCCGGAGTGAGGCTGAGCAGCCCCAGCCACAGCTCCGATTGTGAGCGCACCGTGTGCACCCGCGGATCCGGCCGCTCCGTGCTGCTCTCGGGCAGGTAGACGAGCAGGCGGTGGTGACCCTGCGCGAGCAGGTGATCGAGGGTGAGCCGCGCTCCTTCCCCCGCGAGCACCAGGGCGTCGAGCCCCAGGTCCCAGCCGGGACCAAAATCAATCTTCAGCGGCTCGCTAGCGGCTGCCTCCTCCGCGATGGACAGCATGATGCCAGCCTGCGCTAGCAACCCGCATACCAGCCCCGGCGAGCCGCCTCGCGACGGAAACGTCAGAGCGCCGCAACGCGTCTGCGCGCTTGCCGCGGCGAGACCGTCAGTGGCTTGACGGCTCCGGGTCAGCGCTCCGCCGGAGCGCGCCCGCAGCCGAGCAGGGCCCAGATCCTCTGACACGGCGCGCCTTTTCCGCCGAAAGTTGCCTCCCCGCGGTGGATGGGGGACACCCCGAGCGGCGGCAAGGAGCAGTGATGCAGGTCTCGGTGCAGAGCGCGGCGCAAGGCACCGCGCAGAGCGTGGCGCAAGGCGTGGCGCAGGGCGGAATTTTCGGAGAGGTGGCCACCCTCGACGTGCGCGGCTACGTCGTGGTCGCGGCCATCGTCGCGTGCTTCGTGGTGAGCTTGCTCACCACCCTGGGGGTGCGCGCGCGCTACGCGCGCATCGCCTCTGATCTGAGCGAAAAGGGCGGTGTGGTGCCGTTCGAGACGCCGCTCTTGCGGCTGATCGTGCAGGAGGCGAGCGAGCGTACCCGCGCCGGCGGCAACCCCAACATCCAGGCCATCATCGAGCACCACCTGCAGCAGCAAATGCGCGGCGCGCTGCTGGGTGAGCGCTTCGTGCGCGCCTCCACCGGCCTGGTCATCATCCTGGGCCTGGTGGGCACGTTCTACGGGCTCAGCCTGTCCGTCGGCAAGCTGGTGCGCCTGCTCGCTGCCGACTCGGGCACGGTCGACATCACGCAGGCGCTGACCGTGGGCCTCACCGACACGCTCGCCGGCATGTCCGTGGCCTTCACCAGCTCGCTCGCGGGCATCGCCGCGGCCATCCTGCTCACCCTGCTCAACGTGCTGTTGAACATCGCCAGCGCGCGCACCGCGCTGATGCTGCAGATCGAGACCTACCTGGAGCGGATGCTGGGCGCGGAGCTGGGGCGCGCGCCGGGCCTGGCGGCAGATGGCGCGGGCGCGGTGGCGGGCGCGCTGCCGGCGCGCGAGGCGCGGGCTCTGGCGCAGATGCTGGACAGCTTTGGCCAGTCGGTGAATCAGCTGGAGGGGACGATCACCCGCTTCGAGTCCGCTCTCTCCACCTTCGCCACCACCACGCGTGACTTCCGCGAGTTCAACCTGCACCTCAAGGACAACGTGCAGCGCATGAGCCTGAGCTTCGCCGACCTGAGCGAGGTGCTCAAAGCTCAGGCCAGCCAGCGCGGCGGCCCGCGCAACTGAAGGGAGCCGCCCGGATGAGAAACCGCCGCCGCCTGGTCTCGGATGACTCGAACCTGGGGGACATCTGGCCGTCCTTCGCCGACGTCACCTCCACCATCGCGCTGATCTTCTTCGCGCTGGTGTTGCTCAGCTACGTGCGGGATCTGGTCAGCAGCCGCCGGCTGGCGGCGTTCGAGGCGCAGATCCAGACCTCCGAGCGCAAGCTGCGCCTGCTGGAGGCCGATCTCTCGCGCACCCGCCTGGAGATCGAGGCGGGCCAGGCGCGCCTGGCGCGCTCCGAGAAAGACGTGGCCGATCAGCAGCAGGTGATCGCCGCCAGCGCGCTGGAGCTGGCCGCGCTGCGCGCACGGCTGAGCGGCATCGCGCTCCTGCGCGTGGACGTGCTGGAGCGGGTCAAGCGCGCCCTGGAGCTGGAGCTGGGTACCGTGACCAAGCAGGGCACGCCGCTGGTGCGCATCGGGGACAACGGCAACATCGTGATCAACGAGGGGGTGGTGTTCGAGTCCAGCTCGTACGAGCTGAAGCCCGAAGGGCTGGCCTTGCTGGGCACCCTGGCCCTGGCGCTGGAGAACGTGCTGAAGGACGAGCAGGTGCGCGAGAACATCGACGCCATGGTGGTGCAGGGGCACACCGACGAGCGCGGCTCCTCCGCGTACAACTTCGATCTGGCGGCCAAGCGCGCCAGCGCTGTGCTCAACTACCTGTTCGAGACCAACCCGCGGCTGGAGCAGAGCTACGGCAGCTTCTTCGCTGCCAGCTCCTACTCCAAGTTTCGCCCGCTCAATCCGGGTAACACGGAGGAGGCGTACGAGCAGAACCGCCGCATCGAGCTGTCGCTGGTGCTGAAGGACGCCAACGTACGCAAGGTGATCGACGAATACACCGAGAACCTGGCCGAGGCCCAGACCGGAGCCGCCCCCGTTGCGCCGGCGCCGGCGCCGGGTGGCGCCGCAGGAGCCGGCGCAGTGCCGCCGCCTGCCACACCCTGAGCCGCACATGTCGGTAGCGGCTCGCGGCTCGATACTGCCCGGCTCGACCCTTCACGGCCGAGCCGCCCTGCGCCGCTGCGCGGTGACGCGGGCGCCGCTGGCGGCATGGCTCGCCGCGCTCGGCCTCGCCTGCGCGGGCGCCCCGCCCGCGGCGCAGTCGCCCCCGGCGCAGTCGCCCCCGGCGCCCGCCCCGCCCACCTCCGTTTCACCGCCTGCAACACCGGGCCCGCCCGAGCGCCGCGCGGACCTGGCGAGCGAGGCGCCGCCCGAAGGCCCGCTAGGTCCACACTGGCGCGAGCGGCACGACGCGCTGCTGAGAGCGAGCGGCCGCAGCTCGGCGCAGCTGGTGCTGCTCGGTGGCAGCCTGGCCGATGGCTGGCATGGGTCGCGCGCCTTTCAGAAGCAGTGGCGCGAGCGCAAGCCGCTCAACCTGGCGCTGCCCGGCGATCAGACGCAGCAGCTGCTGTGGCGTGTCGAACACGGCGCGCTCGACGGGCTCAGCCCGCGGCTCGTGGTGCTGGCTGCGGGCACCGAGAACCTGGCGCAGGGCTTCACCCCGGCGCAGACCGCACGCGGAGTGGACGCACTGCTCGAGCAGCTGGGTGAGCGCCTGCCGGGCAGCGCAGTGCTGCTGCTCGGGCTCTTGCCCGCGGGGCAGAGCCCGGCAGATCCGCTGCGCGCCGCCAGCGACGCCACCAACCGCGAGCTGGGCGCGCTCGCCAGCGCCGCACGGGTGACGTTCGCGGACGTGGGCGGCGTGTTCCTGGAACCCGACGGCAGCCTCACCCCGGGCATGCTGAACGACGATGGCGAGCCCACGCCCCTCGGCTACGAGGCGCTCACCATCAGCGTCTCGCTGCTGGCGCAACGACTGCTCGAGCAGCCGGCGCGTTGAGGCGCCCCGCGCGTCGCGTCTGCCCGCAATGCGACCCCGAGGTGCCGCCGGCATCCTCCAGCGATGACTGCCCGGCCCGCAGCCATTGCGCCAGCGCAGAGCGCGCCGCCCCGCTGGGCGGAGCTCGTGCTCTGCTCGGCCTCGGGATCGTGGCCGCGCGTCAGGCAGTGATCTGCGATCACTTCCTCGCTCACATCGAGCCGGCGGAGCACCCCTACCACCGCCGCGATCCGGCGCTGTGGCTGCAGCGCGCGGCGCAGGCGTGCAGCGCGAGCGAGGGCCGAGTGGCTGCCAGAGTGACACCGCCCCCGGCGTGACCACACCAGCGCCCTGTCGAGGTGTCACGGCGACGTGCGGCTCCGCTCGCCGTTCGCGACCTCACCCGCACGTTCTCTTCAAGGCGTCGCTTCGCGCTCTGCGCTGGCGTCGACGCAGCGGCCGTCTCGCCGTATTCTAACGAGGTCGAGGGGAGTCGCGCGGTGAGCCACGACAGTTACGAGCAGACTCGAGTGGAGCGAGGTGAGCTGCCGATGGCAGACGTCGCTGGCCCCGGGCTGGCAGCGTACCGCGAGAGCGATGACGCGCCGACTTGCCTGTTCGAGACGCCTCTTCCACCACCGAGCTGGCTGGTGCAGGTCACTCCTTTCGATCGCCGGTCGATGTCAGGCGAGGAGCTGCTGGCGGCCCTGCATGGCTCGCAGCTCGTGAACGGGCGCACCCTGGTATGGCGCCAGGGAATGAAGAACTGGCGCGCCATCCGCGACGTGGAGGAGCTGCGCGGGGCGAGGTCAGCGCGGTCCGCCCGGGGTGCATCTGGCGCAGTTGGTGCGCCATTTCCAGCAGCTCTGTCTCCAGCAGCTCTGTCTCCAGCAGC
>JAICQL010000160.1 GCA_025937895.1 Polyangiaceae bacterium | reverse complement strand
GCCTCTGATGCTGCTGCCTCTGATGCTGCTGCCTCTGATGCTGCTGCCTCTGATGCTGCTGCCTCTGATGCTGCTGGCCCCTGATGCCGCTGGCCGTCGCTGCTGCTGGCGGTCATGCCCTGGCCGTCAATGCTGGGCCAGCTCTTCCTCGGCGGCCGTGCCCAGGGCACCGGGCGCCGAGCTCGCCAGCAGCAGCGAAATGCGCTCCACGAGGTGGATGGGATCGAACGGCTTGGGGACTAGATTGGTCGCAGGGTCCAGGCCGTGATCAGGCGCTGCCGTCTGATCGAAGTACCCGCTCATGAACAGGATCGGCAGCTCGGGGCGCTGAACGCGCAGGCGCTGGCCCAGCTCGATGCCGCTGAGCCCCGGCATCCGCACATCGATGAGCACCAGGCTCAGATCGGCATCCCGCGAGCAGATCTCGAGCGCCAGGGTACCGTCTTCGGCGGTCGTCACCTCGTAGCCGTCCAGGGTGAGCACTCGCTCCACGAACGTGCGCACGATCTCTTCATCATCGACCACGAGGATGCGGCCGCGCATCCGACTCGTAGCGCCGGCGTGCGGCTGCCATTTCGCTCGCGGCGGTAGCTCCACCTGCGGGAAGAACACGCGAAAGCATGAGCCTTGCCCCGGCTGGCTCTCCACGGCGATATGGCCACGGTTGGATGCGACGATGCCGTGCACTGCGGCCAGCCCCAGGCCCGTGCCCTTGCCCGGCGGCTTGGTGGTGAAGAAGGGCTCAAAGATGCGCCGCTGCAGCTCCGGGCTCATGCCACTGCCGCAGTCGCGTACCTCCAGCATCACCTGTGGGCCGGGGGCGAGCGCCGAGCCCTGCGCCCGCGCCGCTTCCGCAGTGAGACACAGCACGCTCAGCTCGATCACGCCGCCCGCCTGCATCGCGTCACGAGCGTTGGAGACGAGGTTGAACACGACCTGCTCGATCTGCGTCTGATCGAGCCAGGCGCCAGCGACCTCGGCAGCCGCCAGCTCCAGGCGATAGCGCGGGCCGAGGAAGCGCTGGAGCAGCGGCTTCATCAGCTCCACGACCTCGCTGAGATCCAGCCGCTCGGGCGAGGAGAGATCGCGACGCGCCGTCGAGAGCAGGCGCCGGGTCAGCGCGGCGCCTCTCCGCCCCGCGTCTGCGATCTCGCTGGCGAGCCGTTGCACCCGCTCGTCCGAGTGGCCGCCGAGCAGCGCTGCGTTGCCTTGGACGATGGTCAGCAAGTTGTTGAAGTCATGCGCCACCCCCCCCGCGAGGATGCCCACGGTCTCCATGCGCTGCGCGTGCGCCAGGTGCTCTTCCAGCGCGCGCTGCTCGGTGACATTCCGCAGCACCAGCTGCGCGCCGCCCACCACCTCGCGCGCCAGCACCTCCAGCGTCCGGGCGCCGCTGGCGCCGCCGCCGACCTGGATCAACAGCGGCCTGCTGGCCTTGCCGATGGCGGCGATGGCGCTGGGCTCGGCGCCCGCCTGCAGAAAGGCCTCCGCGAGCGGCAACCCCAAGAGGCTCTGGCGCTCGCGATCGAGCAGGCGCTCCGACAGCTCGTTCGCCTCGCTGATGCGGCCTGAATCATCGATCGCCAGCAGCCCGTCCGGAGCGTGCTCGAACAGGTCCACGAAGCGCAGCCTCATGCGCTCCGAGCCTTCGAGCGCGCGAAAGTAGGCGCGCAAGGTCACGTAGGTGATGATGGCGGTGGCAGCCAACACCACCTCCACCACGGTCAGCGCCACCGCCTCCGCCGCGGTCAGCCTGGAGAGATCGCTGCCCCACGCGCCGCTGGCGTACAGCAGCGCTGGTAGCGCCACACCACACGCACCCCACATGGCGAGCGCTGCGCGGCCGCCGAACATCAGCCCGGCGCACAGGGCAAACAGCGGATAGACATAGGTGGCCGCAACCAGCACTCGGCCGTTGCTGTACGTGCTGAAGGCGAGCTCGGCCCAGACCACCGCCAGGGTCACGGCCGAGACGATCTGCGGCCGGCGTGGAAAGCACGCCAGCACCAGGAACAACGTCAGCGAGACGGCTGCATCCTGGGCCTTCTCCGGGCCATCATCCAACCAACCAATGGTTGCCACCACGCCGTAGCCCGTGGCCGCCACCATCGTGCCCAGCCGCATCCAGGCATCGGGCGGGCGCGGCCGCGTCAGCGCCGCGCTCCCCCGCCCCAGGCCCGACATCGTGTGAGCGAGTGGACCGCATTTCAGCGGCACGCGCAATCACCGCTTTGCTTACCGCGAACGGCGAAGCTGACTCGAGTGAGTCATCCCAAATGGCCCTTCGCTCGTGCGCGAATCCGAAAAACGTGGGATCCGCGGGAGGGCCGAGCGACATGAAGCTGTACGCAGCTCCGCGCCGGCACGAAGTGAAACACCTCAGGCCAAGTCATGGCTCCGCACCGGGGCTCTCTCGCTCGGCGACCGGCCGCAGCGTCGCTCGCGCATTCGTCAGTCGCTGGTTTCGCTGTCGAGTCACGCGGGTAGCAGCGCGGCCCGGGCCCGCGTGGAACCCAGCGGCACCGTGCAACTCTTCACTGCCAGCGCCGCAGCTGATGTACTACTCGGCTGCTGCGCTCCCTCTCGAGGCGGCGAGCGCAGCCCTCGCCATGCATCCTTACCAGTCAGACAGGGCGGCTCATGTCCGCTGAGACTCGCGGCCACATTCTGCTGGCCGACGATGACACGCTGGTGCTGAAGGCCACGGAGGCTGCACTCGCGCTCTCCGGCTTCGACGTGACGGCGGTGGAGAACGGCCCGCAGGCACTGGCCGCGATGGAGCTTCAGACGCCAGACGCTCTGTTGCTCGACATCAACATGCCCGGCAACCAGAACCTGGAGCTGGTGGCGCTGGTCGCCAAGAGCAGGCCGCTCGTACCCATCCTGCTGCTCACTGGTTATCCGACGCTGGACACCGCCGTGGGGGCGGTCCGGCTGGGGGCGGTGGACTACATCACCAAGCCACACGACATGGACCAGCTGCTCGAACGCCTGGACCAGGCGGTCCACCGCGCCCGCGTGCTGCGCTCCATCGGTGAGGCCGAGAGTTTGGCGGAAGAGCTGTCGCAGCGGCTGGATGCTCTCAAGCAGATCATCGACCGCGTGCCGGGCAGCTCGCTGCCCCTGCCCCCGGGCAGCTCCAGCGTAACGGCTGCGTTCGATCCGCTGCGCAACCTGGGCCAGAGCGAGCTGGCCAGGCTATCGGTGCGCGAGCGCGAGGTGCTGCGGGAGCTGGCGCGCGGCCACTCCCCGCAGAAGATCGCCAAGGCTCTGAAGCTCTCGACCAACACGGTGCGCAACCACCTGAAGAGCATCTTTCTGAAGCTGGGGGTCAACTCTCAGGTGGCACTCCTGGGCAGGCTGGCAGCCCCGCTGCGCTAGGCCAGATGGGCTAGCCCAAATAGCCCCGCGGGCGAGCTGCTTGCTCGACGGCGCTCGGAGAAATACTGTGGGCTATCGTGTCTGCTCGTGCCCCTCTTGCCAGCACGGCCCAGCCCGGCAGGGAGCCGTCGCTGGCGCAGCAGCGGATCGAGGCGCTGGAGGCGCAGCTGAGCCAGCTGTCGCGTCAGAACGAGCTCTTGCTGCAGGAGCTGAATCATCGGGTCAACAACAACCTGAGCGTGCTGCTCGGCATCCTGGACCGCGAGCAGCAGGCCGAGCAGGGTCACGCTCGCGCCGAGACCGCGCTGAAGCTCTCGCGCTTCGTGCTCGCGCTGGCGGTCGTGCAGCGCCTGCTGACAGAGACCGGCTGGCGGCCGCTGCGGCTTGCCTTCTTGTGCCGTGCAGTGCTCGAGTCAGTCGCCTCGGGTGTGGCTGCCGTCCGCGTGCGGGTAACAGATTCCAGCATCGAGGTGCCGAGCCGGGTCGCCGATCGCATCGCGGTGATCTTGAGCGAGCTTGCCAACAATAGCTTGAAGCACTGCCGCCAGTGCGAGTCGCCGAGCATCGAGGTGCGCCTGCAGGAGAGGGCTGGGCAGCTGGTGTTCGAGTACCGTGACAGCGGGCCGGGGTACCCGGGCGCCGTGCTCGGCGCGGCTGGCTCGATGGCGGGCGGGCTGGGCCTGGTCAGCGAGGTGGTACGCCATGGGCTGGGGGGCAGCCTCGAGCTGGCGAATGACTCGGGGGCAACCGCCACGCTGACGTTTGCGCTCAGCGGCACCGTCCGCCCTCCTGACAGCTCGGAAGCCAGCGACGCTGCACGCGCGCCTTCGTCCTCCAGCAGGGGGTAGCGCAATGAGGTCGAACATCATCAGCGAACGGCGGGGCAGCATCATCGTGGTGGAAGACGAGCCGGTGGTCTCCATCTATCTGCGGCGGCGTCTGGAGGATCTGGGCTGGGATGTCCTCGACTGCGTGAGCACCGGCGAAGATGCGGTGCGGGTCGGCGCGCAGCGGCGGCCCGATCTAATGTTGATGGATGTGTGTCTGGATGGTGACGTGGATGGCCCACAAGCGGCGCTCCAGCTGCACGATCTGTTCGGGATCCCGTCCGTATTCCTGACCGCGTACACCGACCGCGAGACGATCGAGCGCTGCAAGGGCGCGCTCCCGCTGGGGTATCTCACCAAGCCGGTCGATGAGCAACTGCTCTCCCTGACCCTGGAGATGGCGCTGAGCTTCGACAAGACGCGGCAGGCCCGCGCCCGGGAAGAACGAGCACGCCACCGGCTGGAGGCGCGCTACGCCGACATCTTGCGGCATGCGCCGGACGCCATCGTCACCATCGACGACGAGCTGACGATCGTCTTGTACAGCCCGAGCGCCGAGCGCTGCTTCCAGTACACGCCGCAGGAGGTGCTGGGCCGCCCCCTGCACCTGTTGCTCGCTGACCCTGAGCGCACGCTGGCGGTACCCTGCGCTCAGGCGAGCGCCGACCTGGGCGGCTCACACAGCACGCGCGTCGTCGACTACCGGCGCAAGGACGGCACGGTATTCCCGGCAGAGGTGGCCATCTGCCGGCATGAGGAGGCGGGCCAGGCGCTGTACACGGCCATCATCCGCGACATCAGCCAGCGCAGGGAGCTCGAGCGCCAGCGCATTGGGGCGCAGAAGATGGACGCCGTGGGCCGGCTGGCAGCGAGCGTCGCCAACGACTTCAACAATCTCCTGCAGGCGGTGGGAGCCAACCACTACCTGATGGCGCTGCAGGCCCGCCCCGAGCTGAAGCCCATCCTGCAAGACTGCGCGGAGCTGGTGGCACGTGGCTCCTCGCTCACCCGGCAGCTGCTCAGCTTGAGCGGCAGCGACGACGCCGAGGCCACCAGCGTTCATCCGCTGCGGGAGCTGTTGGAGCAGAGCGTGCGGGCCGCGCGCCGCGCCGTGGGCGCGCAGATCCTGGTCGGCGATAACCTGGCCACGGTGACGGGCAGCGTGTGCGTGGCGCGCGCTCAGTTCGAGCAGGTGATCGCAAACCTGGTGGCCAACGCCAGAGACGCGCTGCAGACGGGCGGTAAGCTGAGCATCGAGGCAGCTCCCCACCCTGCCCTGCTGGGACATGCCTTGATCGAGGTGCGCGACACCGGCCCCGGCATTGCCGCCACGGATCTACCGCACATCTTCGAGCCCTTCTTCACCACCAAGCCGGCGGGGATGGGCACGGGCCTGGGGCTGCCTGTGGTCAAGCGCATCGTCGAGCGCTGGCAGGGTCTGGTGTCCGTACACACTCGTCCGGGCGCTGGCTGCGCTCTCGGCATCGCCTTGCCGTACGCAGGCGACCTCGCAGGCGCGGCGTGCAGCGCAACCGACACGCCGCGCGGCAGCGAGCGCATCCTGCTGCTCGAGCCCGGCGGACATGTGCGGGGCGCGCTGGCCGGGCTGCTGTCCAGCTTCGGGTATGTGCCGCTGAGCGCGGACTCGCCCGAGCAGGCGCAGCACGAGCTCCGCTCCGCCGCGCCGCCAGACTTGATCATCGCCAACCCCTGCTTCCTCACCGAGCGCCAGCCAAGGTTCGCCGCCCTGCAAGGCGCCTCCAGGAGCGGCCGCCTGCTGGTGGTCACGCCCGCTGACGACGTGGCCTCGCTGGCCCTGCGCTGGCCGGTGTTGCGCAGGCCGTTCGAGGCCAGCCGCTTGTTGTTGCTGGTGAGACACTTGCTGGACCAGCCGCGCCGTGCGCTCGGCGAGCCCAGCTCCGCGAAGGATCAACGATGAGGCCTGAGGAGGAATGCGCCGACAGGTCTGAGCGAGCAGCGCCGCGCGCCACGCTCTCCGAGCTAGGGTTGCTGATGGCCAGCGCTGCGCACGATCTGAACAACGCCATGGCCGCGCTGCGGGCGCACCTGTATGTGGCGCAGATCCAGCTCGGCCAGCCACCGGCTCTGCTGGAGTGCCAGTCGATCCTGGATCGCTGCTCCAGCCTGTCAGGCTGGTTGCTCGCGCTCTCGGCCAGCGGTGACAGCGGCACCATCGTGTGGCGTGGGCCTCCAGCGGATCTGCGGACGTGCGTGTCCGGCGCTCTGACGTTTCTGCGGCACTCGCTGCCCAGCAACGTTCACGTGCAGGCGGAGCTGGGCGAGCAGCCCTGGCTCGTGCCCATGGATCCCGAGCTGATGAGCCACGCCGTGCTCAACCTCCTGCTCAACGCGCGCGACGCCTCGACCGGCGGTGGAGCCATCGTGACCAGGATCGAGGGGCTGCCGGGTGACCGGGTGCAGCTGACGGTCGAGGACCAGGGTGAGGGCATGGATGAAGAGACGCTGCGGCGCGCGATGGAGCCCCTGTTCACCACCAAGGGCTCGCGCGGAAGCACCGGCCTGGGGCTGCCCAGCGTGCTACGCGTGGTACAGTCCGCAGGCGGCACGGTCGAGCTCGCGAGCAGGCCCGGCGCGGGCACGCGAGTCACGGTGACGTTGCCTCGCGCCAGCTCCCCGCTGAAGCGCCAGTCCTGATTCGGGCGCGCCGGGAGGCGTTGCTCGGCCGCACCCAAACGAGCTGGCCCATTCGGGTCGATGGCGCGCGCCACGGCAAGGCTGCTGCGCCGCGGGCCAGGCGGTTTCCGCGGCGGAAGAGACTAAACGCGGCCAGATCGCTCGCCGTCCTGTGCCTCAGTGCCAAACGAGAAGACCCCACCCAAGGGCGCTGCGGCGCCACCGTCCGAGCCAGCGAGCTCCACGTCTGGAGAGTATGTTCGCAGCAGCGACGGCGAGCGGGAGCCGTTTCGGACCAGGTCCGCGACCCGTCGCGCGCTGCCCCCGCGAGCCAGCGGCGAACAGGCAGCCTCCTCGACCACGGGCGCGGCGAAGCCACGGGCGAAGGATGCAGAGGAGCAGACGCTGCGCTCCGCCCGGGCGCCTCAGCGCATTCGCATGAGCCTGCGCATGCGCCGAGTTGCGGCTGCCAGCGTGGAGAGCGGAGCAGCGGCATTTCGCGCGGAGGACCGCGTCGGATTGCGCCTGGCAGGGCGCTCCTTCGAGCTGCCCATAGGCTGCGAGGTGCTCGCCGGGCGCGCCGCGCAGTGTGACCTGCGCATCGACGATCGCCTCTGCTCACGGCAGCACGCCGTCTTCTCGCGGGCGCCAGACGGTGGTGCCCTGGTGCGCGACCTCGGGAGCACCAACGGCACCTACGTCAACGGCGTGCGCATCTATACCGATCATCGTCTGGCGCGTGGTGACTGGACCACGATCGGCAATGAGACACTGGAGCTCTGCCTCTTGCCCGCCGCGGCCCGCGAGGTATCGCCCACCATTCCTGTGGGACCGAGCCGCCGGGCCACGCCCGCCAGCTCGGCTCGCTCCACGAGCAAGACCGACCCGGGCAGCCCGCTGCTGTCGCTGGCGGGGCTGGCCACGGCAGCCGCCCACCGTACCGCCGCCGCGGCGCGAGCCGGAGCCGCCCGAAAGCCGCTGGACGTGCTGCTGCGCCGCAGCGAACGGGGCGAGAGGATCGCCGCGGGGGACGCCGAGATGGCTGGCATGGTCGCGCTGAACCTGTGCAAGTCCAGCTCGGACCCGGCCTGGCTAGACTACGTCTTTCGCTTGTACACGGCGCTGAGCTTGCCCTTGCCCGCCAGCCTGATCGAGCGGTTGCAAGAGACCTTGACGAGCGTGCATCTGGTCGAGACGACGGCGCTGAGCACATACATCGAGACTCTCCAGCGCGCGCCGGGCGAAGCGCCCAGTGAAACACGGCAGCAGCTGATCGCTAGCCTGACCGAGCTGCAACACGCCCACCGCGAGCGCCGCTGAGCGATCCGCGGTTCACGCGCGCGCCCGCGTGTGGCGTGCGGGCGAAGTAAAACGCTCGAGGCTCAACGCGTAGGGGGGGGTTTACCGCTGAGCCCCGAGCGAGATCGAGCATGTTGCAGAGAGTGTCTTACGTCAACCTTTCGCATGCATCGCGATGGATCTCTTCGCTGCTCACGCGCTACCACATCAGTGCCAGCGTTGCCCTGGACGCTCAGCAACGGCGCATGCAGCTCGGCGCGGCCAATTTTAGTCAATTCGTTTGGACTACTGCTCCGCGTGTCGATGCAACAGTGCGCTGCTCGGCGTGCGCGCATGACGAGGGTGTGTGTTTCAATGCCACCCATGCAACTCCAGGAGCTGACGGCGAGCGCTCAGTTGCATGGCAAGCTCCGGCTCGGTCAGCGCGGCTCCCGGCTCGGCACCTCCCCGCGTCGCCCGCGGCGCTCTCCACCCGGCGCCGCGGCGCACCCCGAATGGCAGGGCGCTGCGGCGGAACAGCGCTTCGCTCGAGGTCCCGGCAGTGCTATCACGCGAAGCCTCGGGGTCTCGGGGCTCAGATGCTTGCACGCGCTCTTTGTTTCTCGCACACGGGGTTGAGCTGCCTGGAGGCGGCCGGAGGAGCAGACCATGTCCGCTGCTGAAGGTCGCGGCCACATCCTGTTCGCGGACGACGACGCGATGGTGCTGCGGGCCACGGCGGCGGCCCTGTCCCTTTCGGGGTTCGAGGTCACCCCGGTGGAAGACGGTGCTCACGTGCTCTCCGCGCTGGAAGCGCGCTTGCCGGACGCAATGCTGCTCGACATCAACATGCCGGGCAATCAGAACCTGGATTTGGTGGACGTGCTCAACCAGAGCAAGCCCCACATCCCGATCGTGATCCTCACCGGGCACCCTGCGCTGGACACCGCGGTGCGCGCCGTGCGTCTGGGGGTGGTCGACTACCTGTTCAAGCCCCAGGACATGAGCCACCTGATCGAGCGGCTCGATCTGGCGGTACATCGCGCGCGCGTCCTGCGCTCGGTCGGTGAAGCGGAGCGTGTGGCAAGCCAGCTCTCGCAGCGCCTGGACACGCTGAAGCAGGCCATTTGCCGGACCTCCAGCGTGCATTTTGCGGGTGCTGCCGAGAGCGGCAAGAACGCAGCACCGCCCGATCTGCTGCGCAACCTGGCGCCGGGCGAGCTCGCTCACCTGTCAGCTCGCGAGCGAGACGTGCTACAGGAGCTCGCCCGCGGCCATTCCCCACAGAAAATTGCGCAGTCTCTTCAGCTGTCGCCCAACACCGTGCGCAATCACCTGAAGAGCATTTTTCTGAAGCTGCGCGTCAACTCGCAGATCGCGCTGCTGGCCAAGCTGGCCACGCCCCAGCACTGAGCTGCCCCCCACCGGGGCTGAGCCGCTCAGAGGCTACCGATCCAGTCCTCGATGCACTCCACCTCTGCCCGAGAGAGCGGCGTTCCGGACACGGGCATGCGCTGCCCACACGGCGCGTCGTCGGCCAGCTTGCGGATCATCAGGCTCTCCGAGGGCTCTTCCGAGTCGATCACCAGACCTTGCCCCGAGCACGCCAAGGTGCCGGGCTGGTCGATGAACTCGCGCGCAGCCGCCTCGCTGGCGGCAAAGTCCTCCAGGTTCGAGCCCTCGCCGTGGCAGCCCGACGTGCCACAGTTGGTGGCCAGGATGGCAAAGCCATCGCACGACGGCGGCGAGCCGGCGCTGCCAGCCGCACCGGCGCTGGCTCCGCCGCCGTTGCCGCCGGAGCCTGCCTCACCTGCCATGGCCCCGCCGCCGATTCCGCCATTGCCCGCTCCCGCTGCTGCGCCACCGCTCGCACCGCTTCCGCCCGCCTGCGCGCCACCACCGGCGCCAGCTCCAGTGCCGGCGGCGCTGCCACCGGCTCCGCTCCCACCCGCGCCTGCGGCGGGCTGGTCATAGGCCGCGCGCACGGCATCCGCCAGCTCCGCGCTGACCTCGGGCGGGTCCTTGCCTGCGCAGGCCATGAACAGCAGCAACGCAGCCGCCGCGCCAAAACCCAGCCCCCGACTCAGCTCGCGAACCTTCATCATCGCCGCTCGTAATCCCTTTCGGATGCGTTGGCCATGTCCAGCGTACCGCAGCCGCCGCCGCTGGCCTCGTTCACACGGCTGAATTGCAACCAGAACGGCACAGTGCAACACGGCTGATGCTCGGGCGCCGCTACCTGCCACGGCTGACCACCCGCTGCGCTCAGCGCAGCTCGACCGGCGGCTGACCCTCTTTCTGCTCACCCTCGGATTGAAACGAGTGCAGGAAGGTGAACACGCTCACCAGCAGCAGCACCCCACCGACGCCGCGCCCGAGCGCGACACGATAGTGGCGCATGCGCTGGGGCGTGCTCAGGCGGGCCAGCGCCACGAGCAACCCGAACCAGCCGAGCACTCCGAGCACCACCCCAGCGCCGAAGCTCGGCCCTTGCCAGAAGCCCCCCTGCAGCAGCCCGTTTGCGTGCAGCGCGGTGACGGCGATGGTCCACGTGGCCAGCAACGTGGGGTTCAGCGAGGTGGCGAGAAAGCCCACGAGCAGCCCCTGACCGGGCCGCTGCGTCTCGATCTCGCCCACCGTTTGTGGCCGCACCACCAGCGCGAGCCCCACGATGAAGATCACCGCCGCACCGCCGACCCGCCCCACCCGCACGAGGCTGGTGGAGTGCTGCAACACCAGAGGCAAGAGCGTCGCGATCAGGGTCGCAATGGCCCCCTCCACCAGCGCGCCAGAGATCGCGATCCACAGCGCCGCCCGGCGCTGGCCGATCATCACTCGATCCAGCACCAAGAGCGCCAGCGGGCCCGTCATCGGCAGCGAGCCGAGCAGCGACAGCACGAAGCCGATCACCAGGCACGAGAACAGGCTCGCGGAGCTGACGGATTGCGCGACGTGTGCACCCATCTCCACCGCGGCCCGCTGCTCGCGCTCGGCGCATGCGATCAGCAAGAGGAAGCAGAAGAGAGCACGCAAGGTCGCGCGGTCAGCGTACCCCGGCAGGTGCGCTGCTGCCAAGATTGCTGGCGGAAGACGCACCTGGCTCGCGATCCGCGCCACTGGAACGCGACAGATCGACACGCGCGCGGAGCCCTCGCTCATTCGTGCTGCTGGCTCAGGCGCTGCACGGCCGCCTGCAGCACGTAGTCCTCACCGGAGAGCAGGGCCTCGGGCGTGCGCGGCAGCCACACGTTGGGCGTGATGCCCTCGCCTTCCACGAAGATCTCACCGTTCGGGTAGCGAAACATGCCCACTGGCGAGAGGTAGCCGACCCCATCCGGCAGCAGCCACTGATAGACCTCACCCTCCGCGCCGCTGCTCCTCGAGGCGCCGACGATGAGGTGCGCCGGATCATGAGCCATGGCCGCCGTGAACTCCTCGCATACGCTCGCGCAGCGCTCGTCGATCAACACGGCCACCGGCAAGCTCTTGATCGCCCGCTCGCACCCTGATGCTCGTGAGCATCCGAGGCCAGCCCGAGGCCTCGTGGCGGCCGATGAATGGAAGTCCCACCAGGTTGGGCAGCATGCTGACGGCGAACACCTGCACGCCCGGGCCTGCCCCATCACCGAAGCGGTGGAGCTTGCCCAGCGGCTCCGCCGGCAAGGCCATGCGGTAGCTCTCTTGCCCTTCCCCCCTGGCTGCGAGCCGGGCCGCGATCTGCTCCTCGGCGAGAGGCAAGCTCGAGTCGCGCTGGCGCCAGGGCCACTGCCCGCGGCGGCGGCGCTTGGAGCTACTGGTGAGCTGTTGCAAGTGGGTGGCGTCCGGCGATGGGCGCGGACACTCGCGGTGACTCAGGACAGCTGTCCGCGCTCTGCCCAGGGTGCAGACGAGAAGCGCTGGCGGAGGTGCTCGACCAGCACCCGCACCTTGGGCGACAGCGTCTTGGTGCGCGCGTAGACCGCCGAGATCGTGACTCGCTGCGGCTCGTACCCGGGCAGCAGCGGTACGAGGCGCCCGTCTGCGAGCTCACTGCACACGTAGAACTTTGGCAACAGGCCGATACCCACCCCGGCCAGGACGGCGTCGCGAACCGCAAGGCTGCTGCTCAGCACCAGCCGCCCGCGCACCTCGACCGTCAGCGCGCCGCGCGGCCCTTCGAAGTGCCACTCCGCCGGCGTGCTGCTCAGGGCGTACGTCACGCACTCGTGCTGCGAGAGCTCGGCCGGCGAGCGCGGTGCTGCGCGCCGCGCCAGGTACGCGGGCGACGCGCACAGGACGTGCCCGGCGCGCGCCAGGCGCTGGGCCGCGAGCGAGCTCGAGTCCGGCAGCGAGCGCGCGATGCGGATCACCACGTCCACCCGCTCTTCCACCAGATCGATGAAGCGATCGCTGAAGCTCACCTCGAGCGCGAGCTCCGGATACAGCTCCAGCAACTCGGGCAAGAGCGGGCTCACGTGCAGGAGACCGAAGGAGAGCGGCACGTTCACCCTCAGCAGCCCGGCGGGCGCCAGCGCCGCGCGCCCGAGCGCCGCCTCCGTGGCCTCGATCTCGTCCAGGATGCGCACACAGTGCTCGTAGTAGGCCGCGCCCGGCGTGGTCGCCGAGACCCGCCGTGTATTGCGCTGGAGCAGGCGCGCGCCGAGCGCTTCTTCGAGTGCCGCCACGTGCTTGCTGGCAGCAGCGGTGGACACGCGCAGATCGCGCGCGGCGGCGGCAAAGCTCGCGAGCTCGACCACGCGCCGGAACACGCGCATCGACTGCAGCTTATCCACGGCGCTCCCACCTGGCGCCGGCACCTCGGGCCCCCGGCGTTTCGCGGCAGGAAACACTGCGTTTCACCGACTGGTGATTCCGGGAATGGGGCGGGCGCGGCACGTTGGCTGCGGAGGTTAAACATGAATTCAACCAGCATCAATCGGTGGCCGGCGGCGGCGAGCATCCGGCGCGGCAAGCGCTTCTGGTCCTTCGGCGCCTGGGCGCTCGTGGTGGCAGCGGCGGCGGGCTCGGTGTGGGTCGCCCGGGCTTCCGCGCGCCCCAGCGTGGGAGCGAGCCCGTGGGGTCCCAGTGACCAGCTAGGCCGGCTCAATCTCATGACCGCCGCCTCGCGCGCCGAGGTGCTGTCCCGGGTCGAAGGCGGCGACGTCTACGATCTCTCGGTGGAATACTTCGTGGGCATGCCCAGCTGGCAGGCCGCCGGTGACCCGCCTTACCAGATGTGGATGACACACACCCCACACGGTACGGTGGTGTCTGATCCCATGTCGCTCGGCACCGAGCAGAACCAGCACGTCAGCTACACCGGCTCGGCCATCTCCATGTACACGCACATGGGCACGCACATCGACGCGCTCAGCCACTTCGGGCTCGACGGCAAGATCTACAATGGCTTCTCCGCTGGCGAGTTCCTCGGGGATCTGGGCTGGAAGGTGAGCGGCGCCGAGACCATCCCGCCGATCGTCGCACGCGGCGTGCTGATCGACGTGGCAGCGGCGCGCGGAGTGGAGATGTTGCCCGACGGCTATCGGGTGACCCGCGCCGATCTGCAGAACGCGCTCGCGCGCCAGCGCCTCGCGCTGCGCCCGGGGGACGTGGCGCTCATCCGCACCGGGCGCATGAAGCTGTACGCGCAGTCGAGGGCATACATGGACAACGCACCGGGACTGGGGCTCGAGGCAGCGCGCTTCCTGGTGGAGGACGGCGGCGCGATGATCGTGGGCGCAGACAACCTGAGCTTCGAGGCATTTCCCTCGGAGTCGCCGGGCAACTACGTGCCCGTGCACACTTACCTGCTCGCCGAGCACGGCGTGCCGATCATCGAGCTCGTCTACCTGGACGGGCTGGCGCAGGCCGGAGTGCACGAGTTTGCCTTCATCGGCGGCTCGCTCAAGCTACGCGGCGCGGACGCCGCACCCTTGCGCCCGATCGCGCTGCCGTTGACCCGCGTGGAGGCGAGATGAGAGCTCCCGCCTGGATCCTCGCCGCTCTGACCTGGGCCCCCGTGTCAGCGCGCTTCGCAGGCCACCCGCCGTAGCGAAGCAGCGGCCCCCCAAACCAGAGCTGCGAGCCCTCCACTGCCCGTCAGGAGGCGGGCTCGCTGATCAGGCGGCCCAGCCTGCGGAAATCGAGCGGCTTGGTCAGGATGGGCACGCCGTGGATGCGCTGCGCGTCTTGCAGAGCCTTGCGCAACACGCCGGTGACGAGCACACAGCGCACGGGCTCGTCGTGGGCCTGCACCTCCGCGATCACATCCACGCCGGTCACGTCGTCCTGAAGCAGGTAATCGGAGATCACCACGTCGGGCTTGAAGGACTTGCTGAGCTCGATGGCGCTACGCCCAGACTTCGTGCTGCGCACCTCCCAGCCGCGCTTGTCGTGCATCCACGCCACCAGCATCTCGAGTGCATCCGGCTCATCCTCAACAATCAGTATTCGCCTCATGACGTCACCGCCGAGCGTAGCAGCTGGCGCCGCCGCTGAAGCTGTTACCCGCGAAACGGCAGGAAAAGAGCGGCAAATGGCGGCGCTAGAAGCAGAAAAGCCCCGCGATGGCAATCTGCCTCATCCCCGGGATCACTGCGGGGGTCATCGCCGGGATTACTGCCGGGAATCACTGCCGGGATCAGGGCTGCTCGAGCGTCTCCAGCTCCTCATCGAGCCGCGCGTCGTAGTCTTCCTTGGTCTTCGAGGGTTTCTCGCCGTCGGCGTTCGAGTTGACCGTGGTGCTCTCGGCGGGCTTGCTGGGCTTGACCAGGAAGCGAAGCGCGATCACCAGCGCGCCAACGGCCAGCAGCGCAGCACCAATCGGCAAGAACCAGCCCAGCCGGTTCGGCGGGATCCCCGTCAGGTTGGCCTCCGGCACCCGCTCGTACAGGCGCCGCCGGATCTCTGCCGCCGGCACTCCCTCACCCACCCACTTGCGAATGTCCTCGCGCCAGGGGCCGGCGTTGGGACAGGACGAGACGGTGCGGCCCGGACAGAAGGGGCTCATCACGGTGCGCGCGATGGCCTCCGCCTCGCGATCCCGCTCTTGCTCGCTCATCGTCTGGTGCGAGCGCGTGGGTGCCTCTTCATCCTGCGCGAAGGCGGGGCTGATGGTGGCGGCCGCGCCGGCCAGCGCAAACGCGGCGACGAGCACGGTGAGCGGCCTGCGCAGCGCAGAGAACAACCTTGGCTTTTTGGCCGGAGGACGTGACTGGGGCGCGCGACAGGGGGTCATGTGGCCCAAGCTACCAGCTCATCCTGCCAGGGACTAGAGCCCGAAGCCGTCACTTAACCGGCCTTTGACCGGCAGCGGCGCTTTCTGGCCGCCTCGAGGACCTTTCGGCTAAGCAGTCGGTAAGCGGTGGGGCACGGAGGAGCGAGCATGGAGCGGAAGAAGAAGAAAGCCGGCACCAGAGTGAACCGCGGGTCGAGCAAGGCGGAGGGCGCCCAGGCGGTCTCCGCCCAGCCCCCGCTGCCCGCGGTGCCAGCGGAGCTCTGGGAGCGGCTCGATCGTGAGGGGGTGCGCTGGGCCAAGATCGGCGGCTTCGACATCGATGGCGTGCTGCGCGGCAAATACGTGGCGCTCGACAAGCTGCGCTCGGCGCTGGAGAAGGGCTTCGGCTTCTGCGACGTGATCTTCGGCTGGGACATGGCCGACAACCTGTACGACAACAGCAAGGTCACCGGCTGGCACACGGGCTATCCCGACGCGCTCTCCGTGCTGGATCCGGGCACGTTGCGGCGCGTGCCATGGGAGCCGGGAGTGGCGGCGATGCTGTGCGACTTTCGCGACGGAGCGGGCAACCCCCACCCCGCCTGTCCGCGCTCGCTGCTCAAGAAGGTGAAGGCGCGCGCCGAGCGCATGGGCTTCCAGGCGCGCTTCGCGGCCGAGTTCGAGTTCTTCTTCTTCCGCGAGACGCGCGAGAGCCTGGCGCACAAGGGCTACACCAACCTGCAGCCGCTCGATCCCGGCATGATGGGCTACAGCTGGCTGCGCACCGGGCAAGACGCCGAGCTCGTGCGCGACATCCTGGACAGCCTGGCCGCGCACGACGTGGAGCTGGAGGGGTTCCACACCGAGACGGGCCCGGGCGTGTACGAGGCGGCGATCCGCCACGATGACGTGCTGATCGCGGCCGACAAGGCCGCGCTGTTCAAGACGGCGATGAAGCAGCTGGCGCCTCGCCACGGGCTCTCGGTCACATTCATGGCCAAGAACAATCAGAAGCTGCCCGGCTCCAGCGGGCACCTGCACCAGAGCCTGTGGCGCGGCAAGACGAACGTGTTCTCCGCCCCCAGGGGGCGCGGCGGCTCCCCTAGCTTGTCCCCCACCTTGCGCGCATACCTGGGCGGGCAGATGGCGCTGATGCGAGAGCTCACGGCGCTCATCTCGCCCACCATCAACAGCTACAAGCGCTACGTGCCGGGGCTGTGGGCTCCGCTATCCCCCACCTGGGGAATCGACAACCGTACCTGCGCGCTACGCGTGATCGATCCCGACAGCACGACGGCCGCGCGCGTGGAGTGCCGGCAGCCCGCCGCCGACATCAACCCCTACATCGCCATGGCCGCCTGCCTGGGCGCAGGCCTGTGGGGCATCGAGCACGAGCTGGATCCGGGTGAGCCGAGCCAGGGCGACGCCGGTGTGAAGGCCGAGCGCCTGCCCACCACCCTCAAGGAGGCCGCTGCATTGCTCGCGCAGAGCGCCGCGGCGCAGGAGATCCTGGGCGCCGAGTTCGTCGATCATTACGTGCGCACGCGCAACTGGGAGGTGGCCGAGTTCGAGCGGGCGGTCACCGACTGGGAGTCCAGGCGCTACTTCGAGATGGTCTAGCTGCAGCAAAGAAAGCCACCCCTGCGAGGATACTGCCCGCCCCCTGCCTGGCCGTTTATATTGGAGCAAACATGTCTATCTCCATCTGGTCTTACCCCACTCGCATCCTGTTCGGCGCCGGCAGCGTGAAGGCCTGCGGCGCGGAAGCCAGGGCACTCGGCCTCGATCGCGTGCTGCTGGTGACCGACCCAGGCGTGCTGCAGGCCGGTCTCCATCAGGCCGTGGAGGCCTCTCTCACTGCCTCGGGCATCAGCTTCGAGATCTTCTCGCAGCTCTCCAGCAATCCCAGCGAGGCGGAGGTAGAGGCGGGTGCAGCGGCATATCAGCGCAGCGGCGCGCGCGGCGCGCTGGCGCTGGGCGGCGGTGCACCGATGGACGTGGCGAAGTTGATCGTGGTGCGCTCGCGGGTGTCGAACGGCTGGGCCGAGCTGGACGACAACAAGGGCGGCGACAAGCTCATCCCCCGCGATCTCCCGCCCGTGCTCACCATCCCCACCACCGCAGGCACCGGCAGCGAGATCGGGCGCGCCGCCGTGCTGACGGTGAAGTCCACCGGCAGCAAGACCGTGGTCTTTCACCCGGCGATGTTGCCGCGCGTGGCGATCCTCGATCCCGAGCTCACGCTCTCGCTGCCCAAGGCAGCCACTGCGGCGACCGGCTTCGACGCGCTTACCCACTGCCTGGAGGCGTACCTGGCCAAGGGTGATCATCCCATCGCCGACAGCGTGGCGCTCGGCGGGCTGGAGCTGATCGCGCAGCACCTGCAGCGCGCCGTGGCGAACGGCAAGGACATCGAGGCGCGCGGGGCCATGCTCAAGGCGGCGATGATGGGCGCGGCGTCCTTTCAGAAGGGGCTCGGCGCTTGTCACTCGCTGTCCCACCCGCTGTCCGCGGAGCTCGGCTTGCACCACGGCCTGGCCAACGCGCTGTGCCTGCCCGCCGTGATCGACTTCAACGAGGCGGCCGTGCCAGAGCGCGTCCGGCGTGTCGGCGCACTATTTGGCGCGAGCCCCGAGCCCGGTGCTTGCGCCCGCCGCATCCGCGAGCTGCGCGAGCAAGTGGGCATCAGCGGCGGCCTCGCCCAGGCCGGCGTGACCCGAGACATGCTCCCCCGCCTGGCTCAGCTGGCGCTGGCCGATGGCTGCCACGGCGGCAACCCGCGGCCCTGCAGCGAGGACGACTTCAAGGCCCTGTACCTGGCCTCGCTCTGAGCAACCCTTCGCGGACCAGGGTCGGGCTAGCCCGGCCCCGCCGTCCACCGGGTGCAACACTCGCCAGCGCTCAGCGGGCGGGTGGCACGCTCGGCGGGCGAGCCGGCGGAGGCCGCTCGCTCACCCGCGCGGCACGATACGAGAGCGCGCCCGCATAGAAGCTACGCAGCACGTTGCGACCGCAATACGGGCACAGCCACGCCACCTGAAACTGCTCCTGATCCGCGTTGATGCTGTGCGCCGCGCACGTCTCCTGGCGCGGCCGCCGAGGATCCGTGGCCCAGCCGGCGATCACGTAACGCTGCGGATTCAGCGAAGCCCAGAGACACGCCTGACACTCGCACCTGGATTGAATCGTTGCCTGGTTCATGCGCCTGCTCGAACGCCGGCTCCCAAAAGGGCCAGCCCGGAAAAGCCGTGACGGCCGCGGCCGCCATCCGGGGCCAGCTCTTATCGACCCGAAGCTAAAGAATCAAGTTTGGTCTTTTGCCGCGCCGCGCGGGACGCTATGGTCCGCACCCCGCGCGGGAGTAGCTCAGTTGGTAGAGCACAAGCTTCCCAAGCTTGGGGTCGCGGGTTCGAATCCCGTCTCCCGCTCAGAAGAAGCGCGCAGCCACCCGGGCCGGGTGGCGCCTGCGGTCGCGCGGGGCGGGCGTGGTCGCGCCGTCCTGG
>JAICQL010000093.1 GCA_025937895.1 Polyangiaceae bacterium | reverse complement strand
GGCTCTGTGAGGCGAACCCGGGCACCGACTGCAACGACGGCGATAGCTCCTTCGTCAGCAACGCCTGTGGTGGCTGCGATCCGGCGCCGGGTGCGCTCGGGGCCCTCTGCAATGAGTGCGGGGTTTGGAGTTGCAACGGCGCGGCGATCGTATGCCAACCACCGCCAGGCAACGCCGCACAGGAATGTGTAAATACGAAGACTCGCCGGGAGTGCGTGGGCAGCGGGTTCTGGGATGACAACCAGACCTGCCCCAATGTCTGCTACCAGGGCAGCTGCCAGACGTGCATACCGGGTACGTTCCGGTGCGTCGACATCGGCGGCGGCAGTTATCAGCTCGAGCAGTGCGCCAGCACCAGCTCGTATGGCATCCACTGGGCCTCGGATGACAGCTGCAGCACCAACCAGACGTGTGACGCAGTCAACGGCCAGTGCACGGGCCAGCTCTTCTTGCCGCGTGACCTGGACTTCGACGTCGTTCCAGCGCTCCATCGCGGCACCCTGCCCTGGCACGACATCTTGAACACGGCGAGCAACTCCGACTACGGTTGAGGTCAGCCTCATGCTCGTATTCGGCAGCCGGGCGCTCCGCTTCTACTTCCCGCAGTTCCGCCAGCCCAAGGACTGGGATCTGGCCGGCACTCTAGCCGATGCGGAGCGCCTGGATCGGATACTGCCCAGGCGCGGCCATCAAGCCCCGTACAAGGCCCACTTCGACTACGGCGGAGTGACGGTCGAGCTCGACATCGCCGACGAGCGCATCTTCTGGGCTCGAGCCCTGCACGTATTCCGTGACGCTCCCATTTTGGATGAGCCCGTGCTCGGGCCGCTGCGGGTGCCACCACCGGCGTTCGTGCTGTTCACCAAGCAGGTCGGGCTCATCTACGGAGTGCTGCACTGGCACAAGAACCTGGAGGACCTGTATCAGCTGCAGCAGTGGATCACCGAGGTACCCGCGGAAGCCCGTGAGCTGCTGCGCCCCATGCAGGAGCACGCGCGCGGCATGCACGGTGAGCACCACGCCAGGGGCACCCGCTCCCAGCCCGACGCCTGCCACCCCAAGATGCCCACCCAGCCCGAGCCCGAGCTGCATCGCCGCCTGCACCAGCAGCTGAAGCTCGGCGCCCGGCCCATGATCGAGCTCGACGGCGCCTGGCAAGCCTTTCCGCGGCTCGAGGGCGAGGAGAAGCTGCAGCACATGCGGCTTCTGTTCGCCGAGGAGGCCCTGGTGCACGCCGCCACCTTGCACCTGCGCTCCCCGCGCCAGGCCACCCATTCCCCCGCCGAGCTCCAGCGCGCCGCGCTGCGCCGTCTGATCCAGAGCGCGCTGCCCGAGGCATGGCGCTACTTCGGCATCAACAACTACCGCGAGATCGCCGCGCTCATCCCCGACGGCTGGGCGGAACGCATCCGCGACCTCGAGCACCTGCGCCCCGACGCCTCCCTGCCCTGCGACGACCCGAACGCGCTCGCAGTGCTCGACCTCGGCGACGAGAACTGACCGGCCGCGCCTCGGCGAAGGCCCACCTGTTGCAAACTGCAATCGAGCTCATGGTCCCGGAATGTCCGGGCGCCTGCGGGGCTCTGCGCAAAATCAGCGGTCCCGCTGTCGCCGAGACCTCGGGTAAGCAGAACACGACATGCCCTCTCGGGCATCCGCCTGCTAACCTGTCTGGCCCCAGGCGCACCCATGTCCACGTCGCCGCTCATTTCGCCCCTCACTCCGGAACAGCTCGCCGCTCGCACCCAGCGCGCCGTCAGTGCAGCCGTGGCCGGCGCGCGCGAGCTCGGCCTCACCGTCGCCGAGGGCAAGGTGTTGCACGATGCTTTCTCGGTGCTGGTGCACCTGACCCCGGCGCCGGTGGTCGCGCGAGTGCCAGTGGCACTACCCGTCGAGCTGACCTTGCCCGCGCAGGCGGCACGCCAGCGGCGTGAGCTCCAGGTGGTGCGCTGGCTCGAGCAACAGGGCGCTCCCGTGGTGCGCCCGAGCCCGCTGCTGCCGCTCGAGCCGCTGCAGCGCGACGGCTTCTCGATGACGTTCTGGGAGCACGTGGAGGTGGATGCCAGCGCCACTCCCGACTACGTGGCAGACGCCCGCTACGCGGCAGAGCTGCACGCGCTCCTGCGCAGCTGCCCGCTGGAGCTGCCGTTTCTGGCCCCGGTGGCACACACCGTGCCGGGCTGCCTCGCATTTCTCCAGCAACATCCGCAGCTGATCCTCGCGGCGGATCTGGAGCGAGCGCATGCCGAGTGGGCTGCGCTCGGCCCCCTTCTCCAGTCGCAAGCCGCATTCTGCCAGGCATTTCCCGGAGCCAATGTACAAGTCATCCACGGCGACGCGCCCGCCTACAACCTGATCCGCACGCGCAACGGCCCCCTCTTCGCCGACTTCGAAGACGCGACCATCGGCCCCGTCGAGTGGGACCTGGCCGGCTTCGGCACAGAAGCCGCCACTCACTACGATCGCGCCGCCGCCGCCCTGGGCCTGCCGGCGCTGCAGCGCGACGTGGCGAAGGTGATGGATGCTGCGCGCGCCTTGCAAACCGTGGCCTCGCTGTCGCTCACTCCACAGCTGCCCGCCCTTTCCGGTTGGCTCGCCCCCTGGCTCGAGCAGTGGCGCACCTCTCCCTTTGCAGGCGGGCTGCCCGCGCGCTGAGCTCAGCGCCCTTCGGGCAACGCCGGAATCACCCGCTGGTACCGCGCATCGCTCTTGCGCACATAGTCGAGCAAGTAACGAAGCGCCGCCCGCTCCGCGCCGTTCTCGTGCGCCAGGATGGCCCCCTGCGCCGTGCGCCACATGCCGGGGCGATAACCCCAGAGCGTGATGCCCTGCACGCTCGGGTGATCCCAGAACAGCGGGAACAGGCGCTGGTATTCGGCGAGCTGATCGGGGTCCTCGTGCCCATCGACGTCCAGCTCGGTGATGAACACGGGCAAGCCGGTGACGGCGAACCGATCGAGGTTGGTCCGGATTGCAGCCGCGTCCGCCTCGTTCGTGCAGAATGCGTGGCCCTGGACGCCGATGGAGTCCACCAGCTTCTCCGCCTGCAACAGCTCGATGATGCGGGCGTAGCGCTCGGCCTCCTCGTGCCGCGCCAGCACGCCAAATTCGTTGATCATCAGGCTGGAGCGCGGAAAGTACCTGCGCCCCATCCGGAAGGCCTCCAGCACCCAGTCCCAGCCGGTCTTGCCGCTGCCGCCGAGCGCGGCCAGGTAATTGCCGCCGCCTTCTCCCGGCTTGTTCGGTGGATCGTGCAGCGGCTCGTTCACGACCTCGATGTAATCCAGCGCCGGGTAGCGCTCGGCGACCGCGGCGAACCACTGCTCGACTTCGCGCCGCTGCTCCTCCGCGGGCAGCTGCTCGATCCAGGCGGGCTGCTGGTTGCCCCAGATCATCACGTGCATCTTGAACGGAAAGCCGTGTTGCTTCGCAAACTGGTAAGAGGCATCCAGCTCGTCCCACGTCATCACGTCGCGGCGCGGCTCGATCTGCCCCCACTTGCCGGCGTTCTCCGGGGTGACCTGGTTGAAGTAGTGCTCGAAGTGCTGCTGCTGCCGCCGGCTGTACGCGCCGCCCAGGAACTTCTCCTTGCCCAGCGCGGGTGGCGGCCCGCCGGGGGTGAAGGGCTCCGGGGGTGGCGGCGGTGGCAGGTAGCGCCCGGGCTTGCCGGCATCCAGCTCCGCCACCGTGTGCACGATGCCTGCCGGCGCGAAAGCCAGCTGATCGAGCTCCAGCCCATCCTCGCGCGAGGCGATCTCGAAGGTCTGTTGCAGCGCGCCGGCCGCCACCTGGTAGGTGACTCCGTCGGGCGGGCTCACCATGCGCGAGACGTTGATCCAGTGCCAGCTCTGCGCTGGCGGCCGCCCCCCGCGCTTCACCAGCTGCTCCGGCTGCGAGTAGCCGGCGCCGCCCAGACCGTTCGCCACCGCCCAGTCCTCCGCGCGCGCCGGGTCCTTCTTGCCGAAGCCTCGTGGGATGAAGAAGCTGTCGTCACTGCCGCCCCCCGGCCCCACCTTCAACCGAGCGTACAGCTCATATTCGCCCGCGGCCCGAAACTGCACGCGAAAGCTCGCGACCCGCTGCTTCTCGAGCGGGGCGGGCCCGTTCAGGGTTGTTTTGGCAGAGATTGCCTTGACCGCGCCGCTGCTGGACACCTGCAGGCCCGCGCCCAGCCGCCCCGACTCGGCCTCGATGCGCACGGGGGCCACGGGCGGCGCCTCCGCGCCCGCCGGCTCCGCGGCGTGCGCTCCTCCCCCGGCGGTGAGGAGCAGCCCGCCCGTGAGCGCGAGCAGGCAAGCTCGCCGCGCCACGCACTCGAGCGGGGACGGCACGATCGCTGCCGGCACGAGTGGGTAGCGGCGACGGAACAGGCGAGCGAACGAAGCGCGCGTCGACAGCATCATCTCGGGCCCACAGCAAACGCGAGCAGCGCGCACCGGGCAAGCCGAAATCGCCGCGTGCTTCGCGAGAGCAAGCGGGGTAAAAAGGGCCGGGCTGCCTCCGAGCGGACGCAGCGCGGCACCTCGGGGCGCTGCGCGTGCGGCTCAGCCTGCGGCCAGCAACGCCTCGGCTCGATCCAGCCCGGCGGCAAAGTCGCCGCCGGTGTCCACATACGGGCAACCGGCGGCGGCCGCCTCCGCCGCGATGAAGGCGCTCCAGCGCGGCACGTCCTCGACGATCTGGCGCTGAAACTCCAGTGGCAGGCTGGCGTAGCCCCGCGAGCACCCCGGAAACTCCTGGAACCGCTGCAAGCTCAGCTCGGAGCAACCAATGAACACCGAGCGCACGGCGAAGCGCTGCCCGAGCGCCACCGCATGCCGCGGCAGAAAATGTACGCCCTCGATCAAGTAGCTGTCCGCGAGCGAGCCGATGCCCCAGGCAAAGCGCTCCAGATGGGGAAAAAACCAGTCCGCCGCGCGCGCAACGGCGTCGGGCGAGGCGTCCCACGCCTCTGCCTCCTCCTGCTTCAGCCCGGCTCCCAGCAGCACCGAGCGCAACACGTCCGTCGAAACCCAGCCGATGCGCGCGCGCTGCGCCACCCGCTGCCCCAGGATGCTCTTGCCCGCGCGCGGCGCGCCACCGACCAGATAGATCACAGCCAGCTCCCCGCGAGCACCCGGACGGGAGCTCACGCTTCAGCCGCCGAACGTCAGCGGCGAGCCGTCGTAAGTAGCCCGACAGCGACCCGCGATGCAACGCGCGCCGACCTCACTGGGGAGCCTGGATGCGCAGTCATCACAGCTCACGTCACGGCCGCAATGCGCGTCCAGGTAGCCCACTCCGTGCCCGCGCGCAGCTGGCACTGCTCGTCCCGCTCGCAGGCGCTGAAGGGAGACTCGAGCAGGTCGAGCGTGGTACACTGCGCTTCCACGCACACGGCGGCCAGCGCGTAGTGGTCCTGATCGCACTCCAGCTCCCCCGCCTCGAAGGCGCCGGCGATTCAGTCAGTGCGGCAGAGTCAGTGCGGCAGAGTCAGTGCCGCAGAGTCAGTGCGGCAGAGTCAGTGCCGCAGAGTCAGTGCCGCAGAGTCAGTGCCGCAGCCGGAATGCCAGCCGCTGGCTGGGTGCCGCATGCGCGTGCTGGCCCCGCTGCGAGCAGGACCGGAACAGCGCCATCAGCGTGCCTGCCACGAGCATGCAGGAGAGCAGCAGCAGATACGCAGACAGGCTCGAGTCCGTCGCTGCATTCAGTGGCGCACCGGCGCTCGCCGCGGGCAGCTGGAACGGCAGAGGCGCCGGCGCCTCCTCGTCCAGGGCAGCCACGCTGCTCGCGAGGGCAACGCCAGGAAGCGTGCACAGCGCCAGGCCCAGCGCGCAGGTGCCGCTGCGCAGCGCACGCGCGACACGACGCGGGCCCGTCCCCCATGCGGATGTGCAAATCGTGTCCATGAGCCCAGTGGAGCAATCGACGTGCCAGCAGGGCCCGGCCCGGGCCGCGAGCGCAGGCGCTCGCGATTGGCACAAAGCCAAGCCATTCCGGGTGACTGTCATGAGCCCTGCACGCCGGGACCGAGCGCGGAGCGCCGGGCGGCTCGCCCGGCTCGGCCACCGCTGCAGCAAGCTCGCCCCAGCGTGCGCCTGCGCCCACCGGGCTATTGGCATTCACCCGGCGCTGGGCTACTCGGCTGCCACGACGTGAGCGAGCTCAACTGTCTGGAGTGTGGAGCCTGCTGCTTCCAGCGGCCCGGCACCATTCTGATCTCTGAGTCGGACCTGCTGCGCTGGAAGCGCACGGAGCGGCACGACATCCTGGCGCAGCTCGACGAGGGTCACTTCAGCCAGCTCGCGTTTCGCATGGGCCCGCACGGCGCCTGCATCCATCACGGCACGGACGCAGAGCCCCATGCCTGCCGCATCTACGAGGCCCGTGGTGACGTGTGTCGCGAGTTCGAGGCAGGCAGCCCGCAGTGCCACGAGTTCCGCGCCGATCGCGGGCTCGAGCCGCGCAAGCCGCGCGCGCGGCGGGGTTGAGCTCGCCGGCGCACCCGCTGCGCGGATCTGCTCGAGGCAGCGGCCGTGGCGCTGGCGCTGGCGCTGGGCGACGCGCGCGACATCGGCAGCGCGCGCACTGCAACACCGCTGGCTGTACCGGCAGCAACTTCAGCAACGGCTTCCCCCGCAGAGCCCACCGCGGCGGGGATCGGAGGACGCCTCTTCGTGAGGCTGGTGAGGGTGGATTGGGCTCGGCGCGGGGTTGGGCTGTTCGGCGCTAGAATGGGTCCGCTTGGCGTGGGGTCCGAGGGGGCACATTCTGGAGTCGCGAAGCGTACGCTCGGCACCGAGCTCTTCCCCTGGGCTCCTTGACTCCTTGAACCCTTGGCTCCTTCCGGGGGCTCCTTGGCTCCCTCGTTGATCCCTCTCCCAAACCACAGCTGACGCCGTGCTGCGGAAACACGGAAACGTGCCGGCTCTGTGGCGCGCGGAGCGTTGCCTCGCGTGCCGCGCTCGAGCTAAGGACGCGCCATGGTGCAAGCGCTCGCGCCGCTGGTTGCGGAGAGCCACGGCGTGCTGTGCGCATTCGAGCTGGCGCCGCTGCTGGCGCTGGATCCGGAGCGGCTCGGCAACGTGGCGCAGCGGCAGGGCCTGTGGCTGCACCTCGACCTGACCGATCCGCGCGCCGAGCACTGGCTGCGCGAGCAGGCGTGGCTGCCGGAGGCAGCGCTGGAGACGCTGCTGGAGGAGGAGCCGCACGTGCACGTGCAGACCTTGCCCGATGGCTTCGTGGCGGTGCTGCGCGACGTGCGGCACGGTGAAGAGGGCGACGAGGCGGGCTTTGGCACCCTGGTGGTGTACGTGGACGAGCGCCGGGCAGTGAGTGGCCGCCGTGCCCCGCTGCGCAGCCTGGATCGGCTGCGGCGCGACGTGGGCCGCGGGCAAGATCTGCAGAGCAGCGTGGCGCTGTTCGAGCACCTGGTGGAGTGCCTGACCGACAGCGTGGAGAGCCTGGTGGCCAAACTGGAACGCGTGGTGGAACAGGCGGAGGACGCCATCCTCGCCGGCCACTTCTACGATCGTGGCACGGAGCTGCGCCGGGTGCGCTGGCTGCTCTCGCGCCTGCGGCGGGAGGGGCGGGCCAACCGCACCGCGCTGGCCCGCCTGCCCCAGCGCCTGCCGGAGTCGTGGAGCGCCAGCCACCGCCAGATCGTGGCGCAGACCGTGGAGCGCTTTGCCAGCCTGACGCAGGACCTGGAGTTCGTGGAGGACCGCGCGCGGCTGATGCAGGAAGAGATCGCGGGTCGCCTGGGTGAGGCGACCAACCTCAACCTGTACCTGCTCTCGATCATGACTACCACCATGCTGCCCATCACGTTGATCACGGGTGTGTTTGGCATGAACGTGGGCGGCCTGCCCTGGCTGCGCAGCGCCAGCGGCTTCTGGTATGTGGTGGCGCTGATGGCGCTGGCGGTGCCCTTGACCCTCACCTTCATTCGCCGCTCGCGTGCGCGCTGAGCCCCGGCTGCCGCGCTCACCCGTGGCGCTGTGAGCGGTTGCTGCGCTGTGAGCGGTTTGCTGCGCTGTGAGCGTTTGCTGCGCTGTGAGCGTTTGCTGCGCTGTGAGCGTTTGCTGCGCTGTGAGCGGTTTGCTGCGCTGTGAGCGGCTCGCGGCGGCGCACCGACCGGAGCGGGCGAGCCGTACCGGACCGGTGCAGCCCGCGCGCGAGCTTCCACCGCCCGCCGGCGCCGTTTCACTGTCTCTCCCATTGCCAGCGCGCGGCGAGGTGGCCATGCTGCCCAGCACCCTCCATTTAGAGGACTGGTGAGCCGCCTGGGGCGGCCTCATCGTGAGCGCTGCGAGCGTATACTTTGCCGTCTGGTCTCTTCCTGCCCCGTCGAGTCTCCGTGCCGGATGGCGCTGCGCCAGCGCCGGCCACGCAGAGGCTGGGGGCGGTGAGCGTGGCAGGTGGCAGCGCGAGCGCCCGCGGGCTGCACCGGCTGCGCGCGCTGGTGGTGTGCCTCAGCTTTGCGCTGCTTCTCCCCGCGGCGGGTGGCTGGGAGCTGACCTGGCCCGCGCGGGTGGTGGCCACCCTGGTCTCGGCCACGGTCAGCGGCGCGGCAGTGTCCGGAGCTGCGCGCTCGGCGCTGGCCGCTCGCGCAGTGCGGCCGCGCCAGCAACGCGCCTTGGTGCTGGCCTTCCGCGCCGAGGGCGCGCTGCAAGCGCCGGCGCGCGGGGCTCAGGTGCCGCCGCGCTGCGACGGCCGCTGGCTGTATCTGGAGCAATGCTCGTTGTCGTGTTGAGGGCGGCGTAGGTTCCGACCGCAGCCGCGGTCGCTGAAGAACACCTCGCCTCGCGCTCGCGTGCCCGCTCTGCCGATCAGAGCAGGGCTTGCGCGGCGCTCTACACGGCCGCGCCGCGCGCGGCTGTCCCCGACACGTGCTGCGCCGCCGCCGGCGCCCCACCACGAGAACGATCATGCTCCCGACTGCTCCAGGCGCCGTCGAAAACGGCGCTCTCCTGTCGCCCCGCTTGCAGCAGACCTTGCTCTGCTTGCTGCAGGGCCAAAGCGAAAAAGAAGTGGCGGCCAGCTTGCAGCTGAGCCGGGCCACCATCCATCAGTACATCACGCTCCTGTACCGGCACTTCGGCGTGCGCAGCCGCGCGCAGCTGCTGGCCACCGTCTTGCAGCACCTGGACGGCTTGCCCGCCAGGCCCCCGCACGCGGTGCTGGGCCACGTGCCGCTCTCACCGCGGCTGCAAGAGACGCTGGACTGCCTGCTGGAGGGCCACAGCGAGAAGGAGGCCGCCGAGCGCCTGAAGCTGAGCCCCGCCACCATCCATCAATACGTCATCGCGCTGTACCGCCGCTTTGGCGTGGCCAGCCGCGGGCAGCTGCTCGGGCAGATCTTGAACGAGCGGAGCCAGGGCTGCTGGGAGCAGCTCTTGCAGCGCCTGCTGGGCCCGAGCGGTGCGCATGGCGGCATCTAGCAGCCTCGCGCGCATCGTCCGCCTGCCGGAGCTGCGGCGGCGCGTGCTGTTCTCGCTCGGCGTGCTGGCGCTGTATCGCCTGGGCGTCTTCATCACGGTGCCCGGCGTGGACCGCAGCGTGATGCAGCGCATGGTCTCGCAGCAGGGCGGCCTGCTGGGCATGTTCGATCTGTTCTCCGGCGGCGCGCTCGCCCAGCTCTCGATCTTTGCCCTCGGCATCGGCCCGTACATCACCGCCGGCATCAGCATCCAGCTCCTGGGGCTGGTGAGCAAGCGGGTGGAAGAGCTGCGCCGCGAGGGCAGCTCCGGACGCCGCAAGCTGGAGCAGTGGACTCGCAGCGCCACCCTGGCCCTGGCCGCCGTGCAAGCGTACACCCTGGCAAGCTGGGTCGAGGGCTCGAGTGTGGAGCTCGGCGGGCACTTCGTCGGGGTGGTGAGCGAGCCCGGCTGGCGCTTTCGCCTGCTCACGGTGCTGACCTTGACGGCGGGCAGCGCGCTGGTGATGTGGCTGGGCGAGCAGGCCACCGAGCGCGGCATCGGCAACGGCACGTCGCTGATCCTGTTCTCCAGCATCGTGAGCGGCATTCCACAGGGCCTGAGCAGCTACCTTGCCGCCAGCGGCGGCCAGGTGCAGCCGCTGGCGCTGCTGGCGCTGGCCGCCTTTACCCTGGGCTGTGTGGCGCTGGTGGTGTGCTTCGAGCGCGCACAGCGGCGCATCCCCGTGCTGTACTCGCGGCGTCAGCTGGGGCGCAGGCTGTACGGCGAGCAGCGCACCCACCTGCCGCCGAAGGTCAACCAGGCCAGCATGATGCCGCCGGTGCTCGCCTCCACCGCGCTGACATTTCCGCAGCTGCTCTCCGGGCTGCTGCCGCCGCTGGCTGTGCTGAGCCAGGTGCTGAGCCGCGGCGACTGGCTGTTCCAGACCTGCTTTGCAGGGCTCACCGTGTGCTTTGCCTTCGTGTACACCTTCGCCACGTTCCAGCCGGTGGAGGTCGCCGATCAGCTGAAGAAGCAGCACGCCAGCGTGCCGGGCCTGCGCCCCGGGCGCCAGACGGCGCAGTACCTGGAGCGAGTGGTGAGTCGGTTGACGGCGGCGGGCGCGCTGTACCTGGCAGTGATCTGCATCGTGCCCTCGCTGGTGGCGCAGGCGCTGCGCCTGCCCTTCCAGCTCGGCGGCTCGAGCTTGATGATCGTGGTCGGCGTGGCGCTGGAGACGTCCAGCCAGATCGAGGCGCATCTGCTCAGCCACAGCTACGATGGTGTGGAAATGCCCCGCGCAGGTCGCCTGACGGCGCGCCGTGCGGCATGACCGAGCGCCACTTTTCCGGGTGGCCGCTCCGCTGCTGGCAGCCTGTAGCTGCAGGCCGCACAGGGTAGCCGCCGGCGAGCGTGGCAGCCTGCGTGCTGCAGACGAACGATTTGACTTGGCCCGACACCACAGCGAAACTCGACGGCATGGGTGAAGCGGGGCGCCCAGCGCTCCGCGCCAGCGAGAGGGTGAGCGCATGGATGCCTTCGACTATCACAGCGGCCGCAGCCGAGATGAGGAGGCGCCCCAGGCGCCGGTGTTCGCGGAGGGCCTGCGCGCCTTCAGCTTCCTGCCCCGGGTCGAGGCGGCCAGTTTCGAGGTGCGCTATCACACGCGCGCGCATCGCCCCAATCATCGGGTGACGGTGCGCAACGCGCTGGACGGCTGGGCTCGCGATCTGTTCGGCGTGTATCGCGACGGCGCCTGGCGCTTCAGCTTTGATCGCGCGCGCTACGCGGCGGGTCTGGAGCTGAAGTTCCTGCTCGATGGCGAGTGGATGATCGGCTCCAACCTGCGGCTCATGCCGGACCGCGATCACGACTTCGGCGAGAACGATCTGGGCTTTCCCGCCGTGCCCGCGCGCTTCCTGCACGAATACGACAACCTGTACACCACCGAGACGAACCTGCAGCAAGATCGCGTGCGGCGTACGGCGCGTGAGGCCGAGCTGTACGACATCATCATCGTCGGCTCCGGCATGGGCGGCGGCGTGCTGGCGGATGCGCTGAGTGACTCCGGCAAGAAGGTGCTGGTGCTGGAGGCGGGCAGCCTGCTGTACCCCACCCACATCACCAACCTGCCGGGGGACTGGTCCGCGCTGCCCGCGCTGCACCAGTCCGGCCATTTCATCAATGAGCCCGGCTCTGAATTTCTGTTCGGCGTGCAGATGGCCCTGGGCGGCCGCAGCACGTTCTGGTCGGGCATCATCCCGCGCATGCGCTCCTGGGAGCTTGCCACCTGGCCCGCGCCCATCCACGGCTATCTCACCAGCACTGGCTATGACGAGGCCGAGCAGCTCATGCGCAAGCAGCGCACCCTGGGGCCGTTTCAAGACCGGCTGATCCGGGAGCTGAGCCAGCGCTTTCCGCAGCTGCAGGTGGAGGCGCTGCCGCGCTCGCGCCACCAGCCGGATCTGGACGTGGAGGGCCAGCTGGGCAACGTGCTGCAGGGCTCCACGGGCGTGTTCTCCACGGCGGATCTGCTGCTCGACTCACTGGCGTATCCCGGCGCCTCCGGGCGCGACAACCTGAACGTGGCGCTCAATGACCTGGTCACCCGCGTGCTCACCGATGGGCGGCGTGCGGTGGGGGTGGAGTGTCAGGATCTCCTGGGTGGGGTGCAGCGCATCTATCGCGGCCGGCAAATCGTGCTCGCTGCGGGCTCACTGGAGAGCCCGAAGATCGCGCTGGCCAGCGGCCTGACGGACCCGAACGGCAAGATCGGGCGCGGCCTCACCGATCATCCGGCGTTCTTCTCCAACATCTACCAGATCCCGAAGGGCAGCGCGTTTGACGGTGGCAATCACCACGCCAAGCTGCTGCTCGGCCACAAGCAAGCCACCCAGAGCCAGCATCCGTACAACGTGGAGCTGCTGCTCAACCCCAAGTACTGGGACGTGCGGCTGGCAGACGATGACCTGTGGCGCGAGCGCATCGAGACAGACCAGCACACCCTGGTGCAGATGAAGTTCATCTTTGCCAGCCCGCTGGTGGACGGCAATACCGTGCGGCTGCGCGGACCGGGGGAGAAGCTGGCCGTCAAGGTCGACCGCAACCTCAGCGGCTCCGACCTGTGGCCGGAGGTGCGTGATCTGCGCAATGAGCTGCTCACCGCACTGGGCGTGCCCGTCAGCAACCAGAACGACTCGATGCACTACGGCAACGAGGGCACCGTGCACCACGCGGGCGGCACCCTGCGCATGGCGGACGATGCCAGCGGCGTGGTGGACGCGGATCTACGCTTCCTCGCGTACGATAACCTGTACGCCTGCGACGTCTCAGTGTTCCCGATGATCCCGGCAGCTAACCCCAGCTTGACCCTGGCGGCGCTGGCACTTCGCTTGGCGAAGCGCCTGGCGCATTGAGGCGGAGCTCGATCAGTCGCAGGCTCGGACCGTGCACAGGTACGGTTCGACGATGTTGATGGCCTTGTTGAAGATCACGGCATGGCCGGCGTTGTTGAGGTGGATGCCGTCTCCGGAATCGTACTGCGACCTGATGTTGAGATCGCTGCTCGCCAGGTCGGCGAACACGTCGATGAAGCACGGTGAATAGCTCGACGTGGCGGGCACCCAGCAGCTGCTGAAGCGGCTGCGCATCTGCGTGTTCCAGCTCTGCAGCGCCGAGCGCTCGCTGCTGCTCAGATCTTTCGGCGCGGTGCCGACGAAGAAGGTCGGGATGCCGGCGGCGCGCGCCCTGTCCCGCACCTGCGTGAGGCGCGACAGGTACGTGGAGGCGGAGGTGCCGTTCGAGAGATCATTGCTGCCGGCCAGGGCCACGACCAATAGATCCGGGTCCTCCGCGATCGCCTCGTCCACGCTGCCCGAGGCGCCGGAGCCCGGCAGAAGCTCCACGGTGGTGTAGCCGCCCATCGCCAGGTTGGTGATGCTCACGTTCGCCACCTCGGACAGCTCTGCCTCCAGCAAGCCCACCCAGGAGTTGCCGAAGCTGCTGGCCCCCTCCCCCTCGGCCGTGGAAGAGCCGAGCACCGCGATCACGAACGGCTGCGTACCGCTGCCGCCGGAGCCGCCCCCAGAACCGCTGCCGCCAGAACCGCTGCCGCCAGAGCCGCTGCCGCCGGAGCCGCTGCCACCGGAGCCGCTGCCACCGGAGCCCGCCACCCGCTCGATGCGCAGCGAATACGTCGACGCCGTGTAGCCGTGCACGTCCACGTACACGCTGCTGGCGCTCGATGGCACCGTGAGCACGCACTCCTCGGCCGAGCTCTCCTCGTAGGGCCGGCAGTCGTAGCTGCTCAGGGTCGGCCGAGAGCCGAACTTCACGTACAAATCTGCGTCGCCCGTGCCGGACAGCGCGACCCGCAGGCGAGAGCCGGGCTGCACCGAGAGCGGTCCGCGCGACGCGGTGGCGTTGCGCGCCACGCTGCCCGAGAACGTCTCGACGATGGGCGAGCCTGCGCCGCCTCCGCTGCTGCCACCCGAGCCGCCTCCACTGCTGCCACCGGAGCCTCCACTGCTGCCACCGGAGCCTCCACTGCTGCCACCGGAGCCTCCACTGCTGCCACCGGAGCCACCGCTACCGCCCGTGCCGCCGCCGCTGCTCGGCGGCACTCGCTCGACCTGCAGGGTGTACGTGGACGCCGTGTAGCCGCGCACGTCCACGAACACGGTCGTGGCGCTGGACGGCACCGTGAGCAGACACTCCTCCGCCGAGCTCTCCAGATAGGGACGGCAGCTGTAGCTGCTGAGTGTTGGCCGCGAGCCGAAGCGCACGTAAAGATCCGCGTCGCCGCTGCCGGATAGCGTGACCCGCAGCTGCGACCCCGGCTGCACGGCAAAGGGACCGCGCGCGGCGGTCTGGCCCTGCGCCAGAGTGCCCGAAAACGTCTCCGTGGTGCTGCCGGTGATGGCTTGCTCCAGCACGCCGAGCTCCAGGCCCGCTTCCTCACCAGCCTCGATGCTGCCCTCGCCGAATTCGCCTTCATCCTCGGGTCCGGCGCAGCCAATGGCCCCCGCCGTGATGAACAGCGCAGCAACTCCACTCAGCGAAAAGGGCAGACGCATCTTTGTTCAGCTCCAATGGTCAAGGGGCTCGCTCGAGCACAGGCGACTACCTCGAGCTACTAGCACCGTTGCACGGCGCATTTGTAGCGCGAATCCATCACGTGCAACACAGGCCTGCGCGCCAGCCCTGCGGTCGCTTCGGAGCGACACGATTTCGATCGGGAATGACACGATGCCCGGCGCCGCGGCTGCGTTCTCGCGCTGCAGTGCCGGCGCGCAGTGCTCGCTCCGGTACACGCCGCGCTCGAGCCGACGCGCCGATTTTGTGCGACGAAGCTGCGCCAGCTCCGTCCGGGCCTTTCCTGCTGATCCGATGCGGTGGGCAGGGTGCCGGCGCTCTCGCTGCAACTGTACCGCGTCACGGCGCGCGCGGGCGACCGCCTGCGCCGTTGCCCAGCTTCACTTGCGCCGCGAGATGCCGAGCCGCTGAGCCAGGTGATACAGGTTGCTACGATCCATTCCCAGCTCACGCGCTGCATCTGCCCAGGCCCAGCGCTGGCGCTCCAGCGCCTCCAGCACTGCCTGGCGCTGAAACGCCGTCATCCGCTCGCGCAAGGGCACCCGCTCCAGCACGGCGGCGGGCTGCGCTGCGCCGGCGGGCACATGCAGCCCGAGGTGCTCGGGCTCGATGGTGCAGCTCTCGTCCGGGCTGCGCCCGAAGGCCGCGCGCAGCGCCGCGCGACCGACCACGTTCTCCAGCTCGCGCACGTTGCCGGGCCACTGTGCAGCGCACAGCTCTGCGAGCGCCGCGCTGCTGAAGCTGAGCGGCCCACTGCCGATCCGCCTGCGCGCCACCGTCGCGAAGTGCTGTGCCAGCAGCGGGATATCCTAGCGCCGCTCGCGCAGGGGCGGCACCCGCAGCGGGAACGCCGCCAGCCGGTGGAACAGATCGGAGCGAAAGCGCTCGCGCGCGATCTCGCGCTCCAGGTCGCGGTTGCTGGCCGCGATCACGCGCACGTCCACCTTGTGCGTGCGATCCGAGCCCACCCGCTGCAGCTCCCCCTGCTGCAGCGCGCGCAGCAGCTTGGGCTGCAGCGGCAACGCCAGCTCACCGATCTCGTCCAGGAACAGCGTGGCACCACTGGCGACCTCAAACTTGCCGGCGCGGTCGCGCAGCGCGCCGGTGAAGGCGCCCGCCACGTGCCCGAACAGCTCGCTCTCCGCCACCTGCTCCGGCAGCGCCGCACAGTTGACGTGGATCAGCGGCTCGCGCGCGCGGCGCGAGGCCGCGTGGATCTGACGCGCCACCAGCTCCTTGCCCACGCCCGTCTCTCCGGTGATGAGCACCGGCAGATCGGAGCCCGCCACCATGGCGATGTCGCGCAGCAACCGCGACAGCGCAGGGCTGTGGCCCAGCAGCGAGCCGCTGTGCGCCGCCGCGATGCTCCGCTGCAGCTCCTCTGCCAGCTGCTCGCGGTGCTGCGCCCGGCGCTCCAGCGCCTCGATCAGCGCGCTGGTGCGCAGCGCGGCCCCCGCCAGCGCCGCCAGCAGCTCCAGAAACTCCGGCGACAGCCCGTCGAAGCTGCCCGCACCGAACGCATCCAGGGTCAGCGCCCCCACCACCTCGCCGCCCTCCGTCAGCGCCATGCCCAGACAGTCGTGCACGTGAGCAACACCGCCGGGCGCTCCACTGACCAGTCCATCGAACGGATCCGGCAGCGAGGAGTCATGCGGGAAGCGCACCGGCCGCGCCGAGCCCACGATGATGTCCAGCCGCGGGTGCTCGCGCCGCGGAAACGACAGCTCCAGCGCGCGCGGCACCAGTCCGCGTGCGCTCACCGCGTGCAACACCTCGCCCTCCAGCCGCAGCAGGCAAGCTGCATCACAGGCGACGGCGCGGCACACCGCGTCCAGCAGCCGCGCATAGCGATCGTGCGCTGCCAGACCGCGGGTGAGATCGCGAGCAATCTCCAGCAGCACCGCGAGCGGCTGCGCGGCGGAGGGCCACCCTGAGACGGCGCGCAGCTGTGACTGTGACAACGCCGTTGTAGTTAGCACAACGGGATCGGTTGTAACGTTAACAACGCGGACTGATATATCTCCAGTAACATCAGGCACTTATATTGACGGCACGCCGCATGCTCAAAGGCGCGGGCAGGAGTGTCTTGATGACTGAATCTGACCGTCCGCGAGCCACCGGCCATCGCCGCTACTGGCTCATCCTGGTCGCGACCCTGCTCGCGACCTTCTCGCTGCTCGGCTTCATGGGCCGGGAGATCTACCGACAGGCGCCCCCCATCCCCGAGCGCATCGTGAGTGAGTCGGGCAGCGTGCTGTACACACGCGATGATATCTTGCAGGGCCAGCTGGTCTGGCAGTCCACTGGCGGGCAACAGCTCGGCTCGGTGTGGGGCCACGGCGCGTATCAAGCGCCCGACTGGACCGCAGACTGGCTGCACCGCGAGGCACTGGCACTGCTCGAGGTGTGGGCCCAGCGCGAGCAGGGCCGTGCCTTCGAGCAGCTGGCGCCCGCCGCACGCACTGCGCTCGAGGCACGCCTGCCCGCGGAGCTGCGTGCCAACCGCTACGACGACACCACCGGCACGCTCACCCTGAGCAACGACCGCGTGCTCGCGCTGCAGGTGCCGCACGCCCACTACACGGCGCTGTTCGGCACTGATCCCGCGCTCGCGCCGCTACGCGAGGCGTACGCCATGCAAGACGGCGTGGTGCCCGACGCCGCACGCCGCGAGAAGCTGGGCGCCTTCTTCTTCTGGACGAGCTGGGCCGCGGTGACCAACCGCCCTGGCCTCGCGATCTCATACACCAACAACTGGCCCCATGAGCCGCTGGTCGACAACCGCCCCTCCGGCGCCAACGTCGTCTGGTCGATCGTGAGCGTGGTGCTGCTGCTCGGCGCCATCGCCGCGCTGGTGCTGTGGCGGGCCTTTCATGACGAGCCCGAGCCCCACGTCGAGCCGCCCGCGCGCGACCCGCTCAGCCGCATCGAGCTCACCCCCTCGATGCGCGCGACGAGCAAATACATCGCCGTGGTCGCCGGCCTGTTCGTGGTGCAGGTGCTGCTCGGCGCGCTGACTGCGCACTACACGGTGGAGGGCCGCGAGTTCTTCGGCTTTCCGCTGGCCGAGATCCTGCCCTACAGCCTCAGCCGCACCTGGCACGTGCAGACCGCCATGTTCTGGATCGCCACCGCCTTCCTCGCGGTCGGCCTGTTCGTGGCGCCCATCGTCGGCGGGCACGAGCCACGCTTCCAGCGCCTGGGCGTGAACGTGCTGTTCGGCGCGCTGCTGCTCGTCGTGGTCGGCTCGCTCGCGGGCGAATACCTCGCCATTCATCAGAAGCTCGAGCTCGAGAGCTCCTTCTGGCTCGGCCATCAAGGCTACGAATACACCGACCTCGGTCGCGTCTGGCAGATCGGACTGTTCACGGGCCTGGTGCTGTGGCTGGTGCTGATGCTGCGCGCGCTCTGGCCGCGCCTGCGCGAGCGGGCCAGCTCCCGCAGCCTGATCTGGATGTTCACCGGCGCCACCGTGTGCATCGGCCTGATGTATGGCGGCGCCTTCTTCTTCTCTGCCAAGACGCATCTTTCGGTGATGGAGTACTGGCGCTGGTGGGTGGTGCACCTGTGGGTCGAAGGCTTCTTCGAGGTGTTTGCCACCGCCGCCATGGCTCTGCTCTTCGCCAAGCTCGGCCTCGTCGAGCCCCGCCATGCCGGCCGCGCCGTGATCGCCTCTGCCGCGCTCTTCCTGTTCGCGGGCATCCCCGGCACCCTGCACCACCTGTACTTCAGCGGCACCCCCGTGTCCGTGCTCGCCGTCGGCGCCACCTTCAGTGCCCTCGAAGTCGTGCCCCTCACCATGCTCGGCATCGAAGCGCGCAACACGCTGAAGCTGGAGCGTGCCGCGCCCTGGACCCATCGCTACCGCTGGCCGCTGCGCTTCTTCGTCGGCGTCGCCTTCTGGAACACCGTTGGCGCCGGCCTGTTCGGCTTCCTCATCAATCCCCCCATCGCGCTCTATTACTTGCAGGGCCTCAACACCACCCCCGTGCACGCCCACTCCGCCCTCTTCGGCGTGTATGGCCTGCTCGCCCTCGGCCTCTGCCTGCTGATCTTGCGCCGCCTCAGCGGTGAGCGCACCTGGAACGAACGAGCCCTCTCCCTCGCCTTCTGGGGCATGAACCTCGGCCTCGCCGCCATGATCGCGTTCAGCCTGCTGCCCATCGGCCTTGCCCAGGCCGTCGCCAGCGCCGACGTGGGCCTCTGGTACGCCCGCAGCGCCGACTTCCTCCAACAACCCGCGATCATCACCCTGCGCTGGCTCCGCATGCTCGGCGACACCATCTTCCTCGCCGGGGTCGCCGCCTTCATCTGGTTCCTCATCGACCTGGTGCGCCAGCCCCGCCCCGCGCGGTCCCCCAGCATCGCCCCTGCCCCCATGCCCGCCGAGTAACGAGACTGATCCGATACCCCATGCCGGGCGCCGCTCGCGAATCGCGAGCGGCGCTCGTGGCTTTGTGGCAACGTCACACCTGCCTTCCACGATGGCTGCTTCGTGCGCGGGGCCATCGCCAGTATCCATGCACACGCTACCGACCAATACTCGTTCGACGGCTCTCGTCATCGCACGCATTCGCGCTGAGGAGGCTCGGCGCCCCGTTCACGAGCAACTGTTCAACGACCCGTATGCCGCGCTGTTCGCCGAGCCCCGCGAGCAGACGAACGGCGCGCTCGAGGCCCTGCCATTCTTTCGCGAGCAAGTGAGGCTTCGCAGCCGCTTCTTCGACGATGGCGTACGCGCCGCCCTGTCCGAAGGAATTCGCTGGATCGTGGTCGTGGGCGCAGGCTTCGATACGCGCGCACTGCGCCTGCCCGAGCTCGCCGAGGCGTGCGCCACCGTGATCGAGCTGGACTTTGCCGATCAGCTGGCCGCGAAGTGGCAGCGATTGGCAAGCGCGGGCGTGGCGCGGCCTGCGCACGTTGCCTGTGCTGCCCTGAACCTGTCCACGCCGAACCTGGAAGAAGCACTGCGAGCCGAGCTGCACGAGCAGCGCTGGGACCATGGCGCGCGGGTTCTGTGGTTGTGCGAGGGGCTGGTGGGCTACTTGAAGCGAAAGGAGCTGGCTGCGCTCGCGTCGGCGACGTTTCGGCTCAGCGGGCCAGGGTCACGCCTGCTCGCCAACCACTTCTGTCCGGTGTGGAACTGGGAGCAAATGCGGCAACTGCTCGACGATGGCGGATGGCACACGGATCGAGGTCCGAGTTTCCAGGAGCTTCATCGCCGCTGGATCGGAGAGGAGGTCCCGCCGGGCAGTGACGCCTTTGCGCTGGTCAGCGCGACGCGCTGACGGCAACTTCATGGCACATGTTCGGCATGCTGGCTCGCCGCTGCGCACATCGAACGTCACCAGTATGTGCCCGGTGCACGTCGCCTCCCCATTCGCGGCGCCAGCGCCGCCACGCGCCCGATCCGCACTGCGCGGATACGCACGGCTCCGCGCTCGTGCCGCGCGGCTCGGTGCGTTGCGCGCTCAGCGCGATCGCTGGCTGATGGCTTGCGAAAGGCGGTCCAGGATGGGCAGGGTTTCGTCGAAGGAGAGGCAAGCATCGGTGATGCTCTGGCCGTAGACGAGGGGCTGGCCGGGAACTTTATCCTGGCGGCCGCCGATGAGGTGGCTCTCGAGCATGATGCCGCGAATGGGGGTGGCGTGGGTCTCGAGCTGGCTGGCGAGGTCGAAGGCGACGTCCCGCTGGCGCTGGTGTTGCTTCTGGCTGTTGCCGTGGCTGGCGTCGACGATCAGCACCTCGGGCAGGCCGCGGGCGGCAAGCAGGGCGGCGGCGCCGCGCACGGCTTCGGCGCCGTAGTTGGGGCCACTTGCGTTGCCGCCGCGCAACACGAGGTGGGCGGTCTCGTTGCCGCGGGTCTCCAGGATGGCCGGGGCGCCCTCTTTGGTGAGGGAGGGAAATAGGTGCCGATGGCGGGCGGCCTGGATGGCGTCGATGGCGACTTCGAGGTTGCCGTCGGTGCGGTTCTTGATGCCGACGGGCATGGACAGGCCGGAGACGAGCTCGCGGTGGATCTGGCTCTCGGCGGTGCGCGCGCCGATGGCGCCCCAGCTGATGGTGTCGGTGTAGAACTGGCCCAGGGTGGTGTCCAAGAACTCGGTGCCGGCAGGCACGCCGAGCTCGGCGATGTCGGTCAGCAGCTTGCGCGCCAGGCGCAGGCCGTGGTTGATGCGGTAGCTACCGTCGAGCCCGGGATCGTTGATGAGGCCCTTCCAGCCTACCACGGTGCGGGGCTTTTCGAAGTAGACGCGCATCACCAGCTTCAGCGCGTGCTGGTACCTGGGCAGCACGGCGTGCAGCCGGCGCGCGTACTCGAGGCCCGCCACTGGGTCGTGAATCGAGCACGGGCCCACGATCACGAGCAGCCGTGGATCGTCGCCAAACAGCACCGCCTCGATCTCGCGCCGCGCACCGTCAATCAGCGCAGCGCCGGCCTCGGAGAGCGGCAGCTCCTCCTGCAAGACCGCCGGTGATACCAGCGGACGGACTCGCTCGATGCGGAGATCGTCTGTACGTGGCTTCATCCGTCAATGGTAGCTCAATCCAGCCACGCGCCGGGAGGAAACGCGAGCTGGCGCCGAGCTCAACAGCGCCGGGCTCAACAGCACCGGGTCAGTAGCGCCTGGCTCATGGCAGGGTGAGCTCGCCGCGGCCGATGATCACGGCGTGGCCTCCCACCTCCACACGCTCGATGCGCTCGGGGCTGCCGGCGATGCGTGCGTGCAATGTGGAGGGGCGGGCCACCTCGGCGCCCTGTAGGATGATGATCTCGGTGCCGTAGGAGATGCGGCCGTGGCGGCAGAGGTGCAGCGCGGTGGGGCCTGCGGCAGCACCCGTGGCGGGATCCTCCGGGATGCCCTCACCGGGAGCGAAGACGCGGGTCTTCCAGCGCGCGCCTTCGCCGGCCACGACGGTGACCGCGATGCTGCCCAGTGCCGCGAGCTCGGTCATGTTGGGGCGGAGGCTGGCCACCTCTTCCGGGCGCTCGAGCACGACCAGCACGTAGTGCGGGCCGTTGTCGTACAGCTCCACCGGCAGCTGCGCGCGCTGCACGCCCAGCGCCTCGAGCAGGCGCTGCTCCGCCTCATAGCGCCGGATCTGCGGGTGTGGCTGCGTCATCCAGCCGAAGCGCGCAGCGTCGTCGCCCGAGAGCTCCACCGTGGAGATGCCGCGCCTGGTCTGCAGCCGGACACGGCTGCCCAGCTCGGGCCGCAGGTGGGCCAGCACGAAGGCGGTGCCCAGAGTGGGGTGCCCGGCAAACGGAAGCTCCTGAGTGGGAGTGAAGATGCGCACGGCGGCGTCGGCGGCGCCCTCGGCCTCAGCAGCCGGCTCGGACTGTGGCCAGGGCCGCAGCACGAAGGCGCTCTCCGAGAGATTCATCTCGCGTGCCAGCAGCTGCATGGTGGCAGGCTCCAGCTCATCGGCGTGAGTAAACACGGCCAGCGCATTGCCAGCCAGTGGCCGCTCGCTGAACACGTCGCACAAGCGGTAGGGCAGCACGGTCATGGGCGCGCAGCCTCCCCGGCTGCATTCGCGGTGAACTTCAGGCGCATGTGGTGCTCATAGCGCTGGCCAGGCTTCAAGATCACGCCATCTCGCCAGGCGGGCAGGTTGATGGCGTTGGGCACCTTTTGTGTCTCCAGGCACAGGCCGGCGTGCCGCTGATACACGGCTCCGCCCTTGCCTTTCACGTCATTCAGGAAGTTGCCGGAATAGAACTGCACTCCGGGCTGATCCGCGGAGAGCGTGAGCTCACGCCCGGAGCGCGGCTCTCGCAGGCGCGCCACCACGCGCAGCTGAGAGGGCTCGCCATCGACGAGCCAGTTGTGGTCGAACCCGGGCGGGCTGCCGCCCACGGCGGCCAGAGGCTTGCCGATGGGCTGGAGCTCGGTGAAATCGAAGGGAGTGCCGGAGACCTGCTCCACGGCGCCGGTGGGCACCAGCCCTTTCGCTGGTGTGTAGCGGCTGGCAAAGAGCTGCAGCTCATGCCCTTCGATGGTGCCCGAGGCGTGCCCCGCCAGGTTGAAATAGCTATGATGCGCCATGTTGACGATGGTGGTGCGGTCGGTGGTGGCGCTCATGTCGATGAGCAGCTCATCGTCATCGGTCAGCGTGTACATGGTGGTGGCGGAGACGGTGCCCGGATAGCCCTCGTCCTCGTGCGGTGAGACATACGTCAGCTTCACCGCCGCGCCATCTCGCACCGCCAGCTGCTCTGCCTGCCAGTGCACCTTGTCCCAGCCCACCTTGCCGCCGTGCAGGTGATGTGGACTGTCGTTGGCGGCCAGCTTCACGGTCTCGCCCTCCAGCCGAAAGCGCGCGTTGGCGATGCGGTTGGCGACGCGACCGATGGTGGCGCCAAAGTACGGGTTGCGCTGCACGTAGTCTTCGATGCGATCAAAGCCGAGCACGATGTCTGCCAGCTGGCCCTGGCGGTCGGGCACGTGCAACTCGGTGAGGATGGCGCCGTAGTCGATGACGCGCAGCCACAGACCCCGGCGGTTGTGCAACGTGAAGCGCTGCACCGGTAGCCCACCGATGTCGCCGAAGGTGTCTTGCTCGATACGCGTGAGGGGTGCCCCGCTGGCACCGTGCGGCACAGCCGCGGCAGCGCCGGGCACAGCCGCGGCAGCGGCAGGCACAGCCGCTGAAGGCTCGGTCGAACTGGCTGCGACAGCTGCTGCGGGGTTGCGCTGCGCAGCGGGCTGGCAGGCGAGCGCGAGCAGCAGCAGCGCGCCGCGGCTGGGGCGTTGGAGGACAGTCATCAGTCGCCGCAGCTTCCCTCCGCCTCGCCACCGCTGGCAAGCGGCTCGTGGTGAGGCTGCTGCAGCGCACGGGACAATGCTCACGGCGCAGCAGCCAGCGGGCGCGCCCGCCGGGGCAAAGCGCCTCGCGCAGCGGGCACATTCTGGCGCCGCCGGGGGCCGTGCGGCTCCGAGCCCCCCGAACCAATCGCCCAGCTCGGGCGGCTCAGGCGAACACGACGGTGCGGTTGCCCTGGATCACCACGCGATCCTCCAGGTGCCAGCGCACGGCACGAGCCAGCACCAGCCGCTCGAGGTCGCGGCCCTTGCCGACCAGCTCATCCACGCCGTCGCGGTGCGAGCAGCGGACCACGTCCTGCTCGATGATGGGCCCTTCGTCGAGCTGCGCGGTGGCGTAGTGAGCGGTGGCGCCGATCAGCTTCACGCCGCGCCGGTGCGCCTGGTGATAGGGGCGTGCGCCGATGAAGGCGGGCAAGAAGGAGTGGTGGATGTTGATCACGCGCCCCGGAAAGTGCGACACGAACTCGTCGCTCAGGATCTGCATGTAGCGCGCCATCACCACCAGGTCCGCGTCGCACTCGACCAGCAACTCGCGCTCGATCTGCTCCACGGCGCGCTTGTCGGCGGCCGCCTTGGGCAGGTGCTGGTACTGCACGCCGTACTGGCGCGCCAGCGGCTCGAGCTCGGCGTGGTTGCTGATGATCAGCGGGATGTCGCAGTCCAGCTCTCCGCCGCGCTGGCGTTGCAGCAGATCGAGCAAGCAGTGATCATACTTGGAGACGAACACGGCCATGCGCGTGCGGCGCTCCTGGCGCCGCACCGTGCAACGAGTGCCCAGGCTGGTCGCTGCCGCGAGCAGGCGGCGCTCGAGGCGGCTGTCGCTGTTGGCGGCGCCGTCGCGCTCCAGGCTGAGCCGATACAGGCGCTGTCCGCTCTCGGGATCGGTGTGCTGCTCGCAGTGGGTCAAGCGCACGCCAGCGCCCGCCACCGCTCCCAGGAGCAGCGCGGCGTCCTGCTCGGGCGCCAGCGAGACCAGGATGGTAGAGGCACCAGGGCGGAAGCGCAGCTCGATGCTGGACTCGATGCGAGCGCTGACAGAGCTGCTCGGCGGGCGCTCCGCCTGCAGCATTGCCTCGTGCGCGCGGGTATCGATGCGGAGCACGCCCGAGGCCTTGCGCTGTTCGAACTGCGGTTGCCTGGACGAGGTGACGTTGCCTTCCCGGATGCGTTCGGCCATTGCGCTGCCAACGGGCAGCCCCACCCGCCTGGCTAGATGCACCGCGGGGTGAAGCCGCGATGCCGCCCTGGGACGGATCTGTTTCTCGCTGCAACTGCATTTTCCTGGGCGCCCTGCCCGGCCATGTGCGCACCTCGGGTAGCTGTGACGGCCTGTACGCACGCCGCGCACAGCCCGCTTCACCTGCTCCTGTCGCTGGCAGGACGGTGGCTGGCAGGGCCACCCGGCGAAGCAGCCCTGGCCATTCCCGACAATGCGCGGGCGAACCGTCTTGACACACTCCGTCGCGGCACCCAGGAATGGGCATGGCACCTACACGTCGTGAACTGCTGAACCAGCTGGCAGGCTTCTCTCTGGCGAGCGGTGCTCTGCCGGGCATGTCAGCCACGCCGGTCGCGGCTGCGCAGGAAGAATCGGAGCTGGCACGCCAGCAGGCGTTGCGCGAGCTGCTGGCGAAGAACAACGGGCTCCGCCCCGAGTTCGGGCCGGGCTACTCCAACCCTGTCTCGATGGGCTCGTTCGCGCTGCTCGCACTGGGCGGCAGCGCCGCGCAACTTCGCGCCTTTGCAGACGCTAGCTGGCGGCCGCTAGAGCCGCTGCCGCAGGCGGCTGGGCCCGAGGTGCGGCCTGACAACTTCGAGAGCCTGCTGGGCCAGCGCTCTGCGCTGAACGGCTACCGCCGCCTGTTTGCGCGCGAGGTGAGCCAGCTGGGCCGCGCCGCAACGCTGGAGAAATACCTGCCCGAGCTGCTGCCGGCGCTCAGCGCCGGCTTGTTCCATCCCTTGATCCGCACGGGCTACGGCGTGCGCTTTGGCGATGATCGCGAGGTGGTGGCGGGCCTGGCGTATTGGGCCACCGCGTACCTGCCGCTCGGGCCGTTGCCTGCCACTGGCACGAAGCCAGAGCCACGGCCTCTGTTGCAGCTGCTGCACGAGGCGCGCCGGAGCAAAGGCAGCGGCGCCGCGGGCACGCGGAGCCCCGAGAACATGCGCAACGCCGCCCGGGTGCCCGAGTTCGCCGCGACGGTGGCCGCGCTGCAGCCGGACGAGGACACGCTGCGCAAGCTGGCGGGCGCGGCGCTCGAGCTGTACACGGTGACGGGCGGCAACTTCACCGCCTTGCACGCGGTGACCGGCACGCATGGGCTGCGCATGCTGTGGCCCCACGTCTCGCAGAAAGAGCTGGCGCTGCGCTACCTGTGGCAAGCGCTGGTGGCCGCGTACTTGACGGTGGGAGCGCCTGCCCTGAGCAGCCCGCCTGCAGCTGCGCCCGCGCTGCCCGATTGGCAGGAGATCGTGGCCAAGGTGGTCAGCTCCACGGACGCGCACGATCTGAAGCTGGTCGACGTGGCGCGAGAGGAGAGCGTCTTCTATCGAGAGCCCGGCTATCGCCGCGCTGCAGCGCTGCGCCTGCACCTGGTTTGAGCCCCGGCGCCCGTGCTAGCGTCGGTGCCCTCGACTCCAGCACGGTTTCTCGACCTGCTCGGAAAAGCAAGGAAGGATCGCCTTGGACGCTCAGCCTTTGACGCAGCAAGAGCTCGATGAGCTCGCCGCCTTCGATACTCCCACCATCTGCAACGCGCTCGAGCTGCTCGCGCCCGAGCGGCGCAACAGCGGCTTCACCGTCGAGACGCTGCTGTGCCCCAGCGCCCTGCCGAGGCCGATGGTGGGCTATGCGCGCACGGGTATGATCCGCGCGGGGGAGCGCCCGGCGCTGGACGCGGCGGCGCTGCGTCAGGGCCGGCTCGACTACTACCGCTACATCGCGAGCCCGGTCGGCGCGCAGCGCGATGGCGCGGTCCCCAAGATCGTGGTCATCCAGGACCTGGACTCGCGCAAGGGCGTGGGCTGCTTCTGGGGTGAGGTGAACACCGCCATTCACAAAGGCCTGGGGTGCCAGGGCCTGGTGACGGACGGCGGCGTGCGGGATCTCGACGCACTGGCGCCAGGCTTCGGTATCCTGTGCGGAAAGCTCACGCCGTCGCACGCCTACGTGCACCCGGTGGCCTTCGGCACCGTGGTCGAGGTGTTCGGCATGGTGGTGCGATCGGACGATCTGATCCACGCCGATCGCCACGGCGCGGTGGTCATTCCACACGCCGTGGCCCGTCGAGTGGCGGCGAGCGCGTCGCTGTGCGCCCGGCGCGAGGAGCCGATCCTGAAGGCGGCGCGCAGCCCCGAGTTTTCGATCGAGCTGCTGGAAGCCGCGCTGGCGGCCGCGGACGAGATCCACTGAAGCCCTGCTGTCGAGCGGCGCCGCCGCCCTGCTGTCGAGCGGCGCCGCCTTCGCACGGGCTCGTCCGTCCAGTGCGCTAACGCGGCACTGGGCCGAGCAATCAGGCCTGGACCTGAGCGATGTTTACGGTGACCGCCACGTTCGCCACCTGGATGTCCGAGGACTCTTCCCCAGCCTCGTACTCTTCGCCCTCGTAGCCCTCCGCCTTGTCGTACTCGTAGCTCTCGGACTTCTTCTCGCAACGCCCCCAGGCGCGGCGCTTGTAACCCCAGCCACCGCAGTGACGACGGCGGCGGCGGTGGCAGTAACCACCCACGACCTGCTGGAGCTCGCCCTCGCCGAGGACGCTGATGTTCTGCTGGGTTGCATCGAGCTTGATCATGACTTTTCTTCCTTGCTCTGGCCCGGGCTGTATCGCCGTGCCCGATGAGTCCTATTGCAGCGGCCGTGCCACGCGCCGCGGCGATGCCGAGCACGAAAGCCCTGCTGTTCTTGCCGTGCTGCTCGCGCCATCCGCCTTCGTGGACTGTCTGCCAGCGTGACCTGCACAGTGCCGGGGCCTGTGGTCCACTGGTGCAACACCAGGTGCCGGCGACGCGCCGCCCCCACCGAGCAGCCCGGACAGCGCCGGGGCCAGCTGCTCGCGCAGCGCGGCGGCGATTTCATCGAATTCGGCATCCGAGAGCAAAAATGCGCGCGACAGCTCCCGGCGGACCGCGTCTGCAATTTGTTGCCGGACGCGCTGCAGGCGCCGCGCAGCCGTCGAGCGATGAATGGCGTACGCTTCTCCCAGGGTCTCAATGGTCGCACCTTCCCGGTGCGCCTGGCGCAACAGCTCGCGGTCTTCCAGGCACAGGCCATCGAGCGAGGTCCTCACGGCCGCGAGCAGGCTCGGGGCGTAGCGCGTCTGCAGGATGCCGAGCACGGGGTCGGGCTGATGATTGCGCGGCTCCTCCAGGGCAAAGGCATTGTCCAACCAGGGCTTGCGCGCACGAAAGCGCGTGAGCTGGTCGAGCACCGAGCGCCGCGCGGCCATGTGCAGCCAGCCCAGCAGCGGGCCGCGCGCTGCATAGCTGGCGATCTTTGCTCGCGGCCCCACCAGCAGCTTGATCTCCAGGGCATGGATGGACTCCGCCACCAGCTCTTGATCCGAGTGCGCTCGGCGCAGCGCAGCCTCCACTCGCGCCAGCAGCTCGCGGCGCAGTGCCAGGTGCGCAGCCGGGTCACCCTGAGCGCACGCGCAGCACAGGTACAGCTCCGCGCCATGCGCGCGCCAGCTGGCGGGTGGCGCGCTGCCCAGCACCCGCTCGCAGTGCGCGCGAAAGTGCTCGAACGGCAGCGCCAGCTGCGGCCAGGTGCGCTGCCCCTCGGCGTACGCGCTGGCAACGTGGAGGGCGAGTTCATCGCGGCCGGTGTCGCGCGCGCGGCTTGTCCGCGCCATGTGGCCTTCGTTCTCGTTCCTCTGGCCGTCGCTGGGCCTGGCCCAGCACGGCGCTTTGACCCTGCGGCTCTCGCTCGACGCTATTTCTTGGCTGATATTCACGATGCACCTCCGCACGATTTGGGCTGTGGGCTATTCGTTGGTGAGCTGTGGGCTGTGGGAATGTCGGGATTGGGGTCGTGAGCACAGTCCACAGGCTGTTTGATGCGTACCTGCCGCTCCAGCGCGCGCGCATTGCTGCGCGCCCGCTCGGCAGCGCCCATCGCGCCGCTCCACGAGCACGAGCCTCGTGGAGCTGGCAGCCCCAGGCCTCTCTGGCTCCGCGGCGTGCCGGCCGCACGAGACGGACGGCAACATGATCGCGAGAGCTAGCGACAGTATTACGCTCGAACCGGGCTCGCGTAAGCGGGCTCGAGGTTTACCGGGGTTTACACCGCAGAAAACCAGGGCTGTCGTGTCCTCTGGAGAGGACGGCCGCACCGTTGCCGCGCTCCAGCTTGCCGTGGGCAGTGCGCCCCGCGGAGTGAGCCGGCCGCGCTCGCGTGTTGCAGGCTCGCGGTCACGCTCGAGCTCGTGGGCAAGCGGGCACGCTTGCGTTTGCAGGCTCGCGGCGTAATGCTCGCTACGCGCGTACGTTGCCCGGAGGGTGGTGAGATGGGGGCCCGTGCTACAGTTTGACTGAGGTCGCTCCTAGGTCGTGCAGTGGCGCCACCCGCTGGCGCCG
>JAICQL010000142.1 GCA_025937895.1 Polyangiaceae bacterium | reverse complement strand
CTCCGGGCTCCCTCTTCTCCGGGCTCCCTCTTCTCCGGCTCCCTCTGACCCCTCTGACCCCCCTGACCCCCCTGACCCCCTTCTGCCCCCTGGCGGCCCTGTTCGGCCTCCCGTGCCCAACCTGCGGCCTCACCCGGGCAACCTGGGCCCTTCTGCACGGCGACTGGCACCAGGCCGTCGACTTGCACCCGCTATCGCCGCTGCTGGTGCCGCTGCTGGCGGCAGGGGCGCTGGCGCTCGTCGCGGGCAAGGTGCGTGGCTGGCCGTCGCTGGTCACCGTCGGTAGGCTGAAGCCGCTGCTCTGGTCGCTCGGGGCGCTGCTGGTGGGCGTGTGGCTGGCCCGCTTTGGTGGGGCGTTTGGCGGCCCCGTAGCGGTGCAGTCGTTGCTGGAGCGCTGGTCGCAGTAGCTGCCCGACAGAAAAGCTTGCAGTACGGGCGTTTGATCCGGTCCGCACCTCGCCGGGGTGTTCAAGCCGGCATGGCGACAGCCGATCTGGAGCAACGTGGGGCAAGCCGAGCGCCTATCGTGGATATCGGAAGCTCCTCTCTGGGCAGATGCGCTGCAGCACGTGCTGGTCGTGGCGGAACAAGCCGGGCCACGGCAGGAGCTGCTGCAGCTGTGCATGGGGGAGGGCTATCAGGCCACCCCCGTGGCCACGCCGGAGATGCTGCTGGCGCACCCCAAGACCAACGTGGATCTGATCCTGATGGTCCAGGAGCCGCACGGTCGCAGCCTGGATCTGTGCGGCGAGGTGCGCACGATGGAGGCGTTCCGGAGTGCGTCGATCATGCTGATCGCCCCGACCCCGCCGGAGCCGGAGCAGGCGGCCGCCGCGCTACTGGCCGGCGCCGACGACTATTGCTCCTTCGATCAGCGCTTCCGCTGCGAGCTGCGTGCGCGCATTCGCGTACACCTGCGCAACAAGCGCATGCGCGACGCCATCGAGCGCCTGCGCGGCGAGCGCAATAACCTGCGCTCGCGCGCCGCGGTGGACTCGCTCACCGGCGCCCTGGCGCGCCGCGCCCTGTTCGAGTGCGTGGAGAAGGCGCTGAACGCGGGCCAGCCGTTCGCGGTGCTGTTCGCCGACATCGACCATTTCAAGAAGGTGAACGACACCTTCGGTCACGCCGTCGGCGATCTGGCGCTGCAGCGCGTGGCCGAGACGCTCTCGAAGGAGCGGCGGCAAGGTGACGTGTGTGGCCGCTACGGCGGCGAAGAGTTCGTGCTGGTGGTGAGCCATGTGTCGGCGCACGAGGCGCAGCGCGTGGCCGAGCGGCACCGGCGCGCCGTGGCCGGCCTGCGGCTGGCGGCGCAGGGCGGCCCGGAGCGCATCACCATCAGCATCGGCGTGGCCGTGTTCGATCCGGCGTCGCCTGACCCCAACGTGGCGGCACTGCTCAGCCGAGCGGACGCCGCGCTGTACCGCGCCAAGAACGCCGGGCGCGATTGTGTGTTGATGGCGGAGCCGTATGTGGCCCCGGAAGAGGACGCGGGCGAAAGCGCCATGCGCCAGTGGCTGCGAGAGAATACCCGATGACGTACGAAATCAACGTTCAGATCTCCAAACACCTGCTCTCCCCCATCCCCAGCTCGGCGGTGAGCATGATCGAGGCCACGCTCATCCAGACGCTGGAGGGCGGGCGCGCCGCCTTGCCGCTGCTGCCGCAGGTGGCGGCGCAGGCGCTGGAGATCGCCAACAACGCTGACAGCACGGTGCGCGAGTTCTCCGAGCTGATCATGAAGGACCCGCCCATCGCCGCGCGCTTCCTGGCCACTGCCAACTCGGCGCTGTACTCGCGCGGGCAGACCATCCGCAGCGTGCACGACGCAGTGGCTCGCATCGGACTGGCGGCGTCGCGCGATCTGGTGTTCCAGGTCGTGTACGCCTCCACGATGACCGGCATGAAGCACTTTCAGAGCGAGGTTCAGGCCTCGTTCCGGCGCAGCGTGCTGTGCGGCGTGCTGTGCCGCATCGCCGCGCCGCTGCTCGGCCTGGACATCTCTGACGCCTATCTGTGCGGTCTGCTGCACGACATCGGCGAGTCGCGCGTGTATCGCATCCTGGACGAGGCCAAGGCCGTGCCCTCCACGGAAGAGGCGGCGCAGCTGGTGCGCAAGTATCATCCGCGAGCCGGCGCGGAGCTGGCCATGCGCTGGGCCCTGCCCGACGACATCGTGCAGGTCTGCCGCCGGCACGAGGATAACGAGGGCCCCGCCAGCGAGCGCCTGCGGCTCGTGCGTCTCGCGGATCTGCTGGTGTCGCGCCTGGAGGACGCCACGAAGGAGCCGGCGCCGCTGGCCGGCAGCGGCATCGAGGCCCTGAACGTCTCGCTGGATCTCGCGCAGACCATCGTCGATCGCGCGCTGTCCGCCGCCGCGCGGCTGTGAGCGGCGCGGCTCGGCCGGGTTCCGGCGCCTCGGCTCAGCCGGGTACCGGCGCCTCGGCGCGCACCAGCCCCTGAGCCTTCAGGTCGCGCCACAGCGCGGGCGGGATGGGCTGGCTCATCAGCTCGAAGTTCTGGCGGATCTCCGCCGCAGAGATCGCGCCGATCACCACGCTGGACACCTTGGGATGGGCCAGCGGGAACTGGATCGCCGCGGCGGCCAGCGGCACCCCGTGCGCGCGGCACACCTCGTCCAGCTTTGCCACCCGGTCGCGCACGGCGGCTGGAGCCTCGGCGTAGTTGTACTTGGCGCCCTGCCCGGGCCCCGACGCCAGGATGCCCGAGTTGTACACGCCACCGGCGAGCACGCCGATGTCCTTCTGCTCGCACAGCGGCAGGAACTCATCGAGCGCACCCTGCTCCAGCAGAGTGTAGCGCCCCGCCAGCAGCATGCAGTCGAAGTCGCCCGCGCGCGCGAACTTCGCGCACATGTCGGCCTCGTTCACGCCCACGCCGATGGCCTTCACGTCGCCGTTACGGCGCAGCTCCACGAGCGCGCGATACGCACCCTCCATCGCCTGGTCGAAGCGGCGATCGGCCTCTTGCCGGCTCTTGTGCGTGTGCACGTCCACGTCGTGGATCAACAGCACGTCGATGCGCGCCAGGCCCAGCCGCAGCAACGACTGCTCGAAGGAGCGCATCGCGCCATCGTAGCTGTAGTCGAGCACCTCGTTGAACTCGAGCCCGCCCGCCCAGTTGCCGTAGTCTTTGTGGCCCGGCGCCACGCGGTAGTGGCGGCCCACCTTGCTCGACAGCACGAAGCTGTCGCGCGGGCGCTGCCGCAGCTCGTGCCCGGTGCGGTGCTCCGCCAGCCCGGAGCCGTACAGCGGCGCGGTGTCGAACAGGCGCAGCCCGAGCTCGTAGCCGCTGCGCAGCATCTCTTCCGCGTCGCGCTCCGGCACTCGCTGGTACAGGTCACCGAGTGGCGCGGTGCCCACCCCCAGCGCGGTGACGTGTAGCGGCGAGCTGCCCAGCTTGCGCTGGCTGAGGGGCTTGAGGACGGTCATGAGCTGGCTCCGGTGAGTGGGATGGAGGCGTGGGATAGAGGCGTGGGGTGGAGAAGCGGGGTGCAGATCGGGCGGGATGACGCCTTTGCGCAAGATCAGGTTGCCGTAGAAGGCGCGCTCGCCGGTGGCGATGATGGCGTAGGCGCGGCGCGCGAGCTCGTAGAAGCCAAAGCGCTCGACCGGCACGATGCGCGGTGCGCCCGGCACCATGCGATCGACCAGCAGCTGCATGTCTTGCAAGATCGGGGGCACCGCATCGGGCTTGCCCACCACCTGCATGCTGCTCAGCGGCGCCGGCTCGAAGTCATCGATCGGCAGGACGCTGAGCACGGCGCGCAGGGCCGAGAGCAGGCTCGCGCCCTCCATGCGGATCAGCCGCTGCGCGCTGGAGCTGGCAGGAAAGTTGGCATCTGCCAGCACCAGCGAGTCACCGTGCCCCATCGCGCGCAGCGCCGCCAGGCACTCGGGGCCGAGCAGAGGATCGATTCCGAGCAGCATGAGGCCCGGACTTTATTCGCCGGTAGCGCCACGGCAAAGGGGCAAGCACGCCCTGTGCGCCACGAGGCTTGGGGGGTGCCAGCGAGCGTTGGCCCGCAGCGCGCCGCGAGTGCGCGCGGTTGCTGGCCTTGCCGTGCTCAGCGCGGCCGCTGCGGGTCCAGCTCGCGCCCGGCGCTGCCGCGCCCCGGCGAAGTACCGGGACCAAACGTCATCGCCCGCAGCAGGTCCGACTCGGTGAAGGGCACGTTGCGGCGACCGCACTCCAGCGCACCCTTGATGATCTTGACGAGCTCGGACGTGGGTAAGCGGCGCGTGAGCTCCTCTACCAGGCTGCTGTCCATGTTGCTCTCCTCTTCGGGGTTTCCGAACCGGGGCGGTAGGTTGTTTCATCAATACCCCTGCGCGCAGCGCGCGGGCAAGCTTGCTAGCTGGCGAGTGGCCCGATTCGAGCGAAAATAGAGCCGCTTCGGAGCGAAGGGGGACACACGCTGGTGAGCATGCGGGGCAGATGCCCGGCTGATGTGCGTGAGTGTAGCGCGCCGCTGGATGCGCGCACGGCGCACGCCGGCTGGCGGCAGCAGCCGCCATCGGGGAGGGCACTTCCCGCGGGGTCGGACGGGCCGACGGCGCTGGCGGGCCCGCAAAGTCGGCCTGCGCGGCGGATTTTCATTGGCAAGCCGCGGAGCACGCCCCTATGTGCCACCCCGGTCCCTTCCGAAAGGCAGCAAATGGCAGGCTCCGGCGCTCTCCGTGAATATCTCAGCTCGACCGCTCCCGACCGTGTCGATAGTGCCTTCGTGGCGTATCTCGCCTCACTCACCGAGGTGGCCAGCGTGTCCCCGGAGGTCGCCGCCTCGATCGTGCGAGAGCTGGCGGATCAGCGCAAGAACCTGAAGCTCATCGCCTCGGAGAACTACTGCTCCCTGCCCACGCAGCTGGCGATGGGCAACCTGCTCACCGACAAGTACGCGGAGGGCTTTCCCGAGCACCGCTTCTACGCGGGCTGCGCCAACGTGGACGCCATCGAGGCCCGCGCGTGCGAGACGGCACGCAACCTGTTCGGGGCGGCCCACGCCTACGTGCAGCCGCACAGCGGCGCAGACGCCAACCTGATCGCCTACTGGGCCATCCTGGAGACGCGCGTGGGCGTGCCCGGCCTGGAGAAGCTGGGGGAGAAGAACCCGTCGCAGCTCAGCCCCGCGCAGTGGAACGAGCTGCGGCGCGAGCTGGGCAACCAGCGGCTGCTCGGGCTCGACTACTACTCCGGCGGGCATCTGACCCACGGCTATCGCTTCAACGTGTCCGCGCGCATGTTCGACGTGCACAGCTACAGCGTGGACCGCAGCACCGGGCTGCTCGACTACGACGCCATCGAGCGCCAGGCGCGCGAGGTGAAGCCGCTGATCCTGCTGGCGGGCTACAGCGCCTATCCACGCAGCATCGATTTCCGTCGCATGCGCCAGATCGCGGACGCCGTGGGCGCGGTGCTGATGGTGGACATGGCGCACTTCGCCGGTCTGGTCGCGGGCAAGGTGTTCCAGGGCGATCAAGACCCGGTGGCGCACGCGCACGTGGTCACGTCCACGACGCACAAGACGCTGCGCGGCCCGCGAGGTGGCCTGGTGCTGTGCACGGAGGAGTTCAAGGATCAGGTCGACAAGGGCTGCCCGCTGGTGATCGGCGGGCCCTTGCCGCACGTGATGGCCGCCAAGACGGTGGCCTTCATCGAAGCCAGCCGCCCGGAGTTTCGTGGCTACGCGGCCCGCGTCGTGGAGAACTCGCGAGCGCTGGCGCAGGCCGCGGTCGAGCAGGGGATGACGGTGGCCACCAAGGGCACCGACAATCACCTGTTGCTGATCGATGTGCGCCCGTTTGGCCTCACCGGGCGCCAGGCGGAGAGCATCGTGCGCGAGATCGGCATCACCTTGAACCGCAACTCGCTGCCGTTTGATCCCAACGGCCCCTGGTACACCAGCGGCTTGCGCGTGGGCACCCCCGCCACCACAACCCTCGGCATGGGCCCGCAGCAGATGCAGGAGATCGCTGCCGTGTTGAAGCTGGTGCTGGCCAGCTCCAAGCCCGAGGCGTCAGCCAGCGGCGCGCCCAGCAAGGCCAAATACACGATCGCACCGGCGGCGCTCAGCGAGGCGCGGGGCAGGGTGGCGGCGCTGCTGGAGCAGTTCCCGGTCTATCCAAACCTGGATCTGCGCCTGCTCGAAAAGCACTTCGTGCAGTAATCGAAGAAGCATCGTGCCGGTGGCCGCTGAGTAGTTGGCGCGGTCACCGCAGAGCCCTGCGCGCGGTCACCGCAGCGCTTCGAGCAAGGGCGCCCGGTGAGAGTCGCGAGTCGCGACGCGTGAGCGTGGTGACGACTTGGCGGGCGTGTGCGCCCGGGGTGGTTAGCGCTGGGCGCGGCGCTGGTGGTCGAGCGACCACTCGCCAGCGCCGAAGCACGCGAAGAACACCAGCATGATCAGCACCAGCGCCGAGAACTCGAGCGACTGGTTCTGGCTGGCCAGGTTGTCGCGCGCGTGCACCAGCACCAGGGCACCGAACACGGGGAGCACCTGAATGGCGGCGGCGAAGCGGGTGAACAGGCCCAGGCCCAAGAGCGCCCCGCCCAGGATGTGGCCCAGGGCGATCACGCGCGCCGCCAGCTGCGTCTCGCCGCTCGTCTCCAGCAGGGAGCCGATCCAGGTCGGGTCCAGGAGGAACAAGATCCCGCGCACCGTCAAGCCGATGCCCAGGTAGATGCGGATCAGATCGAAGCCGCGCTCCGGGGTCAGCTGGCGCAGCATGGTTCTCGCAGTCGCATTCATGGTTTGGCTCGCTGGAGGTTACCCTGGGCTACCGGCCCCGCCGGCGCGCCCACGGCCTTCTACAGGACAAATCTCGATAACATCCATACTTGCACCCGGGGAAAACATTTCCATATAGAGGCCCGTCTTTTCTGGGCACCGTTTGTCGAGCTGAGGCTTTCCTGGACCACGGAAGCCGGGCTGTCTGTTCGGAGGGTGCGTTTGGTAGTGGCCAGTAGCTCGCTCCTCGTCGCGGCTGGTAGTGGTGTTTCGATTCGGACCTCCTCGGTTCAGCTGCGAGCAGGGTGACCGCGGAGCAGTCTCGGAGGAGTTTCCCGGGGGCCGCTCTTTGGTTTCCCTGGGGACGCGGGTTGTCCTGTCGTCGTCCGTCGTCACTCGTCGGCACGCGCACCGGGGCGTCCTGCAGGGTCGGGCACCGGGGCGCCGTGCAGGGTCGGGCACGGGCACAGGCACGGGCACGGGCACGGGCTGTCGCGCAGGGGTTGGGCACGGGTGACGTGCATGTGATTGGTGAACGTGACGTGCAGGAGCTGGCTCGTGCGTGGTGCAACACCGTTGCCGAGGGTTGGTGTTGCACCAGGTGTTACACTGGCGGGTGGGGCCGACATCCCGCTACCAATTTGCGGCCTCGTCCTGGCGGGTGATCCTTTGCTGAACTAGATTGGAAGCTTGTTCCAATTCTAGGAAAGAGCGCGATTAGATGCCCCGAGATGCAAGCCATCCAGCGGGGGGGGCCACGCGAGTAGTCGAACCGGAGCGCGGTCGCTCCATCCAGCCATCCATACGCTCATCGGCGCAGGCCGTGGCTCGCAGCCTGTCGCGGTCGGAGCGCGGCGCCGAGCGAGACACGCTGATCGAGGAGCTGGCGCGAGGATCGGAGCGCGCGGGCGAGCCGCGCAGCGGCGGCGTTTTGTTGCGCACCGATCGGCGCGGCTGCGGCCAGCTGATCCCGCTGCACGACAGGCTGCGGCTGGGGCGTGCCTGGGAGGCGGAGGGGCGGCTGGAGGATGAGTCCGTCAGCCGCCAGCACGCCGAGATCGGCTGCGAGCAGGGTGGCTTCTTCATCCGAGATCTGGGCTCGGCCAATGGCACCTTCGTCGACGGCCAGCGGGTGACCAGCGCCGAGCTGCGGGATGGCAGCGTGGTGCAACTCGGTTCGCGCGTCACTTTTCGCTTCTCCATCGTCCAGGAGGACGAGCAGCTCGCGCTCAGCTCCCTGCGTGATCTGGGCCACCACGATCCGTTGACCGGCGTGTACAACCGCCGTCACCTGGAGCAGCACCTGGCGGCCGAGATAGCCTTCGCCGAGCGGCACGCGAGCTCCATCTCGGTGATCCTGCTCGATCTGGATCACTTCAAGCGCATCAATGACGGGCACGGTCACCTCTCGGGCGACCTGGTGCTGGAGCGGGTGGCTGAGCTGATCGCCAGTCAGATCCGCACGGAAGACCTGCTTGCGCGCTACGGCGGTGAGGAGTTCATCATCGTGCTGCTGGAGACCTCGATCGCCGGCGCCGAGGCGCTGGCCGAGCGCATCCGGCGGGTGGTGGCCGATGCGAGCATTGCCGTCTCGCCGGAGCAGGCCCTGGCGGTCACGTTGAGCGCGGGCTGCGCCTCTCTCGACTGTACCGGCGGGGCCGATCTGGAGCAGCTGATCCAGACTGCGGATCGGCGCCTGCACATGGCCAAGCAGCGGGGCCGTAACTGCGTGATGGGCGCTGCGCCGCGGCTGCGGTCCATTCCCCCGCCGCCGGTGCTGAGCCCGCCCGAGCCAGCGACGGCGCCCGACTCGGAGCCACCCTCGCGCGTGCATCGCCTGGAGAGCCTGGCGCTGGCGTTCGAGGCGCTGCCGCAGGAGCTGCAGCTGGTCGTTGGCCTGCGCTGTCAGGAGAGCTGCACGTTCGCCGAGATCGCCGCCATCCTGAGCTGCCCCGAGCAGCGGGTGCAGGAGCTGTATCGCGAAGCCCGCAGGCGGCTCGGCCAGTCTGCTGCCTGAGCGGTAGCTCGCTCAGCTGCGCGCAAACTCCGCCAGCGTCTCGACGTGCTCGGTGTACGGGAACGCATCGTACACCGTGGCCCGCTGCAGCCGCAGGCCCAGCTCGCCGAGCAGCGCGGCGTCGCGCAGCAGCGAGTCGTGGTCGCAGCTCAGGTAGACGAGCCGCTCTGGAGCCTTGCGCCCGAGAGCTGCCAGGAGAGCCGGCTCCAGGCCCTTGCGCGGCGGGTCGGCGATCACCAGCGTGTCGCTCGTGAGCTCCGCCTCCGTGTGCTCCGCGGCGCCAGGCACCACGCGCACGCGCTGGCGGACGTGCTCGGGTAGCTCGGCGATGCCCAGGCTCAGCCCAGCCAGTGAGGCGGGGCTGAGCTCGTTGAACACCAGCTCGCGGCAGCGCTGCGCCAGGCCGAGCCCGATCGCGCCGCAGCCGGCGTACAGCTCGACCACGCGGCTGCCGTCGGGCACGCTGGCGTGAATGCGCTCGACCATGCGATCGAACAGCTCGAGGTTGTTCTGACCGAAGGCCGCCGGTGGAAAAAAGACCCGTGCCCCACCGATCTGTTCCACCACGTGTGGGGGGCCCGAGCACAGCGCCAGATCGTCGCCGAGGATCCGATTGGTGACCTCGATGTTGCCACTCCACCACGAGCTGTGCAGGCGCTCGCCCATGCGTTGCGCGAGCAGCTCGAGCAGCGGCAGCGCAGCCGCCGGTGTCGGCTCGTTGCAGACCAGCACGACCTGCGCCGTCTGCGAGGGGCGCTCCACCACCACCTGCAGCGCCCGCACCAGCCCGGCGTGAGCCGCTTCGCTGTAGCTGGTGGCGTTCAGCTCGCGCATGCACGCCTTGAGCGCGCGAGCGGTGTCGTTGATGAGCGGGTGGTGGATGGGGCAGCTCGGGATATCGACGAGCTGGTGGCTGCCCTCGGCGAAGATGCCGATCTTGGGGCGGCCGGCGCGACCGCGCACGGCCAGGCGCGCGCGATGCCGAAAGCCGAGCCGCGCACCGCTCTCGACCTCCAGGGGAGCACGGCTGGCCTCGCACAGCTGCTGCAGTTGCGTTAGCGCGCGCGGCGATGGCCCCGCTGCTCCAAATCGGGGGCAGCCCGGACACGCCGAGAGATGAGGACAGACCGGCGCGGCAGCCATCACCGCTCGCTGTCGAGCTCGCACGCCCGGCAAGCGCGTTCTTTTTCCGGCACACGCCCGGCGCCGGCACTCCGCGCATGTACAGCGGCGCCGGAGGTGCGCGCGGAATGGCTGAATTTCCGGCCCGACATGCGCGTCGACTTAGCACGTGCCGTCACGTTTGGGATGACCTGCAGAGCTCGGTGTCTCGGCTCCGCACCCTCTCGGCTAGGGGGCTGAGAACGATCTCGCGGGTCTCTGCGACCATCGTGTTTCTATGGCTAAAGTCTGAATTCGACTGACCGTTTCATTAACGTACGCGACTCGGCTCGTGCCCGCTCGCCGTGGGTTCGGGCCCTGGTTGCGGCTCCTCGGTTATGGGATTTCTCTCAAAGTTCTTCGGCGGAGACGGAGGCGCTCCGAAATCAGAGTCGGCTGGTCCCCCTCGGTCATCGCCCGAAGCTGAGCGGGCCGCAGCACCCGAGAGCGCTGCACAGCCGCCAGCCGCCGCCGCACCCCCGTCCAAGTCGGAGGCAAAGGCGCCGGTCCCCGCGGACGAGCCCCCTACGGCCAAGGTGCCCGTGGTTGCGCCCGGGGCCAAGCCACCCGCACCTCCCGCCGCTGCTTCGCCGCCCGCGCCGGCAGTGGCGCCGCCCGTGGCGGCTGTTCCACCGCCACCGCCCTCTCCGAGGGCGGCTCCACCGCCGAAGGCACCACCGAGCAGGCTCGGCGGCGGTACGGTGAGGCTCGGTGGAACGGCGCCCATCGCGGAGAAGCCAGCGGTAGCCGGCGGCGCGGAGAAGGCGAGCGCTCCGCTCGCGGACAAGCCAGTCGCCGCTGCCGCGGACAAGCCAGCCGCCGCTGCCGCAGACAAGCCAGCCGCCCCCGCCGCTGCGGAGAAGCTCGCCGCTGACAAGCTGGCGGACAAGCCCGCCCCCACGCCGCGCGGCGCACCGCCCGAGCGCCGGCGCGCGCTCGAGGACTCGGTGGTCACGTCTGCCCCCAAGCTCGCCGGGGAGCCCGGCAAGGCGCCGCCGGCCCGCGCCGCAGCAGTCAAGGCCGCTGCCAAGACGGCTCCTGCCAAGCCCACGGCTGCCGGCGCCGCAGACAAGGCGGCAGCGGGGGACAAGCCCGCCGCTGACAAGCCTGCGGGCATGCTGGAACCCGCGAGCGCGAACGTGCCCGGGCCGCTGCGGCCCCGCCGTGATCACAGCAAGTCTCCCGGCTTCTACTCGTCCGTTTCGCCAGCTCATGGCGCGCACGCCGTGTCCGCTGGTCCCTTCGCTGCATCGCAGCAGAAGAAGACGGTGGTCGGCGTCGCACCGCCGCCCGCCGAGCCCGGCAAGCCCGAGGAACCCGCGAAGCTGGACGGCACGCCCGGCGCGGCCGCCACGACACCCGAGGCCGGCGCTGCGGACCTGTCGAGCGCCGCCAAGACCGGTGTCTGGCTGGAGCCCCCGCCGGGACCTTCGCCGGAAGCAAGCCCAGGGGCCCTCGAGGACGTTGCTGCACCAGCGCAGCCCGTCTCCTCACCGCCCTCCGTCTCGCCCGTTGCACGTCTGGAAAAGGAAGAGACCTCGCCGGGGCTCGGTCACGCTCGCTCTCGCCACGATCCACGCGCGGTGCAGCAGATCTCCAGCACGGATCTGGAGTTGCTGCTGGCCTTCGCCCTGGATCTGGCGCTGGGTTGCGCCTCCGACGCCTGGTTCGTCCCGCTGCGTGCCGCCGTGGGGCGGCTGCTCGCTGGCGACGCCGCCATGGGCAACCCCGCGCTGGAGAAGGCGCTCACCACCTTGGCGAATGATCTGGAGCAGCCGGGCGCGTTCAATGAGGAGAACCGGCAGCGGCTGTATGGACACGTCGTGGCCGTGGATCTGGCGCTCGCCAAGCGCATGGACGTCACGGGGCAAAAAGCCATTCGCGAGCGATTGATCGTCGATCAGCTGCTCGATGAGCTGAGCCAGGCCAACCCGGTGATCTCCCGCCAGCTCAAGGATCAAGGTCCCCTCTCGCTGGAGACCCTGGGCCGCTTGAGCCCCGAGGATCTATCTGCCAAGCTGGAGGCCCCCGCGGACGCGGCGGCCCAGGTGGCGAGCATCTTCCAGGGTTATCTCGAGGCAAGGGTCCGGCGTGGCCCCAGCATCGCGCTGGTGGGCAGGTCCGTGGCGTTGCGCGAGCGGCTGTCCGCGCTGGAGGCCTCGGCGGAAGCATTTGAGCGGGCGTCGGAGGGCGAGGACTCGGGGGCCCGCCGGCAAACGCGCAAGCAACGTCAAATCGACGTTGCACAACTGAATCTCCTGCTCGCCGAGCTGGGCGAGGCCAAGACGCTAGCCGAGATTGAACGCTGCTCGGTGCAGGCCAAGATCGAGCGCATCCAGCGCTGGATCGGCGAGCAGGAAGTCAGCTCAGGGCGACAAGCCAAGCCTTCGTCGCCCCCCTAAGCCCCCCAAGGACGAGGAAGTTGGGTGAAAACGATGGATAAGCCGACTCGGGCAACGATCGAGCAACGTGTGAAAATGGGCGAGGATCTTGCACGTTCCGATCTACGCCAAGTGAACCTGGCCGGCGCCAAGCTCGCCAACGCCAAACTCGCTCGCGCTGACCTCGAGGGCGCCAACCTCGAGAACGCCGATCTCTCCGGTGCAGATCTGAGCGGCGCCTCGCTGCGAGAGGCCTTCATTGCTGGAGCCAACCTGGAAGGCGCGATCCTGAAGAAGGCCGATCTCGACGGCGCGGTGCTGCGCGCGGCCAAGCTGAAGAAGGCGGATCTGTCCCGCGCCAACCTGGAGGGCACGAACCTGGAGGGCGCGGATCTGGAGAAGGCCAAGCTGCGCTACGCGCAGCTGGACTCGGCCAACCTGGCCAACGCCATGCTCGCGGGGGCGAACTTCTCGCAGGCCGACCTGGACAGCGCCTGTCTGGTCGGCGCCAAGGGCGAGAAGAGCAATTTCGCTCGCGCCTCACTGGCCAATGCCTTGCTCGAGGGAGCGAACCTGCGGGAGGCGGTGCTGGACGAGAGCGTGCTGCGCAACGCCTCGCTCAAGCGCGTGAACTTGCAGGGCGCCTCCATGGTGGAGGTGGACATGGAAAAGGCCGTGTGCGAGGCCACCGATTTCTCCAGGGCAGATCTGCGCCGTGCGCGCTTCGTTGGGGCCACCTTCAGCAAGACGGTGATCGAGTCGGCTCGCGTCTTCGGGGTGGAGCTCGGGGGTACGCCTCACGCTGACGCCTTCGTGGCGCAGCGCTGCGATCTGAGCCGTGAGGCGGACGGCAGCCGCTGGGTCACCCTGCAGAAGTTCTTGAAGAACCCGGGTGGTGCCGACGACGGTGAAGATCAGCGGCTGCGCCGCTATGTCGGCCCCGGGGACGTGCTGCGCAACGCGGAGCTCAGCTTCGAGAACGGTGCCGAGGTGCAGGTGGACGGCCTGCTCGAGCACTGCGAGCTGAACATGGCCGAAGATGCAAGCCTCATCATCGGCGAGTCGGGTGTGCTCGAGAATTGTCGCGTGGTCGGTGGTCGAGTGCGGGTCAATGGCTGCTTCCTGGAGCGCTCCCGCGTTGGCCTCGATGGGCCGGTGGAGCTGGTCGTGAGCAAGCAGGGCGCCGTGGCGACCACCTTGCAGCAGCCGGCCACCGAGACCCATTTCGGGTTTGCGGCGGGCTGCCGCTTACGCCTGTACATCAAGGAACCCCTGAAACGAGTCGAGGATAGCCATGCCGCGAGAAGCAACTAAAGCCGAGAAGCACACCCTGATTGAGCAGGGGACCGAGTTCAAAGGGACGATGAAGAGCAGCTGCCCCGTCGTCGTCAACGGCCGCATCGAGGGAGAGCTGACCGCGCCGGAGCTCGACGTCACCGTGTCGGGTACCGTTCAGGGCACCATCAAGGCCGACCGGCTCAGCTCGCGCGGCGTGCTCTCGGGCAACGTCGACGCCGGGGATCTGTTCCTGTCCGGCTCCATCGGCAGCAAGACCGTGATCAAGGCGAAGAACCTGGAGGTCAAGCTGGCTCCGGAGCAGGGGCGCATGGAGCTCACGATCGGCGAGTGCACCCTGGACGTGGGTGAGGAGCCGACGAAGGAGCGGCGCGTGGATCCAAGCGCCAAGCCGGCCGCTGCTGCCAGCTCGTATCAGCTGCCTGTCACCAAGCCCTCGGAGGCACCGAGCGCCATGCCGGTGGAGAAGGTGGAGAGCCCACTCGCTGCGGCAGGCGCGCTGGACAGCAGCACCGAGGGCAAGAGCGGGCGCAGCGGACAGATGCAGATCCCGAACTCAAAGCCGCCGGCCTCGCGCAAGCTGCGCGACAGCGTCCCGCCCGGCGCCTGAGCCGGAGCGAGCGGCGTTTCAGGGCCCCGCCAGGGGTTGCTCGTGGTGAGGGGAGGGGCGAACGGCCCCTCCCTCAGCTCATCTCGGCCGGGCTGAGTCTGGACGGGCTCAGTCCGCGTCCTGATCGCAGTCGTTGCGCTCCGCCTCGGCGTCGCAAGTCGTGCCATTGGGGCACGAGTCCTCGCCGACGCACTCGATGTCGCACTCGCCATTGTCCGCGACGCAATCCACCGACTCGCAGGCGTTGTCACCCCCGCAGAGCACCAGGCAGTTGCCGTTCTGCGGCTCGCACCTGACGGGCCCCTGGCAGGAGTCGTTGCCGTCGCAGTCGATGTTGCAGGCGTCGCTGGCCTCGCAGGTGACGTCGTTGGCGCAGCTGTCGTCGTCGCAGCTGATGGAGCAGGTGTCCGTGCCCTGCTCGCAGAGCACGTCGCCCAGGCAGCTGTCATTGTCGCAGCGCAAGGTGCAGGTGTCCGCCTCGCAGGTGACGTTGCTGCCGCAGCTGCGCGGGCCCAGGCAGCTGATGGCGCACTGCGGGACAGAGCCCACCGTGCCGCAGGTCATGTTGTTCAGGCAGGAGTCGGCGCCGCGACAGTCGATCTGACAGCCTTCCTGCGTCTGCGAGCAGTCCGCGGCTCCGGAGCACGAGCGCGTGCCATCGCAGGCCAGGGTGGCAACGCGGCCCTCCAGCAGCATGTCGCTGTCGCAGCTGTCTTGCCCGCTGCAGTTGATGGCGCAGCCCGCCGGGCCACACTCGATGTTGTCACCGCTGCAGCTTGCCTCGCCGCGGCAGACGAGAGTGAGCGCTGCTTGGTCCGCGATCACGGCAAAGCCACCCTGGCACGAGTCGTCCTCGTCGCAGTTGACCTCGCAGTTCACCGAGCCACCGCAGTCGATTAGCTGGTCGCACGTGCCGGCCTCGGAGCAGTTGACGACGCAGTTGCCGTCGTTCGGGCAGATGATCTCGTCGAGGCAGCTGTCCTCATCGACGCAGTCCACCACGCAGCTGGCACCGTCGGGGCACTCCAGCGGCTCCTCGTTGCACTCGACCGAGTCCTCATCACACTCGATGAAGCAGGTGTCGCCCTCGCAGCTGCCACCCACCGCGCGGCACTGCGCCGAGTCACAGGCGAGCCGATTCTGATTCAGGGACTGCCCGGCAGGCAGCCCGGCATTTTGACCGGCAGCTGGGGGCAGGGAACCGGCACCTCCGGCGCCGCCGCCTGAGAAGCCAGCGTTGCCCCCCTCACCGCCGCCACCGCCCGTGGCCATGGCGGAGCCGCCGCTGCCCGACGGCGCATAGGGCCCAGCCGCCGCATTGGTGCCGCCGGGGGTGAGACCAGCGCCGGTCTGGACCGGCGCTTCGTCCCCATCTTCATCTTCGTCCAGAATTCCGTCGACGAGCCCGCAGCTGGTCACAGCCCAGACGGCGCCCAACGTCAGTACCAAGGCCCTCAGCGGGCGCCGTCGGCTTGCCATGCTCTCCTCAGACTCGTCGCAGCTCTCGTTACGCTCTGCTTCTCAGATGCCGGGGCACTCGTTGCGCTGATCGGCAGCCGTGCAGGACACGTTCTGCGCGCAGGTCTGGTTGTTGGCGCACTCCACGTCGCAGACGTCGTCTGCCACGCAGGTGATGGCCTGACCCGCATCGCAAGCGCCCACGCCGTTGCAGTTGATGTCGCAGTTGTTGTTCTGATCGCAGCTGACGGTGTTGGTGCACGCTCCGTCGCCGCCGCAGTTGATGGCGCAGTTTGCCTCGGAGTTGCAGCTGACGGCGCCCAGGCAGGACTGATCGGCGTTGCAGGTCAGCGTGCAGTTCTCATCGGAGTTGCAGGTGACCGCAGCCGCACACGAGCCCGCGACGTTGTTACCGCAGTTGATGTTGCAGGTGCCCTCTTCCGAGTTACAGGTGACGGCGCCCAGGCAGGCCTGGTCGTTGTCGCACAGGATGGAGCAGTTGTCGGTCGAGTTGCAGGTGACCGTGTTGGCGCAGGTGTCGTCCGCGCCGCAGTCGATGTTGCACAGACCCTCATCGGCGTTGCAGTCCAGCGCGCCACCGCACGCGCCGGCGGCGTTGCAGATCAGGTCGCAGTCACCGTCCACGGTGTTGCACGCGACAGTGCCGTCGCAGCTGTCGTCCCCGCAGACGACGTTGCAGTCGATGGTGTCGCCGTCGGCCACGCCGCAGGACACGTTGCCGGTGCAGGCGTCATTGTCACAGGCCAGCAAGCACTGCTCGGCGTTGCAGGTCAGGCCACCCGCGCACGAGCCGTTGCCCAGGCAGTCGATGTCACAAGAGGCCACCAGCGCGTTGACGCCGCAGGTGATGGGCTGCACGCAGCTGTCGATGCCGTCGCACTGGATGTTGCAGTCCTCACCGTTGTCATCGCAAGTGATGACGCCGGTGCACGCGCCGTCACCGTCGCACGCCAGGTTGGCAACCTCGGCGCCCAGGTCCAGGTCGCCGGTGCAGCTGTCGTCGCCCGTACAGTTGATGTCGCAGTTGCCGCCCGCGCCGCACTCGATCAGACCGGTGCAGGTACGGTCACCTTCGCAGTCGACGTTGACGTCGTCGTTCGAGCCGCTGACGCTGAAGCCGACGCTGCACGAGTCATCACCCAGACAGCTGACCTCGCAGACGTCCGCACCGCCGCAGTCGATCGCCGCCGTGCAGGTGTCATTCTCCTCACACTGAATGTCACAGTTGGCGTTGTTGGGGCAGGTGATCGGCTGCGAGCAGGTATCGTCGTCGATGCACTCCACCCGACAGTCGATGTTGTCGGGGCACTCGACCTCCTCGTCGTTGCACTCGTCCGCGTCCTCATCGCAGAGGAAGACGCACGTGTTGCCCTGACACTCGCCGCCATCGACCTCACAGGTCGACTCATCACAGTCGTCGCGGTCGTTGTTATTGTTGTTGCCACCGCCGCCACCGCCGCCACGCCGGGGCGGAGCGAGGGCAGGGTCTTCATCGTCCTCTTCCTCCCCAGAGGGCAGGTTGGCGCCACCGGCGGCGCCGACGCTAGCCCCGGGGTCGGTATCCTCCGGCGCCGGCGTAACGCTACTGCTCGCGATGACCGGACCGCGCGCAGCGGTGTTGTTGGAGGGAGCAGCGTTGGCGGCGAGGCCCGTGTCGCTGGGCTCGGGATCATCGCCGTCACCACCACAGCTGATCACGGCAGCGCTGACGAACAGCGCAGCGAGGGCTGCAGTGGCCGGACGCAGACGCCTGCCAGAAGCTTCGCCGGATCTGAGTGTCGAGCGCACATCAGTGATCTTCATTTTCATGCTCCACATAAGTCGTCGTGAGAGAGGTATTCGAGAGAGGTCGGTCGAGGTCAGACAGAGCCCGCGCTGACGATTTCATCGAGCAAATGCTTCGTCCGCACAGAAACGGGACAGAGGAACGGAGAACCAGAGGCGCAAACCGAGAAAAGGGCTCAATACGAGGCGCTTGCCACACAGCACGTATATTATTTCTGCTGAGAGCACCAGCCGCGTAGCTCAGACTTTCCGACCTCTTTCGCCTGCCGGTGAGTGTTGCGCCAGCGCGGGAACGGATCGTTGCGCTGGCGGGCGGGTGCTCTCACGAATATACCAGGCCGGCAGGGCCAGCGGCTATCGCTGCCCTGCATCCACGAGCCTTTTGCCTGCTTTCCTGGTGCACGGCGCCGCCCGTGGCGTGACTTTGCAATCGCATTGATATGCAGCGGTGTTTGCCGTGCTGGGCTTAGCTGCGGCTCGCCTCGCTCCTGCTGCCGCACCGAGCTGCCCGATTGCGGGTCCTCGTTGCGCGTCCTTGCGCCGGACACTGGAAAGTTACATGCAACCGGGGCGTCAGCGCTCCGGCAGCGTGCAACACCTCAGTGTGCCTCGTCCCAGGCCTTCCCGTAGCCGACGTCCACCACCAGCGGCACGTCGAGCGGGAAAATGGTCTCCATGCGCTGGCGGATCGGCGGTGCCGCCTGCTCCACCTCCGCTTCTGGCACCTCGAACACCAGCTCGTCGTGCACCGTCAGGATCATGCGGCAGCCCGGGGTCACCGGAGCGCGCAGCGCCAGCATCGCCAGCTTCAGCAGGTCTGCCGCACTGCCCTGGATGGGCGTGTTCATCACCACGCGCTCCGCAGCGGCACGACGGCCCTGATGGCTGCTGCGCAGCTCTGGGACGCGGCGCAGCCGGCCCAGCAGGGTGCGCACGGTGCCCTCGCGCCTGGCCTTCTCCAGCGTCTCCTCCATGAAGTTGCGCACGCCCTGATAGCGGCGAAAATACGCCGCGATGAACTGCCCGGCTTCCGCCCGACTGATGTTGAGGCTCTTGGCCAGGCCCTGCTCGCCCTGGCCGTAGATGACGCCGAAGTTGACCGCCTTGGCACGCCGGCGGTGCTCGGCCGTGAGCTCGGCGGGAGTGAGCCCGAAGATTTCCATCGCGGTGCGGGCATGCACGTCCTCGGCGGTGCGGAACGACTCGATCAGCACCGGGTCGGCGCACAGGTGCGCGAGCACGCGGAGCTCGATCTGCGAATAGTCCGCGCTGATCAACAGCTGGCCGGGTGGGGCGACGAAGGCATGGCGGATGGCCTTGCCCAGCTCGCTGCGGATCGGGATGTTCTGCAGGTTGGGATCACTCGAGGAGAGGCGCCCCGTGGCAGCCGTTGCCTGCCCCCAGCGCGTATGGATGCGGCCCGTCTCGGCTCGCATCAGCCCCGGTAGCGCCTCGATGTAGGTGCCCTCCAGCTTGGCGAGCTTGCGGATCTCCAGCACCACCCCGGCCAGCGGATGCTCATCGCTCAGCGCCTCCAGGGTCGCGGCGTCGGTCGAGCGCGAGGTCTTGGTGCGCTTCTGCGGCTTGAGCCCGAGCTCGTCAAACAGCAGTGTCTCCAGCTGGCGCGGCGAGTGCACGTTGAAGGGGCGCCCCGCCACAGCCTGCGCTTCGGCCTCCAGCTCGCGCAGCCGGACCTGGATCTGCGTACCCAGCTGTGCCAGCAAGCCCATGTCCACCAGCACGCCTCGCAGCTCGAGCTCCGCCAGCAGCTCGCTGAGCGGCAGCTCCACCTCGTTGAACAGCTTGCTCAGGTCATTCTCATGCAGGCGCTTCTCCAGCAGCGGCCACAGCCGCTGGACGGCCATCGCCTCGGCGCCGAGCACCGCTCCCACCTCGTCGGCGCTGGCTTCATCGAGGGGCAGGTGCGCGCCTCGCTTTGGCCGCATCAGCGTGTCCGTCGTGCCGATGCGTAGCCCGAGCTCGCGCTGCGCCAGCTCCGCCAGGTCATTGTCCAGCTCGGGATCGATCAGGTAGCTGGCGAGGGAGACGTCAAATGTGAAGCGCGCGCCGGCGAGCGAGCCGCGCCCCAGCAGCTCTTCCAGGACCACACGCAGCCGCTTGACATCGTAGGCGGCCACAGCTATCCGGCCATCGGCCAGCGCTGGCAGCAGCAAGCGAGCTAGCTCCGCCACCGTGAGCTGCACGGGCGCGCCGAGGTAGCGGTGCGCCAGTGGCAGGTAATGGCCTCCGCCTGGCTGCACGGCGAGACCAAGCCCGATGAGATGATCGCGATTGCCGACGCGTTGCACGGCGGGAGCGATGGTCAGCTTGCCGCTCTGCTGCGCCAGCTCCAGCAAGCTCGTCAGCTCGAGCGCGCTGCCCAGCACGGCGGGCAAGGCAGCATCGCCGGCCGCAAGGGCCGCAGCCGCCGCGACCTCGGCTGCAGTCGCAGCGACGACGGGCGGGGCCTCCAGCGGCGCTGCTGGTGCGGGCGCCGGAGGGGGGCTGCCGAGCTGCTGCTGTGCGGAGCTGCCGAGCTGCTGTTGTAATGCCAGCAGATGTCGCTGAAATCCGAGCTCCGTGTAGATGGCGCGCAATGCCTCATGGTCGCGCGGGGGCGGTGTGAGCAGGGCCAGGTCGAAATCGAGCTCGCAGTCGTCCTTCAGCGTGACCAGCCGGCGGCTCAGGAGCGCTAGCTCACGGTGTTGCTCCAGTGTTTCGCGCAGCTTCTTGCGCTCCACTTCGGCGAGGCGAGCATAGATGCCGTCGATATCCTCGTATGCCGCCAGCAGCTGCTGGGCAGTCTTCAGCCCCACGGAGGGCACGCCCGGAATGTTGTCGGAGCTATCTCCCGTCAGCGCCAGCAGGTCGCGGACCTGATTGACACGCACGCCGAAGCGCTGCGAGACTTCCTCGGGGCCCCAAACACGCTCGCGCATCGTGTCCCAGAGCACCACGTCGGGCCCGACGAGCGGCATCAGATCCTTGTCGGCGCTGACGATGACCACGCGTAGCGCGCGCTTGCGAGCCTCTGCCACCAGGCTCGCGATCAGGTCGTCCGCTTCGACTCCAGCGGACACGTAGACCTTCACCCGTAGTGCGGCCAGCAGCTGCTCGACCCGCCGCATTTGCTGCCGAAGGTCCGGCGGGGCCTCCGGGCGGTGCGCCTTATAGTCGGAATACAGCTCCTTGCGAAAGGTCTGCTTGCCGGAGTCCATCGCCACGGCAAGGAGCTGCGGACTGCGCTCCTTGATCAAGCGCTCCAGCATGTTCACTGTGCCCATGACGGCCTGGGTGGGCTCTCCACTCGGGCTAGTCAGCGGCGCAATGGCGTGGTACGCGCGGAACACGTACCCGCTTACGTCTACGACGTAGAGGACATCGCGCGCGCCCGGTTCAAAAAGCCTGCTTACCATCGTTCATGCCCAGACCGACGCCAACTCGTGTCCACTCCGCTCGGGTGCGGGGGGCGAAATGCCCCTGTCCCAGCACGTGCAACGGTCAGCCGCCGTTGGCGGGCTGGCTGCGCTCCAGTGCGCGCCAGCGCGTGGACGCTTCCAGCGCACGCGAGGGAGCGAGGGTCTACTCCCGTTGCAGCACCGCGCCGGCAGGTCGGAGCCGTGCAGCGACGCCGTGTCAGCGAAGGCTGCTGCCTGCGCGGAGGCGAGGGGGGCGCCTTCTTCACCCGCAGTTCTTTCAAGGACGGTTGCTTCAGGGATGGTGCCTGCGAAGACCGAGTCCTCGGGGCGCTGTTTGGGGCCGCGCGGGTCAGTATCATCCTGGTCAGTGTCATGCCGGCCAGAGTCACGTGAGCCATCGCCACCAGAGTCATGGCCACGAAGGTCATGGCCACCAGGGTCATCACGACGATTGTCGTCGTGACATTTGGTGCCGAATCGGGTGATATCGGAGATCGAGAGATGGGAATCGTCCTGATTACGCTGTACCT